>NZ_CP196560.1:2153585-2461240 GCF_051801355.1 Haloarchaeobius ordinarius | reverse complement strand
AAATTTAAAGTAGTAATTATTATATCTAACGGAGAGATAGTACTACTCGAACATGGCTGTACTCAGGACGCTCCTCGGTGTGCTCATGCTGCTCGTACCGATGGTGGGATTCCTCGTCCTCGCCATCTGAACGCCATCGGGTCCGAACGCGCGACGCCCCACCTACGTCGGGCGCCAGTCGCCCTGGAACATGACCCGGAGGCCTGCCCTCGACGCGAGGTCTTCCAGTCGCTCTCGCTGTGACTCGACGTCGCCAGCCGTCCAGAGGAACGGGCCCGTGTCGAGTTTGACCGCTGGCCGCATCGGTTCCCCGTTGGGGTGGGTCGGTTCTCGGTGGAGGACGGCCACGTCGTCGTCGCCCGGACAGTATGGCAGTGAGATAGACCCGGTGAGTCGATGGTGCTCGATGAGGTAGTCGACGGTCTGGGCCATCGCACCCTCGACCGTCGAACTCCCGACCGCACCGACCGAGGTACGGTCCCGGAAGAACCGGGCGACGTACTCCCCATCGTCGGCAGCCGACGCGGATGTCACGGTTTCGACGCCAGCCTCGGTGGCAGGCCGCCCGTCGTCGCTTCGTCTCTCCTCCTGTCCAGCAGGCCCCGAGACGGAACCGCCACGTTCTTTCGATTCCTGTACGGCCGCGGTCTCCTCCGGTGGCTGCTGTTCCGGTGGGCTATCACCCGTCGGCCCGTCCGCACTGGTCGCATCGCGCCCCTCGTCGGGTCGGAACGACCGTGCCAGTCGGTCGACGAACTCCCTGGTCGCGGCCTCGATGTCGGCCGCCGCGGCACCATCTGTCGCCGCTTGCAGGTCGGCCACGAGCGACTCGACTAACTCCTCACCGGCAGCATCGAGGCGTTCCGCCGCAGTCGCTCGTTCGGCACGAGATCGTGCCCGCGCCCGTTCGAGCGCACTGGTCCGGGTGTAGTGGTCGAGCACTCGCGTGTTCTCGGGGAGTGCCGACAGGGTACAGTCGACCCACTCGTCGCGGCCACCTCGACGCCCGACGAAGGAGAACTGCCGACCGTTCGTGAGCACACCCCACGCAACGTCCATCACTGCCATCGCTTCCAGAAGCGTCTCCCTGTCCTCCGGGCCGAACGACGTCTCACAGGCCCCGGTCTGGACGAACACGGACGGTCGCCCGTCCGCGAGGAGCGCGTAGTCGACCGTCACTTCGGTCTCCGAAACGACGTATGCCGCCTCCACTTCTGGTGCTCTGACGTTCCAGCCGAGCACCTCCAGGAAGGGTTCGACAAGCCGAAGCTGGGTGTTTCGGAGCCCCAGCTCTGAGGAGGCCGCGACGACGTCGCTGGCTCGGTGGACGTACTCGGTGAGTTCCGCGGGACCCATCGTCAGCCCGTTCGTCGGTGACCCGCTTGTAGTTTATCACGGCCGAACCGTGGGGGCATCTTTTGCCGAAAGCGAAAACGGCCGTCAAGTTAAAGCCGGACGGTGAAGACGCCGGTTTCCCGGTTTTCACACCTGATAATCTCCGGTGTTGTTTTATATTCTGGTACCCACCGTTTCGAGCATATGCTGGGCCCGCTTCGTCGACTCATACCAAACTTTATTCGAAGAAGTTATGCGCTGAAATTCGGCATTGCGCTCCTCATAATGGGTCTGGCAGTCGGGGCGGTGGGGTTCGTCGCGACTGGCCAGATCACAGAAGAGGTCGAGAACAGTGTCAACGACCGACTGGAAGACCGCGCAGTTCAGGAGGCGCGGAACCTGCGACAGTGGGACGAACGGAACATCGTCATCACACAGAACATCGCGTTACGCCAGGAGGTCGAAAGCGGTAACGAATCCGCCATCGACGCGACGCTGGAGAGCCGGACACAGGTGTTACAGTTCGAACGTGGGGTCCGGGACATGTACTACGTGAAACTGCCCTCCAACACGGTGGCCGCGACCACGGCGAACCAGATGGAGGACGCAAAGCTCGGGCAGGTCCAGACACCCTGGGCGGGTAAACTCGCTGACAAAACCACGCTGGGGAGCGACTCCGGTGTCATCTACAGTTCCTACGAGGACCACGACGGGACGACCGTCGTCGCCTACGCCTTCCCGGTGAAAGCGAGCAGTGGCAGCGAGGTCATCGTCACCACCGTCGACGTGAAGAACTACGGACAGACGATGTCCGTCGAAGACGGCGAGACCACGATGATTCTCGGGCAGGAGAACCAGATCGTGTTCGCGAACACCGCCAACATGGAAGACGGCACGGTAATCGGGAACCAGTTCCCCGGCGCGAACTTCTATCAGCTCTCTCAGGCCGGGACTGGCGTCCAACAGTTCGACTCGTCGCCGGCACCTGTCGAGAGCACCGTCGAACAGCAGTACTCGGGCGAAGAGTACGTGACCAGTTACGCCAACGTCGAGGGCCGGAACATGGTCGTGACCGTGAGCGCCCCCACCTCCAACGTCTACGGTTTCGTGAACGACGTGAGCCAGTGGGGCCTGTACGCGACCCTCGCCGGGATGACGCTCATCGTTCTGGTCGGGACGGTCATCGGACGGAACACTGCGGCAGCCATCGACCGCCTCACCTCCAAGACCACGCAGATGGAGGAGGGGAACCTCAACGTCGACTTCGAGAACCACCGCATCGACAACATCGGCCGACTGTACGATGGGTTCGGCTCGATGCGTGACGCCCTCCGGGAACAGATTCAGGAGGCACGGGACGCCCGTGAACAGGCAGAACTCGCACGTGCCGAGGCGGAGCAGATGAACCGCCACCTCGAACGGAAGGCGGACGAGTACCGCGACGTGATGCAACACGTCTCCGACGGGGACATGACCCAGCGGATGAACGCCGAATCGGAGTCACAGGCGATGGCCGACATCGCCCGGGAGTTCAACACCATGATCGGCGAAATCGAAGAGACCACCGCCCAGCTCAAGAACTTCGCGAACGAGGTGGCGACGTCCTCCGAAGAGGTCACCGCGAGCTCCGAGGAGGTGCGGTCTGCCTCCGAGCAGGTCACGGAGTCCATCCAGGAGATTTCCGACGGTGCAGACCGCCAGAACGACAGTCTCCAGAAGGTCAGCCAGGAGATGTCCGGACTCTCGACCACCATCGAGGAGATAGCGTCCTCCTCGAACGAGGTGGCAGACCTGGCAGAGCGGACAGCAGAGACGGGGCGCAGTGGTCGTGAGGCCGCCCAGGAGGCAATCGACCGGATGCAGGCGCTGGAAGACAACCGTGGAATCGTCACCGACCAGATGGGCGACCTCGAAGACGAGATGGAACAGATCGACGAGCTGATCGACTTCATCTCCGAGATCGCAGAGCAGACCAACATGCTCGCGCTGAACGCCAACATCGAGGCGGCCCGCTCTGGTAGCTCCGGTGAAGGGTTCTCGGTCGTCGCACAGGAGGTCAAAGAGCTCGCAGAAGAGACCAAGGACGCGGCAGAAGACATCGAGAAGCGTCTCGAGACCATCCAGTCGAAGACCCGCCAGTCCGTCCGCTCCGTCGAAGGTGCGAGCGAACAGATATCCGCGACGACCGAAGCGGTCGAGGAGACCGTCACGGCACTCGACGAGATTGCCGGCTACGCGACCGAGACGAACACTGGTGTCCAGGAGATTTCGGCTGCGACCGAGGAACAGGCGGCCTCCACCGAGGAGGTCGTCGCGATGGTCGACGACGCTGCGACCATCTCCGAGGAGACCACGGCGGAGGCGGAGAACGTCGCCGCCGCTGCCGAAGAACAGACGACCGCACTCACCGAGGTCAGCAAGTCCGCGAGCGACCTCGCGAACCAGGCGTCTCGCCTCAGCGAGGCACTCGACCGCTTCGACACCGACGTCGACGACGTCTACGAGTTCGGGACCGGCGAAGCACTCTTCGAGGACGTGGAGACGCGTGACCCATCGGAGATTGCGGCCGCGACCGAAGCCGTCGGCGAGTTGACCGCGGGTGACACAGACCTCGACTTTGACGACCCCGAGATTCCCGCGGAATCGGCCCCAGAACCGGACGCCGGCGAACTGGGAATGGACGCGGTGGAACTGGAGGAACCGGCCGACGACACGACCGAGACGGCGGCCGGTGGTGGCCTCGGGTCCCCGGCGACGTTCGGAGACGAGACGACGCCGAGCGCCGACGCCGGTGCCGGACCGGCCGCCGACGAGGAGTTCGCACCGCTCGAAGACGGGACCTTCGTGCCCGTCGATGAGGACGACGAGGCAGTAGCGTCCGACGCACTCGGCGACGTCGACGACCTCGACGAAGTCGACCCGGACGACTACGACCTCGACGCCGCTGCTACCGCTGCCGACGATGCAGCCGAGGCGTCTGCCGACGTTGAATCGGCAGACCCGATACCCGACGAGCCGGACGAGGAGGACGAAGCGATACCCGAAGGTGCCACTGATTCGGACGCCACCGCGGCGGACGACCAGGAGGACGCACTCGGTCTCAGCTTCGGAGACGCAGAGCAGGCGGACGAACCCCCTGCCGACCCCGACGCCGACGATTCCGTCGACTATCAGGCGGACGTCGACCTCGGGTCGGACGCTGTCGGCCCGGCCGACGATGCAACGACCGGTGCCGACGAGGCAGTCGCTGCCGAACCCGAGCTCGACGAACTGGATGACCCCGCCGACTACGAGGCAGACATCGACCTGGGCTCCGACGCCGACGACGAGTTCGAGGGCTTCGAACCGTTCGAAGGTGGCGAAGAGGCGGACGATGCGGCAGGCGCGTCGACCGTCGACAGCGAGGTCGATGGCGACGCAGAACCGGAAGTCGGCGCGGGCGCGGAACCAGCAATCGACGCGGACACCGAACCGGAGGACGTCCCGGCACCCGAGGACGAAGTCACGTCGGGGGACGACACCGAACCCGAAGTGAAAGCGGAGACTGAAGAACGTGAACCAGACACCCAGGATGACCCCCTGGCAACCGACGATTCGGTGACCGACTTCGGGTCCGACGCCGACGCCGACGTCGCCAGTTCGGGCGATGACTGGGAGACCGTCGACGCCGAGGCCGACCCGGACGAGGGCGGCCCCGCGGAGGCATGGGACAGCTCGGACGATAGCGGCTCCTGGGCGGCTGACGAAGACTTCGAGGCCGAAGACGCTGGCGAGTCCGGGTGGGACGTCGACGAGTCCGCCGACACCGACTGGTCCAGCGACGAACCCGGTGACGGCGAGTGGGAGACTCACGAATCGCCCGAACCGACCGGTTCGAGCTGGGACGCCGACGAGGCACCCCCCGGCTGGGAGACCGACGACTCGATGGTGGACGAAGCGGCCGAGACGGACGTCACGGAGGACGCTGTCGAGCCCGGAACGGCGGACACCGCGGAGGACACCGATGTCGCCGCCGACACCGAGTCCACGACCGGCCTCTCGTTCGGAGCAGACGCAGAGGCAGACCAGGACACCACCGATATCGACCGTGAGCTAGACGAAGCACTCGACTTCGACGCGGACCCACTCGAATCGGGTTCCACGGACGACGACGCCGAATCCGAGACGAAAGAAGTCCCCGGGATGGAGGACATCGACTTCGGTGACGAGTCCGACGAGGAAGACCTCGAGGTCGAAGACGACACGAACGAGGACGACCTGTTCTCGTTCGCGCAGTCAGAACCGAACGACGACGAGTAACGCCGCCGGCAGACTTCGGCCCTTTTCGACGAACTCGACCTCGTACACTCGATATCTCGCTACCGCTCTCGGCATGGTGCACTCGAACGTGGGCAGGGTACGGGTCGTACTCGGATTGAAAGAACCGGTGCCGACTACTCTCGCTGGTAGATGCGGAGACGGCCGTCGAGGACGCTAAACGCCGACTTGAGCTGTGGCGGAATCGTCTCTGCTTTCCCGATGACGAGGTAGCCGTCGGGGCGCAGCGACCGGGCGATGGTCTCGAGGATGGGTCGTTTGTACTCGTTGTCGATGTAGATGAACAGGTTCCGACAGATGACCAGGTCGAACCCAGACTTCGCGCCGTCGTTGATGAGGTCGTGTTTGGCGAACGTGACGTGGCGCTTGACCCGGTCGGTCACCGTGAACTGGTTCTCGTGTTTGTCGACGTACGCGTGGAAGTTCGAGAGGAAACCGAGCTGGTCTTCGATGTCGACGGTCCGCGTACTCCGATAGACGCCCCTCTGTGCCGTCCGAAGGGCCTCGTCGTTGATGTCGGTCCCGTAGATGTGGAACTTCTCGGCGTCGACCCGCGGGTCGTCGAGGGCGAGCATCGCCAGTGAGTACGGTTCGCGTCCGTCCGCACAGGCGGCGGACCAGACGTGGACCCGGTCCTGTTCGGCCGAGAGGTCACGCAACACCGACCGGATTCCCTCCCAGACGTCGGGATTCCTGAAGAACCCCGTGACGTTGATAGAGAGTGCGTCGAGCAACTCGCCTGGCTCCTCCGTATCGTCCCTGAGGATGTCGAAGTACTCGTCGTAGTCCGCCGCGCCAGTCCGGCGCATCCGTGAGGAGAGCCGTCGCTTGAGGTAGCTGTCGTTGTAATGACTGGTCGCGAAGCCGATCTCGTCTTCGACGTAGGTGGCGACTCGGAGGAACGACTCCTCCTCTGTCACAGTTCCTCCGTCGCGTGCTCGCTATCCGCGGTCCGGATGCGAAGCGTGCCGGTCTGTACGTCGAACTCGACGGTCCGACCACGCTGGCCGCCCACGTCCTCTGCGATGATGGGAACGCCGAGTTTCCCGAGTTCCTCCTTGGCCGCCGCGACGTTCCGCTTGCCGACGCCCTCGCCGAAGGACTCGAACTGGAACATGTCACTGCCGCCAGCGATCTTCGCTTCGACCGAGGTGTAGGCTGCGCCCTTCTCGACCATCCGGCGGAGCATCGCGCGGATGGCCGTGTCAGCGTACTTGCCAGGCTGTGTGTCCGCGCCGTCGGCGGCGTCGCCGTCGGGGAGCATGACGTGGGCGAGCCCGCCGATGCGCGTGTCGGGGTCGTACAGGGCGATTGCCAGACACGACCCGAGGCCGTAGGACTTGAGCGTGTCGTCGGAGTCCTTGCCTCTGACGACGAACTCGGAGATGCCGACCTGGACCGGTTCTGGCGCGCCCGGTTCACTTCCGTACGTCTTCATGCGTTCTCCACTTCATCGATTGGGAAGTCTGCTTTCGTCTCGGCGTCCGCGATGCGCTCGATGTCGAGGTTGTTGAGCGCACGTTCGAGGTCTTCCTCGTCCGGAATCGCGTAGATCGAACAGTCGAACTCGCGGTCGTCGGCCTTGATGACCGTGTCGAAGACGAACGCGAAGTCCTGGTTCTCGCCGAGCTGGATGATGACCGGGTCGATGACCGCCGCGCCGAAGTCGTGGATGTACTGCGGCGGCGAGTGGTCGATGGTCGTATCCAGCACGTTCGCCCAGCCGTCGATGAACCCGGACGCCATGATGTTGCCGAGTTCCTTGATGGCACTCTTGCCGAGGGCACCGAACTCGTCGTCCGGTGGGTTCGGGACGGTCGCCTCGACGACTTCGCGGGCGGAGCGTTCGTCGAACAGGAACAGCAGGTAGCCAGACGGTGTCCCGTCGAGTTCGTGGGCGACCCCGACGAGCATCTCGTCGTCTATCTCCTGTGGAATCGCTTCGAGCGAGGCGAACTTCAGGCGCCGAATCTTCACGCTCGTCTCGATACCGGTGAGCGTGGTGATGTTCGAGGCGACCTCCTTGGCCCCCTGCTGGGCCATCTCGTCGAAGCCGGCGAGTTTGTCGTACTCGATGCCCCGGCTGTCGGGGTCACCGTGCTGTTCGAGGATGTCCGCCATCGACTCGCGCTGGGGAAACAGGTAGTGTTTGAACCCGATTTCGGTGTCGACGGCCTCTATCTGGCTCTGGAACAGCAGTGCGAGGTCGCCCTCGTCGGGTGCGGATTCCAGGTCACCGATGAACGGCTCTGCGGTCGTTCCCTCGATGAACTCGGGCGTCGACACGTCGATGACGGTGCCGAGCACGTCAGCCCAGCCGTCGATGAACCCGGCGTTCATGATCTGGCCGACCTCTGTCATCGCCGAGCGGTTCATGTCGTCGAAGCCGTCGGCGTTGGATTCCCCGACCAGCGTCTTGACGATACTGAGCGCAGCATCCCGCTCGAAGATGATGAGAGAGTGACCGTCGAGGCCGCCCGAGAGTTCGACACGGATACCCACCTTGGGCACGTCGTCTTCGAACTCGGTTCGAATCTCAGAGCCACGCATGAAGTTCAGCTTCGTGACGCCGACACGGGTGTCCACGTCGGTCATGCGCGTCAGGCGCCCCGCCGCGAGACCGGCACCTTCCCGAGCCATGTCGTAGAAGGTTCCGAGTGCGGTGATGTCCAGCTTCATGTCGGCCTGGCTTCGATGTTGTTGACCATCTCCACGAACTCTTCGAGGTTCGGGAAGGCGTAAATCTCGGCGTTGATGTCGTAACTCGGCACGGTCAGGTTAGAGTCGAAAAAGAGCGCGAGGTCCTCGCCGCCGAGGCCCGCGGTCCGTTCGACGATCTCACCGGCCGGTGCGTACACCAGTTGCGGTGTCGCGATGTCGATGGTGCGACCGAGCACGTCCGCCCAGCCGTCGATGAAGCCCGACGCCATCATGTTGCCGAGCTCTTCGACAGCCGAGCGAGCCATCTCGCCCGACACCTGGGACATGTCGTCGACCATGTCCGAGAGCATGAGCGCGGTTATCTTCTTCGCGCTGGACTCCGGGAACAGGATGAGGATGTGCCCGTGTGGGGGCTCCATCAATCGCACCCGGACACCGACTCGTTTGCCGGCGTCCAGTTGCTTCTTGATGTCCTGGATGTCGATGAAGTTCGTCTTCGTCACCTCCATCCTGGCGTCCTCGCCTGTCAGTTTACTCATGTTGTCGGCGACCCCGTTGGTGCCGACTTTCGCCATCTCGTTGATGAAACTCAGCTTCCGAATGTCGACCATCAGACTCATGATTGCCTCCTGTGTTTTCGTCCGTTCATAGTGTCTTCACGTCCAGGATGTTCACGACTTCACCTTCGCCGAGCACCGTCGCCCCGCTCAGGCCGGGGATGCCGCCGAGCACGCCCTCGAAGGGCTTGACGACGACCTCCTGTTGTCCGCGGACCTCGTCGCAGTGGACCGCGATGGGCCGGACCTCGCTCCGGATGCGCAGGTACATCCCGTCGCCGTTGCGCGGGGTACCGGGCGTCTCGAGCGCCTCGTTCAGGCGGATAAGCGGGAGCGTCTCGTCGCCGTCGACGATGACCTCCTGCCCGTCCTCCTCGCGGACATCGACCGCCGGGCCGATGTCGCGCACGGCGTTGACCGGGACGCCGAACTCCTCGTCACCGGACTCCACGAACAGCACGTCCGCGATAGCGACGGTGACGGGCAGCAGCATCCGGATGGTGGTCCCTTCGCCCTGTTCGGACTCGACGGTAACCGTCCCGTCGAGGTCGTTGACGGTACTCTTGACGACGTCCATCCCCACACCACGGCCAGAGACGTCGGTAACCTCCGACGCCGTCGATAGCCCGGGGTGGAAGACGAGTTCGTACGCCTCCGAATCCGAGAGTGCGTCGGCCTCCTCGTCCGTGAGGATGCCTTCTTCGACAGCCTCCTCGCGGAGGCGGTCGGCGTCGAGTCCACGACCGTCGTCTTCGACTTCGATGACGACCTGGTCACGGGCGCGCTCGACACGCAGGGTGACGTGGCCCTCGGCGGGCTTGTCACGGGCTTCGCGTTCCGCGGGGTCTTCGATACCGTGGTCGACCGCGTTGCGAACGATGTGGACCAGCGGGTCCGAGATCTGGTCGAGGATGGAACGGTCGACTTCGACGTTCTGGCCCTCCATCTCGAACGCGACCTGCTTGTCCTGTTCGCGGGAGATGTCGCGGACGACACGCGGGAGCGTGTTCACGACCATCTTCACTGGGACGAGTCGGACGTCCATCACGGTGTCCTGGAGTTCACCGGTGAGGTCTTCCAGTTCGTCCAGTTCGTCGTCGAGTTCGGCGGGGTCGGCCCCCTCCTCGACGGTGCGCCGAAGCCGCACACGGCTGGTGACCAGTCCCTCGACGAGGTTCAACAGGCGGTCGACCTGCTCGACGTCGACGCGGATGGACTGTATCTCGCCCTCCGTATCGGCGTCTTCGGCCTCGTCCGAGAGTGTCTGGATGTCTACCTCGTACTCGGAGGCGTCGACGACCGGCCCGCTCGTTGCGGACTCGGCTGACTCGTCGTCTTCGCCCGCGGCCGACGAACCGGCGGGGGGGTCGTCGAAGTCGCCGTAGTCGACCCCGGGGTCGTCGAAGCCACCGAAATCGCCGGTGTCGGTGGCCGTCTCACCCCCGGTGTCGAACTCGCTTTCGCCGATGGCGTCGAAGTCACCGGTCTCGACGGCCGTTTCGGAAGTGGCCGTGGTGTCCGATGCGTCGAGTTCGAACTCGCCGACTTCGACATCGTCCAGGTCGCGGTCCGAGCGGGCACGGGCCCGTTCGAGGGGAGAGCGGTCGTCGTCGGTCTCCTCGGCCGTCGGCTGTTCGTCGGTCTCGGCACCGTCGTCGGCGTCGAGGTCGTCGGTCTCGGGAGCGTCGGTATCGACGTCCCCGGTGTCTCTGTCCTCGAATCCACTGTCAGCCTCGACAACGTCCTGGGCCGCGGCGGCCGGTTCGGACGGGTCGGCAGCGTCGAGTTCGAAGTCGTCGCCGAGGTCGTCGTCGAAGCCGCCGACGTCGACGCCGCTGTCGAAGTCGCCCGCCTCGTCGAAGCCACCGGTACTGGAGTCACCGAAGCCTCCGGAACCGGCGTCGTCCGAATCGTCGTCGGTACTGCCATCGGCCGAATCGTCAGTATCGACTTCGGTGGACGCGCCGGCCTCCACGGCTTCGTCGGCTTCGACGACGTCCGCGGTCTCGGACGCCGACCCGACGGGCTCTTCGGATTCCGACTCGGCCGACTCCGGCGGAGCGTCCGCCTCGACGTCGGTGTCGACGGTCTCGGCAGCGGACTCTGCGTCCGCAGCGTCGACCGAATCCGACTCGTCTATCACGTCGGCTGGCTGGGAATCGTCCGCGGCGTCCGCCTCGACGTCGGTGTCCATCGATTCCGACACGTCACCGGCTGCGTCCGCCGCCGACTCGGTTCCCGTCTCCTCCTCGAGGAGGTCGTCGACCTCGTCGTCGAACGCGTCCTCGGCGTCGGTATCGCTCACGTCGGCCGTATCTGCCGTGTCGGCGTCTTCGGCCGCTTCGAACGCCTCGGCGACGTCCGGCTCTGTCTCGGCACCGGTTCCGACGTCGTCGGTGAGGTCGTCCGCGACCTCGTCGTCGCCAGCGTCTTCGAAGCCGGCGATTTCGTCGTCGCCGACGAGTTCCGCCATGGTGACTTCGTCCTGTCCGCTACCGATTTCGGACTCCGCCTGCGAGAAGAAGTCGTCGTCGCTCTCCTCGAAGTCGTCGCCGAGGAGTTCGTCGAAGCCGACTTCCTCCTCGTCGGAGTACTCGTCGAACTCCAGTTCTGCGAGTTCGTCCTGCAGTTCGTCGAAGCCGACCGGGTCGACCTCCGCCTTGAGCTCCGCGAACGTCGCGGCCGCGTCGTCGACCTCCTCGTCGGGGTCTTCGGCGGGTTCCGGCTCCGGTTCGGGCGTGCTCTCGACGCCGGTGGACTCGTCGTCCTCGAAGCCGAGGTCGTCGTCGGCGACGGAGTCACCGAAACCGTCGTCGGTCCCGTCGGCCTCGTCGCCGAAGTCGAGGTCGTCGAACGAACCTGCGTCTCCGAGGTCGTCGAACCCGGAGACGTCGTCCATCTCCTCGACCATGGCGTCGAGGTCGTCGTACTCGTCGAACTCGGAGAGGAGGTCGTCGACGGACATGTCCTGTGCGGTCTCGGAGTCGATGTTCGAGCCCGGGTCCTCCTCGAAGAGGTCGTCGAACTCGTCGTCCATCACGTCCTCCTCGACGCGTGACGCCTCGTAGCGGTCGGTCACCTCCGTGATGCGGTCGTCCGCGACCGCGTCGACAGGGTCGAGTGCGGCGGAGATGGCCGCTTCGCCGACGGCACTACCGAACACCGCGTCGACCGTCCCGTCGTACTCGCCCGAGGCGAGCGTCTCTTCGTCCGGGACGGTCCCGAGAAGGTCGAACGCGTCCGCGAGCGCCTTCACGACCAGTCGGCCGTTTTGCTGCTCGTCGGACTCGTTGATGGCGAGGCGGACGTGGTAGACGTCGTGGTTCTCGTCGGCGAGGTCGGTCGCGGCCTCGATCGCCTCGTCCAGGGCCGCGTCGTCAGGGTCCGAGATGGTCGGGATACCCGTTTCGGCCGCTTTGACCGCACGAAGTGTCTCGATCGTCTCCGACGCATCCGTCCGAATCTCACCGGACGCACGGAGGTCGTCGAGCATCGTCTCGAGTTCGTCGACGCCGGCGAAGATCTCGTCCATGAGTTCCGGCGTGACGGCGACCTGCCCGGACCGAACGCCTTCGAGCAGGTCTTCTATCGCGTGTGCGAGGTTCGACGCTTCCTCGAAGCCCATCGCGCCAGCGTTCCCCTTCAGGGTGTGTGCCATCCGGAAGATGCGGCCCATCGCTTCGTCGTCGTCGGGGTCGCGCTCGAGCTCGAGAAGTGCATTGTTCAGCTCGGTGATGTTCTCTTCGGACTCCTGCACGAAGTCCCTGAGGTACTCATCCATGGGTCTGTGCCTCCTGGGTGAAGACGGTACAGATGCCCTCGGGGATGTCGTCGGCCGGGAGCACCTGGTCGACGCACCCGGTCTCGATAGCCTTCTGCGGGATACCGAAGACCGGGCTCGATTCTTCGTCCTGTGCGATGGTCGCGCCACCGGCCGCCTTGATGGCGGCGATGCCGGCCGCGCCGTCCTTTCCCATGCCCGTCAGCGTGACACCACAGAGCGGGTCCGAGACGCGCTCGGCCGCCGTCTCCATGGTCACGTCGATGGCGGGACGGACGCCGTGGCGGCGTTCCTCCTGGGTGAGTCTGACGCGGACGTTCCCCGCGACGTTCGAAACGACTTCCATGTGGTAGTCCCCGCGTGCGATGGCGATGTCGCCGTCGCGCAGCCGCAGCCCGTCGCTCGCCTCGTAGACGTCGTAGTTCGACAGTCTGTCGAGGCGGGCAGCGAGCCGGTCGGTGAACGACGCCGGCATGTGCTGGACGACGAGGACCTTCGCACCGAGCGCGACGGGGAGGCTCGTGACGATCTGTTCGACGATCTTCGGCCCGCCAGTCGACGCGCCGATGACGACGGTCGGGTGCTTCACGTACGGACCGCTCGTCGCCGGTTCGCTCCCCGGTTCGTCGGCGGTATCTGACCGGCCGTCTGGCGCTCCGGCTGCGGCTTTCGCCGTTGCCCGGGTCCGCGCCATAGAACTCGCGTCCACGCCTTCGACGGCCTGGACCTTCTCGACGAGTCGGTCAGCGAGGCTGGCGATGTTCGGCGAGACCTCACCGCTCGGTTTGGCGAGGAAGTCGACGGCACCCCGGTCGAGCGCTTCGAACGTCTCGTCTGCCCCTTCGCTCGTGTGCGCGCTGAGCATCAGGATTGGGGTGGGGTTGGTCGCCATTATCTCGGTGACGGCTTCGATACCGTCCATGCCGGGCATCTGGACGTCCATCGTGACGATGTCGGGGTCGTGTTCTGCGACCGCCGCGACTGCTTTCTTGCCGTTGCTGGCGCTGTAGACCTCGTACCCGTTGTCCGCGAGGATGTTGCCGATGACCGTTCGCATGAACTGCGAATCGTCGACAACCAGCACGCTCGTCATGCAGGGACGACGTCTTTCAGCGCTTTTCGCACGCTGGGTTCTTCGAATGGTTTGGTGACGTAGCCATCGGCACCGGCTTTGACCGCGAGCTTCATCTTCTCGCGCTGGCCAACCGATGTACACATGATGACCCGTGAACTTGGGTCCAGTTTCTTGATGGCGGCCGTCGCCTTGATTCCGTTACATTTCGGCATCACGATGTCCATCATCACGATGTCCGGATTCTCTTCTTTGTACAGTTTGACCGCTTCGGCCCCGTTGGACGCCTCTCCTACGATATCGTACTCGTCCTCCAGAATCTGCCTGAGGAGGTTCCGCATAAAATGAGAGTCGTCCACGATGAGCACCCCTGTCGACATTCAGTTAATACACCAAGCCACGGTAGACGAAGCGTAGACATAAATGCTGTTGCCCCGTTATCAGCGACGATAATCGGCAGAACGGACCGGTGACGACTCGCTTACCGGCGGAATCGACCCCTGCGATTCACTCGGCTCCTTGCCCGGACGCCTGGATGAGTCCTTTGATGTCCAGTAACCCCATCGTGTCGACGACTTGACCATCCTCTTCGCGGTAGATGACCGCGGTCACGAGTGGGTGGTCCGCGGCCTCGTCCTCGGCGTGCTCGCTAGGGACGATCGACCGCAGTGGAATCAACTCGACGCCGGTCACGTCGTCGACCCGGATACCGACGCCCTGCTTGTCCGCCGCGCGGTCGAAGACGATGATGCGCTGGCGGTTCACGTCCGCCGGTTCTTGCTCGACGTGGAAGTGGACGCGGGGTTCGATGACCGCGGTAATCTCCCCACGCAGGTCCATGATGCCGTCGATGGCCGGCGACGTTCGGGGGACGCGCGTCCACTCGTTGACCTTCACGATACTCTTGACGGCGTCCACGCTCACCGCGAGTGTCTGCTCACCGATGCGGAACACGACGAACCGTTCGACCTCGTCGGGTTCGCTCTCGGGCGAGCGGTCGCTCTGTATCTCGTGTTCGGGGTCTTCCTCCGGGTTCTCGACGTCTATGTCGAGCAACTCGTCTGGCAGGTCCGTTGACATCGTGTTGAGGTATCTCCCCGGGTGAGTAAAAACGTTGACCCCCGACCCGGGAAGGGCAATCGTCTCGTCAGGGGCCGAGGTCACCAGAACGCGAGCCTCGTCCACGCCAGGAACTGGACGGCAGCCATGGCAATCATGACCGCGACGGTCGGAAACGGCGACCGAACGACCGTGAACCGCCGGGCAGCCACGATTGCAAGGGGGGCGAGCAGGAGGCTCGACCAGCCGACCGTCGGCGGCAGGACCCCGACCACCGGGAGAAGCGCCAACAGTCCGAACGCGAGTCCACTGGTTCCAGCGTGTACCTGCCGGAGACGCTCGCGGGACCAGCGCGTCGGTAACGTCCGCTTACCGACCGTCTGGTCCGCCGTTCGGTCCGGCCACTGCGTCGTCAGCAGGTTCGTGAACACGTAGATGGCGAACGGGAGCACGGCGAGGACGGCACGTGCGTCGAGTGGCCCTCCGACGACCGCTACCCCGTACAGGGGCAACGCGAGGCCGCCGAGGGCCGCGTTCGTCACCTCTCCCAGTCCGTTCCAGGCGAGCGCCGGGCCGACCGAGTACGCCCAGCCGAACACGGCGACGATTACGAGCAGTGCGACCGACGCGCCGGACAGGACGCCCACAGAGGCCCCGGCGATGGTCACTGTCAGCCCGAGGGCGAGGCTCACGACCGCTGCCCGCAGCGCGAGGCACGGGGGCAGTCCTGTCCGGGACAGTGTACCGCTCCCGCCGGAGAACCGCGTCCGGTCGGTCAACGCGTCCGTCTCGTGGTCGGCGAACTCGTTGACGTAGTGGACGCTGGCAGCCGTCGGGAGCAGGGCGAGACACCCGTACAGCACGGGACCGAAAGTCAGGGTTCGCCCGCGCGCACCAGCCATCGCCACCCCGAGTCCGTAGACCAGAACGATGAGCGCGAGCTGGGGTGGACGAGACATCGTCCAGAGCGCTGACAACCGACGGGCCCACGCCGAATTCATGTCCGCAGGTAGCGTTTCGCGCCACCTAACACTGGACATCTGTCAGTGTAGTTATTACTTAAGGCGACCATAAGATTCAATTCTCATAATCGAGAATGGGTCATCGGATGGCTTCGACTAGCTGGCAGGGAGAGGGCGACGACCCTGCGACTGACGTACTCACGACGCTGGGAAACAAGTACAGTGCAGAGATTCTGTGTGCGGCACAGACACCGACGTCGGCACAGGAACTCAGCGACGAGGTCGGGATACCGATAGCGACGTGCTACCGGCGCATCGAGGAGCTGGTCGAGACGGGTCTCCTCCAGTGTGAGGGCCGACAGCTCTCGGACGAGGGGCGACGGACCAACGTCTATCGTCGAACGCTCGACCGGCTCGCCGTCGACTTCTCCAACCCCGGTCCCTCGTTCTCGCGCAAGGAACGCTCGGAGGCGAAGAACCGCCTGCAAGACAAGATGGACGAGTAGCTATCGTCCTGCCCCCTACTGGGACGAGGACGGAACACTGACCAGTACTTTCACGCGCTCCAGGATGTCTCACGACGAGTCTGGCCATCAGCAGATTCAAGTGATACTCGGATAATATCCAGATATGACTCCAGGTGCACTCGACGCGACCGAGCCGGCACTCCGCGACCTCACAGGACACGAACGGACGCTCCACGTCGGCCGCGACCGACCCATCCGAATCAGTGCAGGGCACCGCATCCTCCACCACGAGGGGAAGTGTTCGCGCCCCCACGGGCACAACTACGAGATCGCCGTCACCGTCACCGGAACCCTCAGCGAGGAAGGCTGGGTCGTCGACAAGGGCGATATTACCTCGATAATCGACGAGTGGGACCACCGGTTCCTCGTCGAGGACGGTGACCCGCTGGTCGACGCGTTCGAGGCGGCCGGCGACGCAGACGGACTGGTCGTGCTCGACCACCCGCCGACAGCCGAGGTGATGTCCCTGCTGCTCGAACAGAAGTTCATGGAGCGCCTCCCCGACAACGTCACCGACGTGTCAGTCCAGGTGGCCGAGACGGCTGAACTCTGCGGCGGGAGCGAGTTCTGAGATGCCCGTCACGACCGAGGCACCGCAGGAGGCCGAGGGTGAGACGGCCGGAGACCTCCCCATCAACGAGTTGTTCTACTCGGTGCAGGGCGAGGGCGTCCTCGCGGGCGTCCCGAGCGTGTTCGTCCGGACCAGCGGCTGCAACCTCAGATGCTGGTTCTGCGATTCGTACCACACCTCGTGGGAGCCGACCCACGCCTGGATGGACATCGAGGACATCGTCGCAGAGGTCGAGTCCCACGAACAGGCCGACCACGTCGTCGTCACCGGCGGCGAACCACTCATCCACGACGGCGTCGTCGACCTCCTGTACGAACTCGACGAGCGGGGGTATCACACCACCGTCGAGACGAACGGGACCATCTACCGCGACGCACCCATCGACCTCGCATCCATCTCGCCTAAACTGGCGAACAGCACGCCGACGACCGAGACCAGCCGAGACGACGGCGAACCCGTCGAGAGCGACGACTGGGCCGAACGACACGAACAGAATCGTATCGACGTGGACACGCTCGCCCGGCTGGTCGACGCCTACGACCGACAGCTCAAGTTCGTCGTCACCGGGCCAGCGGACATGCCCGAGATAGAATCGCTCGTCGCCGAGGTTCGAGCGGCTGCCCAGGGCCCCATCCGCGACGACGAGATACTGCTCATGCCGGAAGGTGCGACCCGCGACCGCCTCGCCGAGACGCGAAAGCCCGTCGCCGAACTCGCGATGGAATACGGCTACCGGTACACACCACGCTTGCACGTGGACCTCTGGAACGACGCCCCCGAGACCTGACGGCCCACACCGATGCACCACTACCCGCCCATCCCCGCCGCTGCAGACGCCCCCGAGGAGCTGTTCACCCAGGGACACCTCTGGCTGACCGAGAAACTGGACGGGGCCCATCTCCGGTTCACCCTGCGGGACACCGGTGTCCTCGACTTCGGTGACCGGACCCGCGTCTGGCCAGACGGCGAGATTCCGGAACAGTACGGCCACGCGGTTCGATACGTCCGCGAGACCGTCGACCGCGCCGCCCTGCAGGAGGCCGTCGACAGCGCGGGCGACCTCGTCGTCTACGGCGTGGCGATGCACCGCCAGACCATCGACTACGACTGGGACCGCGTTCCGAGCTTCGTCGGGTTCGACGTCTGGCGGGCCGACCGCGACGCCTTCCTTCCCCCCGACCTCGCCGAGAAGGTCGTCGAGGGAATCGGCCTGGTGGCGGTGAACACCTTCGACCGCGAGGTCCCGGCGAAACACTTCGACCCCGGGGGCTACGAGGTACCGGACTCCGCCTGGTACGACGGCCCCGCCGCGGGCGTCGTCGTGAAGAACAAGCGCGGCCTGCGGGCGACCATCCAGGCCGACCGCGTCGACCTGCAGGATGGCCCGGCCCCGGTCGACGCCACCGCCGACGAGTTCGCCGAGCGCGTCGTCACCGAGGGGATGGTCCGCCGCATCGTCCGCGACCTGACCGACCGCGCAGGCGGCAGCCCGCCACGGTCCGAAACCGTCCACCAGCGCGTCGTCGACCGCGTCTTCCGCGCCGAGTACGGCCGCATCACGCACCACGAGAGCACAGTCGACACGGCGACCGTCCGTTCGGCAGTCGCCGGCCGTGTTCAGACCTTGCTGAATCGCATCGACACTGACACAGACTGAGTACCACCCATGTCATCCGACACCACACCGACCGACGAATCGACCACCGACCACGACGAAAAGCGCGCCGTCGTCCTCGCCTCCGGCGGGATGGACTCCGCGACCGCCGCCTACGAGGCGAAATCGCGGGGCTACGACCTCTACTTGCTCCACACCTCCTACGGCCAGAACACCGAGGCCCGCGAGTACGAGTGCGCCCGCCAGCTCGCCGACGAGATCGACGCGGCGGACTTCCTCCACATCGAGACGAGTCACCTCGCGAAAATCGGCGCGTCCTCGCTGACCGACGACGACATCGACGTCGACGACGCCGACCCCGACAGCGACGAGATTCCGTCCTCGTACGTTCCGTTCCGGAACGCGAACTTGCTCTCGATGGCGGTCTCCTACGCCGAAGCGAACGACTGTGAGGCCGTCTTCATCGGCGCGCATTCCGAGGACTTCGCGGGCTACCCCGACTGCCGGCCCGCGTTCTTCGAGGCGTTCGAGAAGTTGGTCGACGTGGGGACGAAACCCGAGACCGACATCAGCATCGAGGCCCCGTTCGTCGAGTGGTCGAAGACCGACATCGCCCGCCGTGGCGTCGAACTCGACGTCCCCTACGAGCACACCTGGAGCTGCTACCGGGCGAACGAGCCAGCCTGCGGGACGTGTGACTCGTGTGCCTTCAGACTGGAGGCGTTCCAGAACGTCGGGGTGCGCGACCCCATCGAGTACGCCGAGCGCCCGAACTACGCGGACTCGGACGACTGACCGCCCTCTGTTTTCCCGTCTTCCGCCGCGTCGGCCTCCCGCGACCACACTGTCACCCCGATACCAGCGAGCACGACTGCCCCGCCCGCGAGCGTGAGCAGCCCTGGAACCTCCGCAAAGAGCGCCAGCGCGAGCAGAGCGCTCCCGACTGGCTCACCGAGCAGGGAGACGCTGACGACCCACGACTCGACCCGTTCGAGCACCCAGTTGACGACGGTGTGCCCGAAGATGCCTGGCCCGACCGCCATCGCGAGGAACAGCACCCACTCCCGTGGCGGATAGGCGAGCAGGTCGTGACCCTGCACCAGCACCACACCGAACAGGACCACGGTACAGGCCGCGTAGACGACCGTGACGTACGGGAAGACGCGAATCCGCTGGCGGAGCGACCGCCCTGCGAGCACGTAGCCGGAGGCCATCGCCGCGGCGCCCACCGCGAGCACGTTCCCGAGCAGTGGTGCACTGGCGGTCGTGCTCGAGGCCGCGTCGAGACCCATCAGTGACGCGCCGAGCACCGCGACGAGGATACCGACCACAGTCTTGGTCGTCACGCGCTCGTCGAGTATCGCCCAACCGCCCAGTGCGACGAACAGGGGCTGGGTCTGGACCAGGGTCGCGCTGGCGGCGATAGTGGTCAAATCGAGGCTCACGAACCACAGCGCGAAGTGGGCGGCGAGTGCGACACCGGCGACGAGGGCGACCACGAGGTCCTTCCGACCGATGCGCTGGAAGTCGCCGGACCCCCGGCGCAGGGCCAGCGGGGCGACGATGGCCGTCATGAACGCGACGCGGTAGAGCGCCTTCACCGTGCTCGGGGCCTCCGAGAGGCGGACGAGCGGCGCGCTCGTACTGACCGCGAGCACGGCCACGACGAGGGCGACCCACGGCGGCACGTCGTCGGTTCTGGCGGCGAGTCCGGCGAACACAGAGCCACCGATGCAATCGCCGGGCTTACTGCTTGCGGAATCGGCACTCCCGAACAGAATCGCGGGGGTTTACCACCCCCACCGAGTTCGACCGGACATGGACGAGGAGACGTCCGGCACGCTGCTAGTCCTCGTGTCGGCAGCAGCGTTCGGCACGCTCGGCATCTTCGGCAAACTCGCCGATGGTGCGGGCCTGACGGTGCCGACGCTCCTCACGTTCCGTTTTCTCATCGCCAGCTTGCTCGTCTGGGCCGTCCTCGGGGTGCGCGGTCAGGCCCGGTTCCTCACTGGCCGCGGTCTCGCGGTCGCCCTCGGGCTCGGAATCCTCGGCTACGCCCTGATGAGCGGGCTGTACTTCGTCGGGTTGGGTTACCTGACGGCGGGACTCGCGGGTATCGTCCTCTACACCTACCCCGCCTTCGTGGTGTGTCTCGCACTCCTGAGCGGCCGCGAGTCCGTCACGTCTCGACTCGTCGGGGCACTCGTGCTCTCGCTCGCGGGCGTCGCGCTGGTCCTCGGCGTGGACCCGGCCGGGGCAGACCCGCTCGGGGTCGGTATCGTGCTCGCCGCGGCCGTCGTCTACGCCGGTTACATCACGGCCAGTGGGATGGCGCTCGACTCCGTCGGTGCCCGGACGCTCACAGCCCACGTCCTCCCAGCGGCAGGGGGAGCCTTCCTCGCGGTCGGGACGCTGACCGGGACGCTGTCGGTTCCCGCGAGCACGACACAGTGGTCCGTCGTGGTCGGCATCGCACTCGTCGCCACCATCGTCCCTATCTTCACCTTCTTCGCGGGCATCGAACGCGTCGGTGCGAGCAGGGCCAGCGTGCTGAGCACTGTCGAACCGGCCGTGACCGTCGCGCTCGGGGCGGTGTACCTGTCCGAGCCGGTCACCGTGACGACCGTGGTCGGTGGGGTGCTGGTGCTCGCGGGAGTCGTGCTGGCCCAGACGTGAGAAGTCGGTTGTCGCCCGCTTACTCCGCGTCCGCCGGCGTGTCGAAGTCGTGGAAGTGCTCGCCTTTCTCCTTCGAGAGGACGTTCAGGGCGGCGGCCGCGCCGTCGCCCGCCGAGATGACGGCCTGCCACTCCTGGTCGCGGACCATCGCGCCGGTCGCGTAGGCGTTCTCGACGCTGGTCTCCATGGAGACGCCGACGTCGACCACGTCGCCATCGAAGGCACAGCCGAGCCCTTCGGCGAGGTCGCGCTTCGCACCGGTCGCGAGCACGACGTAGTCCGCCTCGTACTCGTCGTCCTCGGTCGTGACGGTGAAGCCGCCGTCCGTCGCCTCGACGCCGGTCACCTCCTCGCCCTGATGGCGGTCGACGCCGAAGTCGTCCACCTGCTCGCGCGAGCCGTCCATGAACGCCGACCCGTCCTCGGACTCGATACCGAGGTAGTTGAACAGATGTGCTTTGTGCATCCACGTCCCGTCCGTGTCGAAGACTGTCGTGTCGAGGCCGTTCTTCGCGGTGAACAGGGCAGCGGACAGGCCTGCCGGTCCGCCACCGACGACGATTACGTGTGCCATGCGAGGATGTAGCACGGGATTGCAGAAAAGACTCGTGCTACCCCGACGCCCGTGCCGCTATCTCGGTCAGGGTTCGAGGAGCCGTTTCGTCGCCCGGTGGCGCGCCCGGAACATCGGCTCGAAGCCGACCCACGCCAGCGGCCCGACCGCGTCACCCAGGCCGTCCAGCGGAAGCCGGTACTCGACCCTGTCGACGACCTTCGTCCCGCCGTCGGTCGCATAGAAACTGTGGGTGTGCACCCACCGGCGGAAGGGCCCGCCACGCATCTCGTCGCGGAAGTACGCCGCGCCGTCCTCCTCGTGACGGTCCGTGATGACGGAGGTCCAGCGCTGCCGAGGACCGACGTTCAACGGGCGCATCGACATCGCTATCTCTGACCCGGCATCGAGTGTTCCCGGGTCGGACTCGCCGGCCGGCCCCGTGACCGACTCGATGCGGAGGTGCATCCAGTCGGGCGTGAGGGCTTCGAGACCGGAGACCTTCGAGTGAAACTCCCAGACCCTCTCGAAGGGCGCGCGGACGACGGTCTCGCGCTGGTAGACGGGCATGGCCGAAAGTAAGGAGAGTACCGCAAAAAGGACGCGGGATGCGGAAGCGGAGGTAGCGGGGCGACCTGGTCGCTACTTCAGGCGTTCCTGCAGGAACGAGGGGTGGGCAGCCGTCACACCCTCGATGCCGAGTATCTCGTCGTGGATGACGTCACCGAGCGCGTCGCCGTCGGCCGCGCGAACCTCGGCCATCAGCATGTGGTCGCCGCTAGAGGTGTACAGCGACTCGACCGAGTCGAGTTCTTTCAGGGTGCGCGTCGTCTCGACGTAGCTTCCACTGTCGACGTCGATACCGACCAGCGCGATGGACTGGCTGGAGAGCTTCTTCGGGTCCACGTCTGCCGAATAGCCGACGATGACGCCCTCCTCTTCGAGCTGTCGGATGTACTTTCTGACCGTCGGTTTCGAGACGTCCGCCCGGTCCGCTATCTCCGCATAAGAGGCCTGGGCATCCTCTTCGAGAACAGAGAGGATACGGTCGGCCGTCGACTGCGTGCTCATACCCTAAGGATTTTCGCAGGCAGAAAAATATCTTTTGAATCCGTGAACCGGTTCTCGCGTTGCGAGACGACCGGCGTGGTCGGCGAGTTACTTGTGGCGCTCGAGCAGGTCGTAGCTACGCTCCCACTCGTAGTCGTCGTCGAAGTAGCGCTCCGCGAGCGGCTCTTCGGGCATCTCGCCGATGGCCTTCTTCTGTGCCTGGTAGGACTCGGCCTCGTCGTCGACGTAGTAGCGACCGGTGAGGACCTCGCCCTCGTAGAGTTTGTTCTCGGTCTCGAACATCATGCGCGAGGCCTCCTCGCGGTCGTGGATGTCGTGCTCGTAGTCGTCGGAGTCCTGGATGTCGATGTAGGGGACGTACTGGCGGGCGTCCTTGTTCCAGGTCGGGCACTGGGTCAGGAAGTCGACGTGGGCGAACCCGTCGTGCTCGATGGCCTCCTTGATTATCTCCTTGGCCTGGTTCGGGTTGACCGCGGCGGTGCGGGCGATGTACGTCGCACCGGAGGTCAGGGCCAGCGAGAGCGGCCGAATCGGCGACTTCGTGTTGCCGTGCGGCGTCGTCTTCGACTTGTGGCCCTTCGGGGAGGTGGGCGAGGTCTGACCCTTCGTCAGGCCGAAGACCTCGTTGTTGAACACGATGTAGGTCATGTCGTGGTTCTCCCGGGCGGTGTGCATGAAGTGGTTCCCGCCGATACCGTAGCCGTCACCGTCACCGCCGGCGGCGATGACTTCGAGGCCGTCGTTGGCGAGCTTGGCGGCACGGGCGACCGGCAGCGAGCGGCCGTGGATGGTGTGGAAACCGTAGCCGTCGAGGTAGCTGTTCAGCTTGCCGGAACAGCCGATACCCGTGACGGTCAGGACCTCCTCGGGGTTCAGGCCGACTTCCGGGAGCGCCTGCTTCAGCGCCTTGAGGACACCGAAGTCACCGCACCCCGGACACCACGTCGGCTGGGGTTCGTTCGTCGGTGTGTACTCGTCGCGGTCGATCTCTCGTTCTTCTCCGATTGCGTTGAATGCACTCATGGTCTAATCACCTGCTGCCGGCTCGATTCTGACCTGTGCGGCCGGTTCCTCGGAGCCGCCCTCGAGGTTGATCTCGTAGCCCTCGACGATTTCGGCGGGCTCGAACGGGTTGCCGTTGTACTTGAGCAGCGAGGAGAGCTTCTCGCCGTAGCGGCCGAGTTCCTTCTGCAGGAGCCCGCGGAACTGCGCCGTGGCGTTCATCTCGACGACCATCGCCTCGTCGACGCTGTCGATGAACTCGCTGACCTCGGTCTTCGGGAACGGCATCATGTCGGAGACGCTGATGCCTTTCACGGAGTGACCGGCGTCGTTGAGGCGTTCGACTGCCTCGACGACGCTGCCCTGGGAGGACCCCCACGTGATGATACCGTAGTCGGCGTCCTCCGGCCCGAAGTAGGTCTGCTGGGACTCGTGTTCGTCGTTCAGTTCTGCGCGGATGGACTCGAGCTTGCGCTTGCGGCGGTCCATCTGCAGGACGCGGTTGGTCGGGTCCTCGGCGATGTGGCCCGAGGGCCAGTGCTCGTTACCCGAGGCGAGGTAGCGACCGCCCTTCTGGCCCGGCAGCGAGCGCGGGCTGACGCCGTTCTCGGTGGCGTCGGGGTCGGACTGGAAGCGCTTGAACTTCCCGGCAACGTCGTGGGCCGCCTCTTCCAGTTCTGCCTCCGTGAGCGTCGAGCCGAGGGACGGGTCGGGCTCGCGGTCGAAGAAGCTCTCGTCGACGTTCTTGTTCTCGCCGGAGAGCTTCTGGTCGTAGATGATGAGGGTCGGAATCTGGTACTCGTAGGCGATGTGGAACGCCATTCGAGTCTGCTCGTACGCCTCCTCGATGTCGCCCGGCGCGAAGACGACGCGCTGGGAGTCGCCCTGACTCGTGTACAGGACGTGTTCGAGGTCACCCTGCTCGGGCTTGGTCGGCATCCCGGTCGACGGACCGGCACGCATGGACTCGATGAGGACGAGCGGCGTCTCGGTCATCTCGGCGAGACCGAGCGGCTCGGACATGAGCGCGAAGCCACCGCCGGAGGACCCGGACATGGCCTTGACACCCGCGTGACTGGCACCGACGGCCAGTGCGGCCGCGGCGATCTCGTCCTCGACCTGCTCGGAGATGCCGCCCATCTCGGGCAGGTTCTGGGACATGATGGTGAACACGTCGGTCCACGGCGTCATGGGGTAGCCGGCGATGAAGCGGCAGCCGGCGTCGATTGCACCGTAGGCGATGGCGTTCGACCCGGAGACGAGGACCTGTTCCTCGTCGTGGCTGCCGGTGGGGACGCGGAGGTCGTGTTCGAAGTCGAACTCTTCCTCGGCGAGTTCGTAGGCTTCCTCGAGGATAGCGAGATTGTTCTCGAGGATGTCGCCGGACATCGCGTCCTCCATGAGGTCCTCGATGTGCTGGAGGTCCATGTCGAGGAGCGCGGCAGTGAGGCCGACACCGGCGGTGTTCCGCATGACCTCGCGGCCGTGTTCCTTCGCGAGACCGCGAAGGTCGAACGGGTAGAGATGCCACCCGTTCTCCTCGGCGCGAGCCTCGAGGTCGAGTTCCTCGATGTCCTCTTCGTCGAAGAGGCCGCTGTCGTAAACGATGACCCCGCCTTCGCGGAGGTCGTCGAGGTTCTCTGAGAGCGGTTTGATCTCTTCGTCGCCGTAGACGGCGTCTTCTTTCGGGTTACGGGCGAACGAGTCGCCAAGGGCGAGCAAGAAGTTGTACCCGTCTCCCCGTGACTGTACCTCGTGCCCCGCTGCGCGGATTTCCACGTACGTATGGCCACCACGGATACGCGACGGATAGTGGCGGTGTGTGAAGATGTGCAATCCGGCACGCATCAGGGCTTTCGCGAAATTCTGGCTCGTCGAGTCGATTCCGTCACCGGAACCGCCTGCGATTCGCCAGATGAGTTCGTCATCAGTCATGCTCGGTAATCACGGCCCCTCGCTGAGACCTTAGTGCTGTAAAGTTCGATAGAGTGCGACTAAAGCCTTTGCTATACATTAGCACGGATTAATTGTGATAAACGGTGAAACCAGTTGCAAATTTCGCGATATGTGCTACCGGTACTCACGTTCGCGTTAGCATCTGCTCTTGCTTCAGAATCGCGTACCTCCCGCATGAGTTCGGAGACGAGACACCCACTCGGAGCGAAGGGCACGGGCCTGCCGATTCGAGTGACGAAGACCCGACCACTCGAACGCTGGTTCCGATACGCGTTGCTCGGGCCCTTCGCGAACCTGTTGTTACGGACCTCGCTTGGCGACCGATTCGACGACGCGCTGACCCTCGCCCGCGTGACCGACCCGGTCGCTGACACGACCCGGACGAAACGAATCGGTCTCCACCACCTGCCACACAACGAGAACCGATTGTACGTCATCGCCCACGGTGACTGGTGGGAACCACTCACCGAAGGCGCGACGCTCTACCTCCTGCTGGACGACGACTGGCAGCCGGTCACTGTCACCGTCTCGGACCGACGACGCTCCGTCGCCCGGTTCGCCCGCGACTACGTCGCAGCGTACGGACGGGATGCCGGGAAGAAACTCGGCGTGCTCGTCGAGGGCGAAGGAGAACCGATTCGTGCGCACTTTCTTCGAGCCCTCGAAGGGACGGCGCTCCTGACCATCGACCTGCCAGGGGACGGCGATGGTGGAGTGTCCGACCACGAAATCGGTGGCCCGTTCGTGCCCGCGAGTTCACACAAGTAACCCACCCGTCAGAAGCAACACACCACTGCCCCGCAAACAAACCACTGCCCCGAGAGGAGATGGCCCGCGTTATCGTCGCGCAGCACCTAGCTTCTGCATGGCAGCCTCGACGGCCTCGTCGCCGATGCGGGTCGAGCGTGTCGAGCCTGCGCCACGGCCACTCGTCAAACTCGTCAATCCACTCGTTCGGCTGCTACTGGCCTCACCACTCCACGTGTTCCTGAGCCACTGCTTCTGTCTCCTCCGGTTCACCGGCCGCAAGACGGGCCGCGCGTACTCGATTCCGGTCACCTACTGGGAGGTCGACGATGGGTACGACGTCGCCATCATCACCCGGTCGGACTGGTGGAAGAACTTCGAGGGGGGTCGGGAAGTCGAACTCCGACTCCGCGGCCGGACCGTCCAGGGCATCGCGACAGCCGTCCCAGACGAGAAAGCGGTGGCGGCCTTCGCCCGCGCGAGGCTGGTGGAACGACCTGCCAACGCCCGACTGCTCGGGCTCAGAATCGAAGGACACCGTCTCCCGACCGTCGGAGAACTCGTTCCGGCGGTCACCGACACGGTGTTGCTCCGTATCACACTCCTCGACGCGGACTGACCCGACCGACAGCCGACGGCCCTGTCACCGCGGGCGGGACGGGTGGTAGTCGGTATCGTACTCGCCGACCTTCCCGTCGACGCGGTCCGGGTTGATTTGCCCACCCAGGAGCATGAAGTCGACGAGCGTCAGGGCCAGCATCGCTTCGACAACGGGCACACCGCGCGGGGGTAGCACGGGGTCGTGGCGACCGATGACCTGTGCCTCGACCTCCTCACCGGTCTCCCAGTCCACCGTCTTCTGTTTCTTCGGGATGGACGTCGGCGCGTGCAGGGTCACCTCCCCGTAGATGGGTTCACCGGTGCTGATACCGCCCTGGATGCCGCCGTGGTCGTTCTCGACCGGTTTCGGGTCGCCGCCGGGGCCGAACTCCCAGTCGTCGTTGCGTTCGCTCCCCGTGTAGCGACGGGCCTCGCGACCGAGGCCGAACTCGAACGCGGTCGTCGCCGGGACCGCCATCATGGCCTGTCCGAGTCGAGCAGAGAGCGAGTCGAACCGGGGTGCGCCGAGGCCGCGGGGCGCGCCACGGACCTCGAAGTAGATGCTCCCGCCGATGGAGTCGCCCTCCTTCTGGTACTCGTTGATACGGTCGCGCATCTTCTCGGCCGTCGCCGGGTGGGCACAGCGGACCTCGTTCTCCTCGGTGTGTTCGAGCATCTCGTCCCACGTCACCTCGGGTGCTTCGATGTCACCGATCTGGTTGACGTGGGCCTTTATCTCGACCCCCTCCTGGGCCAGGAGTTTTTGCGCGATTGCTCCCGCGGCGACCCAGTTCACCGTCTCGCGAGCCGAGGAACGGCCGCCGCCACCCCAGTTGCGCGTCCCGAACTTCGCCGAGTAGGTGAAGTCCCCGTGGCTCGGCCGGGGGGCGGTGATGAAGGGTTCGTACTTGCCGGACTGTGCGTCCTTGTTCTCGATGACCATCCCGATGGGGGTCCCCGTCGTGTAGCCATCCTGGAGTCCGGACTTGATGGAGACCGCGTCGGGTTCGCCCCGACTCGTGGTTATCATCGACTGGCCTGGCTTGCGTCGGTCGAGCTCTCGCTGGATGTCGTCCTCGTCGAGTTCGAGGCCGGCGGGACAGCCCGAAACCGTCACGCCCATCGCCTCACCGTGGCTCTCGCCGAACGTCGATATCTGGAAGAGCCGACCGAACCGGTTCCCGTTCATACCCTCGTTTCCGGTTCCCGGGGATTTAGGTGTTGTACAAGGTGCAAGAAGCGACTGTTCGTCCCGCTTCCCTCCCGGGGTTCAAGTGAGAGGGCGCGGCCAACACCCGTGTCCCCCCGTAAATCGCCCTGCACGCCCAGCGATTGCGCGACACATCGTGCCGGAACCCATCGGGGCGGGTCCCCCAGTCACCCGAGAACCCGTGTCGCCTGTTCGCCATTCGACGACCGCCGAGCGACCCCACTTCCGGCGAGTCACTCCAGCAGGAATCACTCAAGCAGTGCAGAGAGCCGCACGGCTGCCACCTGTGTCAGCATCTCGTCCGGGTGTAATCCGCCGTGCATCCCGACGAACCCGAGTTCGGTGGGTTCGTGGTCACCCCACCACACCCCGAGTTCGCGGTGCGTGACGACGAGGTCACCGAGCCGCCGCTGGAACGTCTCTGACGGCTCGACGTCCCCGAACAGTTCACGCTCCAGCACAGCCTCGCTGTCGAACACCTGCGCGTCGAGGCCGTCGCGGAGCCGGGCCGCGACCGACGACTGTTCCCCCTCGCCGAGATGCAGGTGGACGTTTCGTGGACTGCCAGCGAAGCGGACGGGGTCGCCATCAGCGTCCCGCGCCAGTGCCTCGAGGAGCCACCCGAACTCGTCGAGGTCGACGTTCCGGTCGGGGTCCGTATCGACGTGCCCGTGGTCCGCCGTCACCAGCAACAGCGTCTCGCGTGCCGTCTCCTCGTGCAATCCAGCGAGCGCCCGCGCGACCGTCTCGAACACCTCGCCGACGGTCTCGCGGTATCCCGCCAACTGCGTACCGGTGTGGTGTGACTCGTGGTCGACCTGCGGCAGGTAGAGGTAGTGGTACGCTGGCCCGTCGGCCGCCTCGAACGCCTCGGACAACAGCGCCGGCACGTCGTCGAGCGAGTCGTACCGGTGTCTCGTCACCCCGTCGGGCACTGACGGGAACGGAACGACGTGGTGTGCGTCGACACCAGCCGCCGCGAGCGTCGGGTAGAGCGAGTCCGCGTCGGCGACAGAAGCACGCGGAATATCCGGCCGACTCCCGTCCTTGTGCTGGAACGGAAGCGCGGCGAACGGTCGCTTCGCGACCGGGTCGTACACGTTCCAGCCGACGACGCCGTGTTGGGCGGGTAACGCCCCCGTATGGAAGGTATTGATAGCCGCGGCAGTCTCGCTCGGGTAGATGGTGGTCAGCGGCGTCACTCTCGCCCGCTCACTCAGGGTCGCCAGAAACTCGTGGTGTTCGCGCTCGCGCTGCCACTGCGACCAGCCGAACCCGTCGACGAGGACGACGAGCACATTTTCGACGTCGGTGTCGACGCCAGCCAACACGTCCGCCGGAAGCGTCCGACCAGTGTCGGCGCCGAATAGCGAGGTGACGCTGTGGGGAAGGTTTCCGAAGCAGTATCCGTCGTAGTCCGGGAAGAGGTACCCGTCTTCGAGGAACTCGTCACGAATGTCGGCTGCGACGGCGGTCCGAAGCATGAGCGAAGTGTACACCCGCCCCCGAAAAGATGGTACTGGTGCGATAGAAGTATCGCGACCGTCAGCGACCGCCGGTTACCCGCGACCGTCAGCGACCGCCGGTTACCGGCGAACGTCAGCGCCCAGTTCGTAGAGCACGTCGAAGAAGTCGGGGAACGAGACGTCCACGTGTTCGCCCCCCTGAATGGTCGTCTCGCCGTCGGCGACGAGACCGACGAGCGAGAGCGCCATCACGATGCGGTGGTCGCCGTAGCCGTCGACGGTCGTGCCGACGAGGTCAGACTCGTCCCCGTGGACAACGAGCTGGTCCTCGTACTCGGTCACCTTCGCGCCGAGTTTCGTCAGTTCCTCCGCCATCGCGGCCACTCGGTCGGTCTCCTTGTATCGGACGTGCTCTGCGTTCACGATGCGTGTCTCCCCGTCGGCGATGGCCCCGAGCGAAGCGATGGTCGGCAGGAGGTCCGGCGTGTCTCCCACGTCGACCGTGACACCCGAGAGCGCCGACCGTTCGACCGTAATCGTCCCTTCTTCACGGTCCCAGTCCACGTCGGCACCCATCCGTTCGACGATGTCGACGATGGCAGTGTCACCCTGCGCGCTCGGCTGGGCACCCTCGACGACCAGGTCGCCGTCGGCAGCGACCGCACCTGCACCGAGCAGGTACGAGATCGAGGAGAAGTCACCGGGCACCGCGTACTCGCCGTCTGGGTCGTACGTTTGCCCACCCGGAACGCTGAACCCGTCGTCCGTCTGCGTGGCCTCCACACCGAACGACTCCAGTACGTCCAGCGTAATCTGGACGTACGGAGCCGACTTGAGTTCGGTTTCGAGCTCGACGTCGATTCCTTCCTCGGTTACCGCACCAGCCATCAACAGTGCCGTGATGTACTGCGAGGAGACGTCGCCCGGGATGGTGACGGAGTCACCCTCGATTGGACCTTTCACGACGAGTGGAGCCTGACCGTTTCCGCGCGTGCTCTCGGCTCGTCCGCCGAGGTCGTCGAGCGCCTCCAGTAAGGGACCCTGCGGACGGGACCGGAGCGACTCGTCGCCGGTCAAGACGGTGATACCGTCGGCGAGGCCGGATGTGGCGGTCACCAGCCGCGTCGTCGTCCCGCTGTTCTCACAGTTCAAGACGTCGTCCGGAACGTCCGGTCGGCCATCGAACCCAGTTACGTGGAGGTCGTCACCATCTCGGACGACCGTGCCACCGAATCCCTCGACGGCGCGCATCGTGGCGCGTGTGTCTGCACTGAGTAGCGGGTCGCGAACCACCGCCTCACTGGCGTAGCCGGCCGCGAGGATGGCTCGGTGCGTGTAACTCTTCGAGGATGGGGCGCGGGCAGTACCCCGGACCGTCGACTGCGAGAGAGAGACGTCCATACGAGAGCCGACTGCCGGTCGTGGCAAAGGCGTCCCGGTAGCGGCGACATTTCGGTGTGGCTCGCTGTCTGACAGGTGGTATCCCGAGAGGCAGACGGTCGCCGTGTGACGGGTAGCCGCCTACTCGTGTATTGTCGTGACTGCGGACAGGTCCGGACTGCCGTTTCGAGGTGGCTACCTCGGCGTGGTCGTCTCAACAGCGAGACGGACTAACTGGTCGGTAATGCTGAACGTTCGCTAATGTGACCTTAGCTTTGCTCACTCGACACGATGTCTAGCACATGACTGGAGAAGGCCCTGTAGTACCCGAAGTACCAGACAACCCCTGTTCGAGTGATGTCGGAGGAATGACGCGGCGTGCCGCCCTGAAACGCGGGGCACTCACGGTCGGTGGGTTCTTCGCTGGGGGCCGGTTGGTCGGTACTGCCACGGCGAACGGCGCTGGCTCATTCGTCGCCGCGACGCGCAACCTCTACCTCGGGGGAGACCTGATAGACGTCATCACGGCCAGAAACACCGCTGCGAGAGCGGGGCTCCTCTTCACCGAAATCGTCACGAACCGACCCTTCTCCCGCCGCGCGGAGAGCATCGCTGCCGAGTTGACGACGGCCGGACCCCAACCGCCCCACATCATCGGCATGCAGGAAGTGAGCCGGTTCGAGTTCACTCCAGCCGACCCCGACGTCGAACCAACCGTGGTCGACCATCTGGCACTCCTCCGACCTGCGCTCGCGAACCAGGGTGTCCCCTACGGCGTCGCAGTCGCGAACTGGAACGCAAGCATCACTATCCCCGTCGAATTCGAGAACGTCCCCGGGACCCTGCGGTTCAGGGACCGAGACGTTATCCTGGCCCGGTCGGACGTCGAAACGAAAAACGAGATGGCAGGGACCTACAGGGCACAGGTCCCAGTCCCGGTCACCATCGAGGGACGGTTGCGGTTCGTCCCGGCCGATTTCGGATGGACCAGAGTCGACTACGACGGGTGCAAGGTGTTCAACACCCACCTCGACGTCACACCGGGATTTCGCGAACTCCAGGCCCTGGAACTACTCGACGTGATGGGGTCGGGGAGGACACTCCTGCTCGGAGACATCAACAGCGACCGCGCGGACGGGGGATTCAACGCGTACGAGCTGTTGCGATTCGGTGGGTTCGACGACGCCTACGTCGACGTTACGGGGAGGCACGACCCGACCTGCACCTTCTCTGAGGACCTCACGGGCGGGACCCTGAACCGACAGATAGACGTCGTGTTCACTCGCGGCCAGTTCCAGCCCCGAACGGCGATTCGGACGGGTCTAGAGCGGAACGTCGTCGTCACGACAGACCAGCCTGCAATCTACCCGTCCGACCACGCAGGCGTCGTCGTCGGGTTCTAGCCGTCGTGTGGTTTCTGGGGCTGGTAATATCGGCGATACGCTTCAGAAAGTACGGACGAGTACCAGTGAATGGACCCTGTCGACGTGCGAACGCGCGGCCTCACTTCGCCGTCTTCGCGACTTCGACGACGTCGGCACCACCCGCGTTCTTCTTGACGCTCTCGATGTTCTTCTTCGCGTTCGCCTTCGTCGTGTAGCTCTCGCCACCAGTCGCGATGATGTTCCCGTTGTCGTGGCGAAGTCGCCATCTGTACTCGCCCTTCCTGTCCGTGAACAACTCGAACGTGGCTTTGGCCATGTCCGAACTAGGGCAGTTGCGGTGATAAGCAAATCTCCCGCCCCGTGAGAGTCTTCGGTGACTCGAGTGATGGGTGCAAGCAGGGCACACGTCCTGTCTGAACTGATGACCCACTCGAGCACAAGATATTCTATCCCGCAAGACGGAGATACCTGCATGCCGGGGAGAGACGGGACGTTGCTTGCACTGGACTTACACGTCCACAGTGACGCTTCGTACGATGGTCACGAACCCGTCGAACTCATCCTCGAACACGCTGCCGACATCGGTCTGGACGGGGTCGTCATCACCGACCACGACCGAATCGAAGCGTCCAGACACGCGGCAGACATCGCGAGTGATTTCGGTCTCGTCGGTATTCCCGGAGTCGAGGTCTCGACCGCCGACGGCCACCTGCTCGCCATCGGCGTGGACGAACGACCGCCTCGTGGCGAACCCCTCGCCGAAACCGTCGAAACCGTTCGCAAACACGGCGGCGCAGCCGTCGTTCCCCACCCGTTCCAGCGAACCCGTCACGGCGTACGAAAGTCTCGACTCACCGACTGCGACGCCATCGAAGTGTACAACTCGATGGTGTTCACCGGGTACCAGAACCGGCGTGCGCGACGGTTCGCAGACAAACTCGGGTACGGTCAGGTCGGCGGGAGCGACGCCCACTACCTGATGAACGTCGGTCGAGCATACACGGTGGTCGAACTCGAAGAGCCGGTCGACAGTCCCGCCGAGGTCTCCCCCGATCAGATCGTCGACGCCCTCAGGTCGGGACAGACCCGCGTCCACGGGATTCGAACTCCTATCCTCCAGAGCACCCAGCAGTACGCTATCGGTGCTGCGCGAAAGAGCCTGTACGAGGTCACCTCGCGGCTCCCGTACGTGGCAGCGCGCCCGAGAGCAATTGCCGAGTTCATGTCCGACTCGTAGGTCGAGACCCCTGTCGAACGTACAGGCAACCGCGACGAAATTCTTCGCACTGGCTGCTAAATTTAGTGGACTCACATCCGGCACTTTATACGGGGTGGCGAATCTAATTCCGCGTGTAAACTGATGAAAAATTTGCTGCTGGTGACGGTTCTCGTCACATCACAACTGGCCGCAGCGGTTCCACCAATAGATGGACACGCTGCCGCTGCGACCGCCCCTGACGACAACGAATCACCCCTGGCCGATGCAGGTCAAGACCAGACCGTCTCGTTCGGCCGGACGGTCGAACTCGACGCCCGTGGGTCCCGGGACCCTGATGGAACGATTCAGTCGTATCGGTGGTCGATACGGAGTCCAGGTGGGGTCGTGTTCGCCCCCGACTGTAATCACTGTGCGTCGACAGCGTTCCGAGTCAACGAAACCGGTGAGTTCGCAGTGACACTCGCCGTCACCGACGACGACGGCGCAACCAGCCGAGACACACTGTTCGTCTCTGTCTCTGGCGGGCAGGGGCCATCGTTGTCCCTCAGCGGCCCCAGCTCGGCCCATCGAGGTCAGACGACCACCTTCACTGCGACGCCCACTGCTGGTGCTGCCTCGCTCGACAGGGTCGCGTGGTCCGTCGACGGGTCACTGGTCGCGACCCGGTCCATCGATTCACCAGGTGCCAACCGGATCTCCCCCGCATTCCCAACGAATGGACGCCACACCGTCCGTGCCGTGGTATACGACGACCTGGGACGGTCCGCGACTGATTCCATTCAGCTTCGAGTCACTGTCCCGGCCGTGCCTTCAGGTAACAACAGCACGACACCGCCTTCTAACGGCGGTGGCAACGGCAGCGGGAGCGGCGGTGGTGGAGGTGCTGTTGGGCCCCCGCTTTCGTCGCAGCACGACCCGACCGTGGATGGCCCACGAGTCGTCACCGGAATCGTGCCCCTCATTGGGAACTACAGACTTTCGAACGCACCACCGATGACGGTCGTCGAGAACGTCACCTGGCACACCGCGACCGGTCCACACGGAGACGGTGACCAGACCAGACTCGACTGGGCACCAGGCGACCACCAACTGTTCGCCGTCGTCACGTACACCGATGGTTCGACCGATATCGCCACGTTCGACGGCGGGCGGACCACGGTCGTCGCCGACCCAGCCCCGAAGATCGGACTGTTGAACATCAGGAACCAGAACGACGTCAGTGGCGACATCGTCGCTTCGGACGCCTACGGGAACCTGATGGAAGTCACGGTCACCGTCGGGAATCGAACCGTCTTCCACGAAGAAGGAACACGACGAGGCAAGCAACCCGGATTAGGCGAACGCAGAGTGTCCAGTTTCACGTTCGAGCAGATAGAACCCAACCGAACGTATACGGTCGAGCTCACGGCAGTCGACGGTCGTGGACAGCGGAAAACGACGACCCGTGAAGTGACGCCCGTCGGTGCTGTGGAAATCGTCCGTGCCGGGTTCGTGAACGGACCTGTGGACTCCCACCATCGGCGACTGGACCCGTCACGGTATACTGCACATCATATCGTGGAAGTTGATTTGAATGGGAACGACCCGGAGGACGTTTCCGCTGCGTACTTTGCCCCATCAAAGATGGTAAAAAAGCTCAGCAGTACTACAGAGATTAGGAATGTCGGAAAATCAAACAGAATGACTTTCCATAGCTACTGGAGTGGATGGATTCCTTCAGAGTACGATATGTACTACCGGATTGTGGGAGATGTACCTGGAGGGCAACCAACAGATTATCTCAGCACTTTTGAAGTCCAACCAAGCGACCCCGAACTCGTCATTACAACCGAGGACCACGGGACAAATCAGATATCGAGACGATGGGCGTACACAATCGATGCCACGCGTTCGTTCGACCCTGACCACACTGAACTCGATTTCGAATGGCCAGGAGGTGCGGATGCATTGGACGAGAACCCGGCAATCGGTCGGTTGAGAGCGAGAGAAGACGCGACTCTGGTCGTCTCTGACCAGAACGGGGGAGTCAGTACACGGGGGTGGGACTTCCTCCAGTTTTTTGTTCCTGATATAGAGGCAGTAAACCAAATTAACGAAGGGCCGTTCAACGCGACAGATACTGTTCACTTCCGAGTTCGATCAGAACCGTTCGCGTTCACGAAGACTAGAGAAGATTACCGCGTGGATCTTCTGTACCAATCTTCGTCCGAGTACGTCGAGATCGTCTCACAGGGTCGAATTAACTCCTCTCAAGTAGAGGACCCTCACGATGCGACTTCCGACCGCCTGCAGCAACAAATCGCGGAGATACGGGTACCTGCTGCAGCACTCGCAAACGGTCGTGTGTCGCCCGAGGTCGTGTTGGTCAACGAACGGAACCCCGGAAGAATCAGGAGTTCAGTGACGCTACCGTCGATGGATATCGAACTGATGGTTCGAAATTCTACGGTTTACGAGAACATCTCCGTCGAGAGCATGGCGTATCGTGTTCGACGCGACAACGTCACACTCAACGAGACGGTCGACGACAGGGCCGAGCTTCGGCAGTACTTGTCCAACGGATACAACATCGAGGATGTACGTGAGGTCGCTACTGGAATACAACTCGAAAGACTCGAGGAAGTCCGTGGCTCGAAGACCGAACGGAAGACGTTCCAATCTGAATCGGACCGACGAGATTTCCTTCGACTTTTCCCTGAGTGGGTCGCGGCCGGTCAAGAGAGCAATACGAGACACGAGACGGTAACGAGACACGAGTGGCGCAGTTCGAGGATGGGTGACGGTCGATACACCGGTGAGACTAAACAAAAAACGGTTCCCGCACAAGAGCGGACCCTGAAACAGTTCCAATATCAGACCAGAAAGACGAAGACGGTGGAGAAGGAGATCGAGAAGACGGTCGAGGTCACAAAAACGCACGAGAAAGAGGTCGAGGTAGAGCGATGCAATCCACGGGTAGGTTGCTACATCGATACGGTAATCAAAGAAGTCACTGAGACCGTGACAGAAGCTCGGACAGTCGTTGTCGAGCGCGAAGAACCGTACTGGGAGACCAGATCGTACTGGAGTCGGTTCGCTCAGAGTTCACGGCACCGTTTCACTGGTGAAACTAAACAGGTAGTCGTTCGGCCATCCTATGAGCAGACTCTATATCAGTACGAAATCTCAGAAGACGTGACTGTGCAGGATTCGACGTACTTCGCTACCAGAAGCTTCGTCGTATCACAGCAAGAGTGGAAACAGTATCGCACAGTAGAGGACCGCAGAAGAGCACAGAAAGCGGCCGGTCGCAAGGATATCCGCATCAACGGTACTGTGTACGAACCTCGATGGACGGTCTCGAAGCCAGGGACTGCAGTACTGACTGTCGCAGCGTTTGAAGACGAGGAAAACGTAGTCGAAACAATCGCGATCGTTTCTGGCAGCGAGAAAAAGAAAGAATTTATTCCGTCCCTTGGGGAAGTAAAATTCCATGAATCTCGTGAATTCCGAGAGGAAATTCGGCGCGACGGTGTTATTTCGATGGAAGAAATGATGGAAATTCTTGAAAATGTCAGTAAAGACTGCATTCAGGCACGGGGGTGTAATATATGAAGCCAACGCTGCTCCTTATCTGTCTATTAGTAGTTACTGCAATGACCACAAATGCAGGTGGTTTGCAAGGGGGACCTGAGAGGAATATTCTGGAAAATGACACGATTGAAAGGTCGTTGGTTTCACATAATGGTGTAGAGTACAAAATATGGTTCTATCCAAACAACAATACGATTGAAACCTTGGCAGAGAACAATAAGGATAGAAAACTAATGTCTGGTCTGTTTATTTATGTTGACCGAACAATCGTAGTCAATTCTAACTTCAATATCTCTTCTGGAGAATCAATAAAGAACAAATATAATATGAATGGTTATTTGGCAGGTGATGTTGATAAACATACATTCGAAGTCTCGACTACAGAGGATTACGAACGATTCAACTACACTCTCAACATCAGTTCTCAGAATCCCAATGGAATCGAATTGCCGGAGATCGAGAACGTAGAGGTCGATACTGCCACTATCGACGGTGAAGAGACAACCGTCGCTCGGGTCACTATCCAGAACGAGGGACAGGTCCAGTACCTCACGACGGTCCGGGTCACCTCACTGCAGACGCACTCTGACCCGTACGAAGCACGGGTTCCGATGGATGGGAGTCGTCGAACACTCGTCATTCCATTGAACGAGGGCCCAGACATGAAGGTGGCTGGAGAGGTACGACTGTTCACTGGATGGATTCACAACCACTCGGACATCGAGGACCAGGTCGAATTCGTCGGGACCGTAGACGGTGAGACCGAGGTTTGGGACCGACAGTACGAACCAATCATGGTCGAGTACTGGGACGTCCCGGAAGACGAAGTCTACCAGTACGAGAACGAGAGTGTGAAACAGCAGAACGACGCCATCTGGCGGGAGCGCCTCGAGCCGGTCGCAGCTGCAGCAGCCGCGTTACTCGTCGGGTTCGTGGTGCTCGTGTCGCTTCTGTCCCGCTTCCGGTCCTGACCTACAGCTTCTCTCGGACCGTTCGCGTAATCTCGTCCACGTCGAACTCGTCTTCGGATTTGTCGAAGACGGTTTCGCCGTCGACGCGGACCTCGAAGATGCCGTGGTCGCCGGTTCGAAGGGTGACGGCGTCGAGTTGTTCGCCGAACGTCTGGAGGAGGACGTGCTGGAGGTCTTCGGCGCGGTTCAGGAAACCACAGGGAACGCAGTATTCGATTTCGACGTGGGGCATATCCGAAAGTCGGGGTTCCACGGATGAAATGCCCTTGGGTGTTCGGCGGGTCACCGGTCACTCGGACAGGTAGGTCTGGGCGAGTGCGTCGAGTGACTCGTGGTGCTCCGTCGTGTGGGGTGCGGTGAGGGGGGAGACGCTGATTCGGCCCTCGACGACGGCGCGCCTGTCGGTGCCTTCGGGGTCGGGGATGTCGCCGGAGGCCATGCGCTCCCAGACGCGGTCGTGCAAGGAGACGGTACCGTCGGAGACGGTAGCGTCCATCTCGTACATGTGTGAGGGATTGGTGACCTCGAGCGGCGCGGGTTCGTCGCCGGGGAGGGGCGCGTTGACGTTGAGGTAGTCGACCTGTTCGAAGACACCGGCACCGAGCGCGTGTCTGGTGAGGTAGGTCGCGGCGCGGGTCGCTTCGGCGTAGTCCCCTTTCGGGACCTCGACCTCGGACCAGGCGCGGTCCTCGTCGGGGTCGATGGGGACGTACAGGGAGACGGCGATGGCAGGCACGTCGAAGAAGGCGGCTTCGACGGCGGCGCTGACAGTGCCGGATCGGCCGAGGACGTAGTGGCCGAGGTTCGCGCCTTTGTTCACCCCGGAGACGACGATGTCGGGGTCGGGCCCGAGCGACTGGAGACCGGCGACCACGCAGTCCGACGGTGTGCCGTGGACGGCGTACCCGAGTTCGTGTTCTTCGACGTCGACGCGACTGGAGATGGAGCGCCCGACGGCGCTCTGGTCGCTGGCTGGGGCAACCGCGGTGACGTTACCGACTTCGCCGAGGGCCTCGTAGAGGGCGTGGAATCCGGGGCTGTCGATTCCGTCGTCGTTGGTCAGGAGGATTTCGAGCGAACCGCTCATGGCGGAAGCGACGGAGGGGGTCGGCAAAAGGCCACCGTTCGGGGACCCGGGGGTGCGATGACAGCGTCCGTCGGTCGTGCTGGCCGGTCAGTCCGCGCCTGCTGGTCGCACGCCGCCGGTGTCCGGTGCGCGTTCCTCGGGTGTGAGGTAGCACTGCGGGTCGGGCGCGAACGGGTCGTCGTGGACCGCGAGCGAGCGGAGCGGAGAGCCACCCTTGCAGATGTCGGCGTACTGGCAATCAGTGCATCGACCTTGCAGTCGCTCGTCGCGGGTTCGGAGCGCGTTCACGAGCGGGTTGGAGTCGTCCTCCCAGATGGCACCGAAGGGACGGTCACGGACGTTGCCGAGGCTGTAGGACTGCCAGAACTGGTTGAGGTGGACGTTGCCCTGGTAGTCGATGTCGGCGACGCGTTCGCCAGCGGGGTCGCCCCCGTTGGTCTCCAGGTACCGCCGGACCGACTGGGCACGTTCATCACCCATCTCCCGACGGGCGTACTCGGTGATGTAGCCTGCGTCGGCGTAGTTTCCGACGAGGAGTGTCTCTATCTCGTGGCCCGCCTCGTGGTAGGCACGGGTGAGGTCACACACTTCACGGACAGCCTCACGGCGTGCTTCTGTCGAGAGGTCGGTATCGGAGATGTCCGCCCCGCGGCCACCGTAGGCGAGGTGGTAGAAGCAGAACCGGTCGAGTCCGGTGTCTGCGAGGAGGTCGACGATGTCACGCAGGTCGTCGCGGTTGTGCTGGGTGATGGTGTACCGGAGGCCGGTCTTGAGGCCGGCGTCGAGACAGTGTTCGATGCCCCGGATGGCAGCGTCGAACGCGCCGTCTTTGCCACGGAAGTGGTCGTTCGTGTCGGCCATGCCGTCGACCGAGATACCGGCGTACGCGAGCCCGGCGTCGGCGAGCTGTTGGGCGCGCTCCTCGGTGATGAGCGTGCCGTTGGTCGAGAGCACCGGGCGGAGCCCCACGTCGGCCGCGTAGTCGACTAGCTCGACGAGGTCAGGCCTGACGAGGGGTTCACCGCCGGAGAACAGCACGACTGGGACGCCGTAGTCCGCGAGGTCGTCGAGCAGTCGCTTGCCCTCTGTCGTAGAGAATTCGCCGTCGGCCCCGCTGTCGCAGGCACTCGCGTAACAGTGGTCACAGTAGAGGTTACAGCCACGGGTCGTGTTCCAGACGACGACCGGTCTGCGCTGTTTCTCCTCGGAGATCTGTTCCTTGTCGGATTCGTCGGCGGCGTCGTACCGGAGGCCGTCGCCCTCGGCGTCGAGCCCACACAGTAGCTTCGAGACGGATATCATGTGTCGTGGTCGTTTGGTCGTGTCTTCGTCGGTCGTCTCCGTCGTCAGTCGTCCGCGAGCGTGGCGGCCTCGTCGAGCGTCGATGGCGTGAAGCGGTGCACCGCATCGGCGGGGCAGAGCCAGAGGTCCGTCGCGGTGAACGAGAACAGCGCGGACGCCTGCTCGTAGGCGAGGTCCCACGTCTCTGCGGTGACGCTCCCGGCGTGCTGGAGCGGGCCGGTACTCGTCTCCCTGACGAAGACCTCCCATTCGTCGCCGTCGGTGGCTCGCGGTGCGTCACTGATGTGTTGTCGCTCCTCGACTGGCATATCCCAACCTTGCAAAGCGAGTCAAAAGGCACTCTCGCAGATTTTCATCGGATGAGAACGGGGGTGACGATGTTCGGGATGGCACGACGGTCGAGGCGTCCCGAAGCCACCTCAGACCGGCTTCGGAATCCGTTCGACGAGGGTCTCCTCGTCCACGACGAGGTTGAACGCGTCTTCGTCGTCGTTCCAGAGCGCGAGGACGGACTCGAACGAGAGCAGGTCGCCGTAGTCGGCAGCGTGGAGGTCCCGGTTGAGACTCGTCTCCTTCACCGCGACGGCGTAGTGGTCGGCGGCTTCAGAGCCGTCACCTATCTTGAACAGGGGATTCGCGTCTTCGCCGGCGAGGTTGTGCGAGAGTTTGACCGCCAACAGGTCGATACGGTTCGAGACGTGGTCGTCCATGTCGGCCATCCGGGCGTACCGGTCGGCGCTCGGGGTCACCTCGAGGATGCGCCTGTCGTCCGTTCGGAGGATGCTGTAGGAGAACTGCACGTCGACGTTGACGAACTCACCCGGTTCGTGGTCCTCGTCGGACGCGGGCGTCGCCTCGTCGAGTCGTCGCTGGGTCTCGGGTGTCGCGAGGTCTTCACGCACATCGAACGACCAGCCGCGGTCGCTGGGCTCGTGGCCGGGCCAGAGCCGAACCGTGGGGGAGTAGACGGTCGCCTCGTCGGTCACGGCACGCTCGACTTGCCGGAGGCCGATGCTGGTGTTCTTGTCGGCGGGTGCGAGTGCGAGCACCGACCCGTCCTCGGCGAGGTGTTGCAGATATTTCCGGACCATGGCTTCGGGGTCGTCGAGTTCGTTGAGCACGTTCCCGAACAGGACGAGGTCGTACTCGCCCTCGGGCTCGAACGCCTCCGCGGTCGTCTGCGTGATGCGGGTGTGGAAACTCGGCGCGGTGCATTCGAGCAGGTGTGTGAGCACCCCGGTCGCCGCCGAGGGCTCGACCGCGTGGTAGTCGACCAGTGTCTCCTCGGGCAGGAAGTCGTGGAGGCCGAGTGCGGGGCCGCCGACGCCCGCACCGACGTCGAGGACGCGCAGTTCTCGCCCCAGCAGACGCTTCGCGACGAGGTCGTTCAGGACGTACTGTACCGCGGCGTAGAAGTCGGACAGGTGGTAGATGGCGTAGCCCAGGGAGGCCACCTCGTCGTACTCGACGTTCCGGCGGCGGTAGTAGTCGTCCTTGAGCCGCCGGATGGCTGTCCGGAGCGTCTCACCGGAGTCACCTTCGGCCCAGTCGAGGCCGAAGCGCTCGACGAGCATGTCCCGGAGCACCTCGTCGTACACGTTCGGGAGCGCCTCGACCGTCTCGACCGTCGTCGTAACCGGGTCCTCTGGGACTGGCGCGAACGTCCCGTCGGGGCGCTCGACGAGACCGAGCGAGAGCGCCTCGTCGCGGAGGGTCTGGCGGACGACTGCTGGGTGTGGGTGTCCCTCGACGTACTCACAGACCTCCTCCGGGTCGATCGGTCTGACGTTCTTGAGGTACTTCGCGTTCGCGACGATGTCGTCTCGTTGGCTCATTCGTGTGTCTCCTCGGTGTCTGTCGACTGGTCGTCGTCGCCGCGCTGGTCGCGTCCGTGATGCCGTCGCCCGGCCTCACGATAGAGCGCGGCGAACGCGCCGTCGGCGGCGTCTGAATCGGCGGCATCCGCGAGTCGACGGGCTGCGTCTGCGACCTCGGTTGCGCCACCGAACACGCGCTGGATGCTCTCGTAGACGTGTTCTTCGCCACCGGTCACCTGTCCGACGAGGTCGTCCAGTGTGGCCGAAACCGGCGTGTGGAACCGGTCGTCGACGTCGTCGGCTGCGAGGCCGTACGCGAGCACTGCGGCGTGCGCCTTGGCCTGTACCGACCGCATCGCCTCGTCGTGTTCCGCCGCCGTGGTCTCGAACACGTCGTTACCGGCAGCGGCCATCGCGGTGCGGACCCGGTCTGTCACCGGGCCGGCGGCGTCGGCGACCACGGCGACGGTACCGGGTGCGTTCTGGGGTGCGAACAGCGGGTGGAAGCTCACTCGCTCCGTGTCGGGAGCGTGTTCTCGCATCGCCTCGATTGGCGTCGCCATCTCGCCCGTCACGTCGTATATCGCGCGTTCTGCCCTGGTCGCGTGTGCAGCGATGGCGTCGGCGACGACCGTCATCGGGACGGCGAGACAGACCGCCTCGAACGTCTCCTCGGTGTCGAGCGCCACCGGTCGGCCGCCGACGGCAGCAGCTGCCGCTTCTGCGGCTGCCGGGTCGGTGTCGGCGAACGCGACGTCACCGGGCACCGTCTCGGCGACCCAGCGGCCCATCGCCCCGGCACCGACGACCAGTGTCGTCATCGCATTCGGGTAGCTCACGGGTTCTGAAAAGGAGTTCGGTCGGCGTCAGATCCAGCCAGCGTACATGAACAGCCCTGTCGTGAGCACGACGAGGAACAGGATGACGATGATGAGCCAGTTGAACGCACCGCCCGGGGTGAATACGCGCAGGTCCATGTTGATACCTGTCCCTACCGCGAGGGAGGTTTTAAGCCTTGATAATGGCTTCGCGGGCTGTCCTCTCTGTGCTGGTCGTCCCGCCAGGCTATATCGAGAACTCACGCGGGTTATAGCCCCGCGGGACCTCGACGTCGATCTCCTCGATTGGTCCCTTCGCCCGCAACGTCACGACGATGTCCCCTCCGTCGGTGACCTCGAAGTCGAACGGGCGTGGCCCTTTCGCGGCCTGTTCGAACGTGTCGACGTAGTAGTTGCGCGTACTGGTTCGCATGACGAACAGTTCCCAGCGGGCGTACAGCGGTTGCCCGTCGCTACCGACCGCGCTGATGCGGACGTCAGTGAACGCCCGTTTCTTCGACTTCCGAAGGTAGGTGGTGAACAGGTCGTCGAGCGATATCGAGACCGTCACCTCGCTGCTGCCTTCACCCTCGATGCTGACGATGTCCTGAGAGACCCACGTCTGGACGCGTGAGCCGCGGACCTTCGCGACGTCCGCCGACAACTCCCGGTAGTGTGCGCTCGGGACGGGGTCGTCAGCGGTCCCGACACCGCCGACGACGCGCCACGACGAGCCGTCGTAGTGCGAGAGTTGCTTCCGGTCGGTCGCGAGGAACCAGGTGTCCTCGGGTGGATTCCCCGGTCTGTCTGCGTGTGCACCCTTCAGGACGACGTCGACGTCCAGTCTGTCGAAGTTCTCGTTCAGCGGTTCGTGCCAGTTCTCGTCGCCCTTCTCGGGCTGTCCGTACCCGTGGTTAGCTGTCTCTTTCGTCATGGTTAGAGTCCGTATCCGCCGTCCCCGTAGCCACCTTCACCGAAGCCGGTCGAGTCGGCCGGTTCACCGTTCGCCGCCGAGCCAGCGGTCCCGGCCGGACCGTCGGCATCGCCGTTTCCACCGCAGCCCGCGAGCAACGTGATGCTGGCACCAGCCGTCGCGGTCACGAACCTGCGGCGGGTCCGCGGTCCGGACCACGTCGTCTGCTGTCGATTCGATTCGGTGGTCCCGACGTGCTCCTCGCGTGTCTGGCCTTGATAGTCAGGCTCGCCATCCCTGCCCATAGCTGGCACTCTTCGGGTTCCTACAAAAATACCGGGGTCTCGGGTACCCCCGTCGTCAGGGGTCCGTCGCTGGTCCCGACAGGGGGCGGTCAGTCGACGACGAGTTCGATGGGGTAGTCGGTGAGGTTCTCGTACCCGTCCTCGGTGACGACGACGATGTCCTCGATGCGGACGCCACCGACGTCGGGGTCGTACAGGCCGGGCTCGATGGTGATGACGTGCCCCGGTTCCAGCTCCTCGCCGCGGTGGCTGATGGACGGCCCCTCGTGGACGTCCAGGCCGACACCGTGGCCGGTCGAGTGGATGAACCCGGTCTCGGTCTTCGGGTCGGTGAAGATGGTCGGGTAGCCCGCCTCCTGGTACACGTCGACGACCGCCTGATTGACTTCCTCACCGGTCGTGCCCGGTTCGACGGCGTCGAGGGCGGCCTTCCGTGCCTCGTCGGTCACCTCGTACCACTCGCGCTGGGTGTCGGACGCCTCGCCCTTGAGGAAGGTCCGGGTCATGTCGGAGTGATAGCGCGAGGCCTTGTGCCGCGGGAAGATGTCCACGATGACGAACTCGTCGGCTTCGAGGGGGCCGGAGCCGCGGTCGTGCGGGTCGGCGGCGTCCTGCCCGCAGGCGACGATGGTCTCGTCCAGCGAACAGTCGTGGCGGAGCAGGGTTATCTCGATCTCCTGTTTGACGAACTCGCTGGTGAGCGGTTCGTCCGCGTCGGGGCGGTAGAGGACGCCGTCCTCGACGGTCGCCTCGCGAATGAGTTCCTCGGCGCGGGCCATCGCGGCCTCGTTGGCGTGCTGTGCCTCGCGCACGTGGTCGACCTCTTCGTCGGTCTTCACGGCGCGGATGTCACCGACGACACCGTCCTCGTCGGGTGTGACGGTGAAGCCGTCCTCCCGGAGTTTGTCGGCAGCACCGACGCCGAAGTTCATCTCGACGGCGAGCGAGGAGACGCCGAGGTCGGCGAGGAACTCGCCGATGACCTTGAAGAAGGCGTCGTCACCGTGTTCCTGACGCTTCGCCTGCATATCGTAGTCGCCGTGGCGTTTCACCACGTCTGCGCGACTCTCTTTTTTCGCGCGGCCGTACTCCAGCGAGGAGACGAGTACACCGGTGCTGTCGGGTGTGTACACCGCGAAGAACGGGTCCGGCGCGCCGAAGCCGGTCGTGTAGTAGAGATTGGAGTTCGACTCGTCGTCGAGGAACGCGTACCCATCGAGCCCCTCGTCGTCGAGGAACTCGTCCAGGGCGGCAAAGTCGGGTTCCATGTTGCTTCCCTGCACGGGCAGTATAAAAACGGTCCCGGTTCCGGGTGTCGACGGGTCACGTCGGTCGTGGCTGGACCCGATTCACCCGAGCACCGTCACGTCGACGCGATGTGGGCCACTCGGCAGGTCGAGGTCGACCGTCGAAACGAGATGTGCCCGAACCGCCTCGCGCCACTCGGCGACCGCCCTGGCGTGTCGCTCGTGGTGTGTCTCCACGTCGTACTCCCCCACAGGTTCCGTCTCGTGTGCGTGCGGGTACGCTGGCGCGTCGTCGTCGACCAGTCTCCCTGGCGGGATGCGAATCGGCCCGGGACCACCGCTCCCGTCGTCTGCCGGTTCGGCGGACTGCACGAGGTGAATCCTGGCCCGGACCCGGCCCCCGAACGGCGCGGTGACCCGCAGGACCGCCTCGCGCCCCTGCTCGCTCGCCTCCAGCGCCGTCAGCACGTCGTCGGCGTGGACCGCGATGGACCGAATGTCTGTGGGGTCGTGGCTCTCGCCTGGCATACTCACGAGTGCGTCGCTGACGGTATTCAGGCCAGCGGTCGGAGAAGGGGATGCGAGTGGTCAGGGCTTGTGCGTGAACAGCAGGACGTCGCCCTCGTGTGTCGTCACGCAGAGGTCCAGCATCTTGCTGAGTTCCAGACTGTTGTACTCGTCTTCACACACCACCAGGTCGTCGAACGGCTCCTCGCAGGCTGGACACGCCATCGCCACCGTGTTCTGGTAGGTCTTGACGCCGCCGACGGTCTCCCGGGGAGTCACCGACTGTACGAGCTCGTCGTATGTCTCGTCGTCCATGGTTTTCAGTGCGGGCCGTGGTGTGATAACTGTTGGCGGTCGCTCCCGTGTCGTGGAATCATCGACGCTGCAGGTTTCGGAGCGAGTGCCGGCCGTGGCCGCCTGGGTCTGCATGTTCGCCGCCCACTATATAAATGCCGCGTATAGGCTGCAATATCGATACACCCCCTCCATGCAAAGGTACAGGACGAGAGCCCGCATGGAGCCTGACACCACCACCGCCTGCGCCTGGAACCACGGCGAGTGCGAGGGAACCCCGTTCTGTCCGCCGCGGTGCCCGCGGTTCGTGGACAAACACGGAAACTCGCTGCTCGTCGTCCCCCTGACCGACGAGTTCGTCGACCCCCTGGTCGAGATGTACACCGACTACGCGCCGGAACACCGCTCGATGGGCCTGCCACCCATCGGCGAGAGCGAAATCCGCCGGTGGATCGACCGACTCCACGAGAAAGGCCAGAACGTCGTCGCCCTCGACGGCGACCGCGTCGTCGGGCATTCGGGTTTCGTCGCGGGTGCGGAGGGCCCCCCGGAGTTCCTCGTCTACGTCCATCAGGACGCCCACGGCCGTGGCATCGGGACGGAACTGACCAAGCACGCCATCGCGTTCGCTGCTGACTCGGGCTACGATGGCCTGTCGCTGCACGTTCGGGACGATAATGAGGCTGCGATTGCGGTGTATCGGCGACTCGGGTTCGAGACGGTCAAGCGCGAGGGGAACGAGCTCGCGATGGTGCTCGACTTCGAGACGGAGATTGCTGAAGAGGTGCGGTTAGCGCCTGCTGACAGGGCTGTTGTTGCTTGAGGAGGGACTGGGTGTGGGCTGTTCGGTAGATTCTGCTGCACAGGACCAACTGATTCGGGACCGCCGCAGAGCACTACGTCATCGAGAAGCGGAATCTGGAGCCTGCTCGATGCTACTGGCACGATGTCGTCTTTCAGAACGGGACGCCTGTCGAAATCAAGGCGTGTGACGTGGATTCGACTGGGTACTTCCAGATTTACGAGGAAGCCCATCGGAAACTGAGGCGAGCTGGTGGCTGGTATGCGTTCGCTCCGTATCGACGGTCAGGGTCGAGTGCCAGGATTGTCGATGTGAGGATGCGACGGGCGAGTAAGATGCCGCTGATGCGGTGGTCAGGGACAGGTGGTCATCGGGGAAGTAGAAAGGCAAAAATCAGCGTTTCAGATGTAACGGACTGAGTTCGGAGAACGAATTATTGCTAAAATGGAATCGAGTTTCTCAATGTAGGTTATTCAGATGAGTCGCTCATGTACTCGTCTAAGGACTGCTCTTCTTTTTGGAAATTCTCACGAGCGCGTTCAAATGCTAATTCACCCCTCTTGTCACTTGCATTGTGTTTATAATATTTCGACTTCACCATTTCTTTGACATCTCCTGCATCATCAGAGGGCCACTTTATCTTGTAATCTCGTTCCAAGTCATCATCATCATCATCTAGCATATTAGAATCAACTGCCAGAGTCAAAAGCTCAGCAACTTTTCCTTGTATTATATGTTCAATCTCCTCGGTTACCTGACCAAGATAAATCTTATTTTTATATTCTTCGACAAATTCCTCCCTATAAAATTGTTTAGGGAAATCATCATGACCTTGGTTACTAGTATAAATCTCCAAACATATTATACCGATTGGATATATTGGGTGTGTAGTCAATGAGTATCGAATATCGTCATTCTGGACGAGTGAATAATCAATTCCTTCCTCACCGACCCTTGCGAGATCGGGATGGGCGACCTCGCCATCATAGTGTCTAATGGTCTCGTTTTCTTCCTTCTCTTCTTCTGTCTCAGGAAGTTCAATCTCTACAAATTCCCAGAGAGCATAATTCTCAGGATTCGTACCTGCTTTCATTACGTCCATATCGATATCAAACAGGTCCCGATCGCGAGAAACAGTGAGATACTGGACAGTCCGAATGTCCAGATCGTCACACTGAATCTGTTCCTTTAGATGCTGCCTGTTATCGCTTGATTCGAGTACATCTTGAACTTGGTTAATATCTTGCCTCCACTCTTGCGAATTTTCTCCACCAATTTCACATGATACAAAGCAGATATGAACGCTTGAAGATCCCGGTTGGGGTTTAGCCAATAAAATCTCAGCAGCTGTTTGACCGCGCTCATACAGAGGGTTAACCACACGGGTCTCGAATCCAGATGCACTCCCTTCTGCCCGAGAATCCGGTGAAAAGCCGTCGACAACCGCTTTGAATAAACGATAGTGTGGTAGTCCAGACTGCTCGAAGGAATTTTTTACTCCCTGAATTGCGTCTTCCTTTTTTATTTCTCGATATTTTTTATCAAATAGTTTATTAAATCTCTCTTGGTCACCCTTACCCAGTTCATTCTTAATCCAGTCATTCTCGTCAAATGGCTCTGGATCTTTCATACTACCTCACGCGCGATACACTCAGAATCAAAGTGATCACTCATAAAGTTGAAAATTCGGATAGACTGGTCGATGTCAGTCTTCTCACGTGGATACACTCTTATTGTGTCGTTTTTAGAGGCGAGATTCAACCGTTCATGATAGTGGTTATCAATGAGTTCTGCTTCAAAATGCGGAACTTGTAGATGAGAGTTGAACTCAGATACACTGAATTCCCAAAATTTCTCCTCGATATGCGGTTTGAAATTTTCTAATGGCTCTTTCTGAATGCCGTCTTTCACTTCAATTGCCCAAGGTGAACTAATTTGGAAGTCATGGTCATCGAAGAATGAACGAACTTCGCCGTAGTTTCCAGTGTTTGAATATTTTTTAATTTCCCTTGCACGTTTGAATTCGTTCGTCAGCGAGGTCCAGAGGTCAATGATGCTACCGCTAACATGGATAAAGACGCCTTCTTGCTTCACCCGGAATTTGAAATGGTTTGGGCGCTGGAAGACCATTATTTTTGGGAGAATGCCGTAATTAAAACGCATCTCCCTGTAAGTCTCTAATCCATCACGTGCACGATATTGAATTGAACGTTCAACTTTTGGCCTCCTTCGAGCATCTATATTCGAGTCCAAAGATCTGCGAGCGCTAAAGTAAGGAATAGAGAGTTGGTCATAACGAGCTACCAAATCCTTTCTAATGGCGTCGATTCGTCTCTTTGGAAGAGTCAACCGCCCCACATCCTGAGTAGTCTGAAGGAAATCCCAGATTGTGGGTGGGAGCTGATCAGTCTTATTGGCCGTAGTAAAGAAGACTGGGAAATCTTCATCAAGATACAGATACGAAGATACCGGTTCCTCATCTACCGAGGTTGTCAATAATAACAAATCGCCCGTTGAGTCAAAAATCTCGAAGTGAGAACTCAGTTCTTGCTTAAACCGGTCTTTCGTCGGAAGGTTATTTACTGAGGCAACGATATTAAATTCGTCCTTCAAAGACCTGAAGTCGAAACAATCCTCGAGGTGTAAAATGAAGTCACGCCTATTCGAGAACTCATTGTCCATCACGTCTAAGAAATCAGTAGCAGACACGTCTCTCACCCCCACATAAACCAGCACCAAAGTCGATGTGTAAATTACGTTCTCTCATGGCCGAACTTCATTTCCAAGAACACAAAGTTCTTGTGTCAACCCTATTTGCCAGCTACCCATACTTTTCCAATAAGTCATCTCTCTTTTCGCTTACATCGCCGATATTATCGTACAAGTCCTCTTGGTCCGAGTTTGAAGTCTCTCCACCGGATCTGATGTCGGCTATAATCGCCTTATACCGTAGCACTTGAGAATACAACTCAACGAATTCTACTAACTCTGAGTCATCGTTACTGAACCCGCCGAGTAAACCTATGTCGAGTGCATTCGATTCATAAATTGTCGTCGGTATCGAACCAGGACTTGGAACATCATCCTCAGAGAGCTGTCGGGTCGGTGGAGAACTGACCCGATTCATTTGCTTTGCACAGGATTCAATCCCTTCCATCTCTTGAATCTCGGTGACCAACGCTCTCTTCAGTTTACGTCTTTCCCAATTCTGTTTCGCTGCATAGACCAGAACCGCAGCAAGAAAAGAAACAAGAACGCCAACGACTGTAGAATCTGGAACTCCGCAAGAATTACACTCCTGGGCGGCTGTCGTGAAAAAATCTGGAGGGATTCCAGTCGTCGAGTTGGGCATAGTCTTACGCAATAACGATATTTCGACTCTCATAAATATTCACAAATCTCATTCCGACTAACGAACTACTAATTACAGAGAAAAGTGCGGGATATGGAATTTTTTCGCGCGCACCCCAAGGGGGTGCGATTCACGTGCGCCACCACGAGGGCGGCCGTGTAATTTCAATAGGTGCGCCTTTGCCACACGTTCTAACGGGAAACCGGAATTCCGATTTCCGGTTCGGGTGGCCAGGGCACGGCGGTCTGTGCCCTGGCCTACCCGCGCCGAGGTCATGGTCATGGCTCAGAAGGGGCTGAAACGAGCAGAATACGCCGAAAAAGAGGAGTCGAGAGAGTGTTGCCACTCTCCAGTGCCCCGCTATCGGGGCTCGTCGTCCGAGTCGGTGCCGCCGTAGTACTCGGCCAGCTCGTCGCGAGTTGAACCAAACACAAAACAGGACTCGCCGGGAGTCCCTCGAGCGAGCGAAGCGAGCGAGTGGGACTACGGCGAGTCCACTGACTGACCGAGTGAAACGAGGGAAGGAAGTGGACTCGCCGGGATTGTGAACCCATTGTGAGACGGTCCTGCTCGCTTCACTTCGTTCCGCTGCGCGGGCTGCGACTCACAGGGCTTCAAATCCCGTCTCGACGTTCTCAACTCGCGACGCTTGCGACTCGCTTCGCTCGTCGGTTAGCGTCGCGAGAATTGAGTGGACTCGCCGGGATTTGAACCCGGGGCCTCTCCCATGCCAAGGGAGTGATCTACCTCTGATCTACGAGCCCTCGAACGCATTCAATCGTTGTCGGGGGGTATTGATAAACCCCTCGAAACGAGTCGGTGACGGCACCGTGTCCCGTGTCGCAGCTTCACACGAAACGGTGGTGTCTCTCGCGGGCGAGTAGAAACCCTTTAGAGGCGCACCAGGCAACGAACATTCGGGAACAGCACGGCCGTAAATCTGACTCGCCGGTGGGCTTCCGCCGGCTTGGGATTACGGAGGTGCTCCCGACAGGGACAGCTGTCTCTGTCGGATTCACACGTCTTTCGCGGTCTGTTGTTCCTATCATCTACCAATGGCCAGAATGCACACTCGCCGTCGCGGCAAGTCCGGTTCGGACCGACCCGTGACGGAGGAACCCCCGGAGTGGAGTGACGTCGACGCCGAGAAGATCGAAGAGCGCGTCGTCGAACTGGCAGAGCAGGGCTACGACCCGTCGCAGATCGGTATGAAGCTGCGCGACGAGGGCGTGACCGGCACACCCGTCCCCAACGTCAAGCTGGCGACGGGCAAGAAGGTCACCGAGATCCTCGAAGAGAACGACGCCACCCCTGACCTGCCCGAAGACCTGCGCAACCTGATGGAGCGTGCTGTTCGCCTCCGCGCACACATGGAGGAGAACCAGCAGGACTTCCAGAACAAGCGCGCACTCCAGAACACGGAGTCGAAGGTCCGCCGCCTCGTCTCGTACTATCGCGGTGACGAGCTGGACGCCGACTTCGAGTACTCCTACGAAGACGCCGCGGAACTCCTCGAAGGCTAAGTCGAACTGAATGTCGCACTCGAGTCGCACCGCCGACGGGGCCGCCGACGCCACCAGTGACATCGCTGGGGCGCTGGAGCGGGCCTCGTTCGTCCACGTCGTCGCCCGCGCAGACGGAGACGCAGTCGCCGCCGCAGGGTTAGTCGCGAGAGCGCTGGGTGACGCCGGGACGCCGTTCCAGGTGAGCGTCGGCCGGACGGTCGACGAACGCACGGAGCGGGTGGCGCGAGTCGCAGAAGACGCCGAGACGACCGTGCTGGTCGTCGGGTCGTCCGAGGCCGAGGCACATCACCTCGACCCCGCGGACGAACCGGCGAGCGTGGCCGCGTGGCGGCTGGCGGGCGACCTCGGTGGCACACCGGATTCGGTCCTGGCACTGGCCGGGGCCGTCGCGGCGGGCGTGACGCCCGGCGCGGGTGCGACCGAAGGACTCGTGGACGCCGCCGAGACGAGCGGGCGACTGGTCCGCCGTCCCGGTGTGGCGATTCCGACCGACGACGTGGCAGACGGACTTGCAGCCTCGACGTTAGTGCACGCGCCCTTCTCGGGCGAGCGTGCAGTCGCAGACGAACTCGTTGCCGACCTCGACCTCACGGACGAGACGACACCGGACGCCGAGACGCAGGTAGACGACGATTCGCGGCGCACGCTGGCGTCGCTGGTCGCGGTCGAGACGGTCGGTGCGGACGACGCCACGACGCGGGCCGGGGACGTCCTCGGACGGGCGCTCCGGCCCTACACCACGCCCGACGGTCGGTTCGCCACGGTCGGCGGCCTCGCGGACGTGCTCGACTGTGCGGCAGTGGGTGCGCCCGGCACGGGCGTGGCGCTGGCGCTCGGGCACGACGTTCGCGAGGGCGCGCTGGACGCGTGGCGCGAGACGGCTCACGCGGCCCACACGGCGGTCCGCGAGGCGACGACACACCGCTACGGTGGATTGTTCGTCGCGCGCGTGGACGACGCGCCGGTGCAGGTCGCTGCCAGACTGGTGCGTGACTTCCGGTCGCCGGAACCCGTCGTGCTGGTCGTCAGCGACGACGAAGCCGCGGCCGCGGCCGTAGACGACCGCGACCTCGCGGGCGTCGTGGCACGGACCGTCACGCAGACTGGCGGTGCGGCCGACGGCACCCCGCGGACGGCGTACGCGACCTTCGAGTGCGAGACGAAACAGTTCATCACCGCCTTCAGGGAGGCACTATGACACGACGCGCGACGATTCGGACCGAGCACGACCGCCCCGAGTTGGTGGCGGCTGCGGTTCGGCCGGACAACACCGACGAGATGCAGACGAGGGTCGAAGACGGCACCGTCGTCACCCACATCGAGCGGGAGACGACCGGCGGCCTGCACTCGACCGTGGACGATTACGTCGTGAACGTCGACGTCGCGTCACGAGTGGTACAGCACGCAGAGCAACAGACTACACACAAATCATGAGCGAACGATCCGTTTCCCGCAAGAAACAAGAGAAGCGGTGGTACACGCTGCACGCCCCGGAGCAGTTCGACCGGGAGGAGCTCGGTACCACACCCGCAGACGAACCGGAGAAGGTGCTCGACCGCACCATCGAAACTACCCTCGGTGACCTCACCAACAACGCGAGCGAGAACAACACGAAGCTCAAGTTCAAGGTGACCGACGTCGGCAGCGACGCCGCGTACACCGAGTTCGTCCAGCACGAGCTGACGCGTGACTACCTCCGTAGTCTCGTCCGTCGTGGCGCGTCCAAGATCGACGCCCACATCACCGTGCTGACGAAGGACGACTACCGCGTCCAGATTCAGCCCGTCGCGTTCACCACGAAGAAGGCCGACCACAGCCAGGAGCGTGCCATCCGCAAGCGGATGATCAAGCTCGTCCGCGAGAACGCGCGTGAGCACACGTTCGACGACCTCATCGACTCCATCGTGGAGGGTCGACTCAGCTCGGCCATCTACGGCGAGGCGAAGACCATCTACCCGCTCCGCCGGGTCGAGATTCAGAAGGCGACCCTCGAAGCGCGCCCCGAAGAGGTCGCGGCCGAGGAAGAGACTGCCGTCGACGTCGACGAGGAAGACGTCGCAGTCGACGTCGAGGACGAGGACGCCGAGGCAGCGGCCGAGGCCGACGAGTCCGAAGACGACGAAGAGTAAGTCGCGACGCGAGTCGCCGACGGATTATTTTTCGACGATAACCCGGCCAGCCATGCCGCCGCGTTCGTGCGGGATGCAGACGTAGTTGTACGTCCCGGGGACCTCGAACGTGTGCGAGAACGATTCGCCGGAGGGGATGGCGCCACCACGTTCGCCGAACCAGGCGTCACGCGCGGCGTCCTCGTTCTCGTATCCCCCGGAGGCGAAGTATGCGGCCTCGTCGGGGATGGCTTCCTCGTAGGCGGTGACGGTGTGGGCCTTGCTGGAGGTGTTCTTCCAGGTGACGGTGTCGCCCACGCTGACGGTGAATTCGCTCGGTCGGAACGCGCTCGCTGCCATCCCGATGTCGCACCCGTCGGCGCAGTTGAGTCGCGAGGTCGAACCGACGGCGAGGCAACCGGTCAGGCCGGCGAGTGTCGAACCGCTCACCGCAGCGAGGAACGTACGGCGCTTCATACGCGGCCGTTGGGAACTCTCTAATATATGCACCCCGGTCGATGCCCGACAGGTGAGAACCGCCGCCGTGCTGTGTGCCAGTCGCACTGGCGGTGGGTCGGACTCGCTGCCGGTTCGACCGCGAGCGGCCCGAGACCGAAAGAGCGTAAAACGGGGCAAGCCAACCGGGGTGATATGTTGCCCCGGTTCGTCGGCCGACTGAGTCTCGCGGACGTGGTGACGACCGCGAACGCGTCGCTGGGATTCGTGGCTGTCGTCGTCGCGTTCCAGGACGTGGAGTTGGCCGCGAGACTCGTCTTGCTGGCGGGCATCGCCGACGGCCTCGACGGCGTGGTCGCGCGGTATTCGGGCGGGTCGAAAGTCGGTCCCTACCTGGATTCGCTCGCGGACGTGGCTTCCTTCTCGGTCGCGCCTGCGGTCCTCGTCTACGCGGCCGCGACGGCCTCGTGGCCGATCTCGTTCGGCGACCTCACTGTGCGGACGGTCGCGGCGCTCAGCGTCCCGGCGCTGTTCGTCGCGATGGGTGTCGTCCGACTCGGCATGTACACCGCCTACGACACGGCCGACGAGTTCACCGAGGGCGTGCCCACGACGCTCGCGGCGACTATCCTCTCGGCAGCGGTCCTCTGTGGCATCACCGACGCCACGCTCTTGCTCGCGGGCACGGCCGTGTTCGTCTACCTGATGGTTTCGACCATCCGGTACCCCGACCTGCTGGCGCGCGACGCGCTCCTGATGGGCGTCGTCCACGGGCTCGCCGTGTTGTTCCCCTATTTTTACGGCCGTACGTTCCCGTGGGCCATCCTCACACTGGCTCTCGCCTACCTGCTGGCGGGGCCCTGGTTCTACTGGCGCGGGGGGCGGGTGCTGGCGAAATGGTATGGAAACGCTTAGGAACACGCTGGTCCGAGTTTCCCGCATGAACGTGACGGCAACGGGGGCCAATCATGAGTGAGAACGAATCCGATGCCGATGCCGACGCCCAGTCCGAGTCCGAGGACGTGAGCGTCGAGTCGCTTTCCGAGCGCCTCGAGGCAATCGCCGAGGACCTCGAATCCGCCGAGACCGAAGCCGACCTCGACGACGTCGAGAGCGACCTCGACGCCGTGGCGGCCGACCTCGAAGCCGCCGACCTCCCCGAACCGGAGGACGACGACGAGGAGGACCCGGCCGACGAGCTGGAGTCCCGCCTCTCGGACCTGCGCGACGAACTCGAGGACTCGCGCGGCCCGTACGCCGAGGAGGTCGTCGACGACATCGAGGAGGCCAAGTCGACCATCGAGGACACGCGCTGGACGGAGACCGGCGAGTCCGAGGTCGTCGACGCCGTCGACTCCTTCCTCGCGACCGACGAACTCGACGTGGACGCGACGGTCGGCAGTGTCGACGACGCGGCCGACGCCCTGGGCGACGCCATCGACGCGGTCGAGGGACTCGCGCTCGACCCCGACGACGACGCAGCGACCATCGAATCCTTGCTCGACGCGAGCCAGACGCTGCTCTCGGACCTCGAAGACGCCGAAGAGTGGGACGACCTGAGCGTGCGCGAGCAACTCGACTTCCACGGCTTCTACGACGTCCTCGACCACCGCAAGGACTATCCGCCGGAGTGGCACGCCATCAAGGTGTTCGAGCGTGACATGGAGCCCGAGAAGATCCTCATCGGCCTCGACATGTTCGAGTCCGACTTCATGCAAGAGCACTGCATGGAGGCGCTCGGACGCCTCGGCCCGGAGGAGGCCATCGAACCGATGCAGAACCTCGCACAGCGCCGCGACAAGCAGGCCATCTCCGTCCTCGGCAAGATCGGCTCCGAGGAACCCGTCGAGATGCTGCTCGACTACGTCGACGCCGACTCCGACCCGGCGCTCCAGAAGGTGACGTTCAAGGCACTCGGTGAGATCGGCGCCGAAGCGGCCGTCCAGCCGCTCGCGAACAAGCTGGCGGTCGAGAACCACATCATCCGGTCGCGCGCCGCCCGCGCCCTGGGTCTCATCGGTGACACTCGCGCCATCGAACCGCTCGCGGACGTCCTCGAAGACGACGAGGAGGACACCGTCCGCGCCAGCGCCGCCTGGGCGCTGAACCAGATCGGGACCGAGCGCGCGCTCGACGCGGTCGCCGGCTACAGCGACGACCGTTCGTTCCTCGTGCAGGACGAGGCCCAGAAGGCCGCGGTCGTCGACGAGGAGCAGGAGTCGGAGACGGCTGCCTGAACACCGGTCGACTCGCTGCTTTCCACGCGACCTTTTTTATACCAGTGAGCGGCCAGCATCTGCGTGTTCCGGAGGCTCGCACTCGTCGTGCTCGTGCTGTTCGCACTCGCCAGTTCAGGTCTGGGAGTGACGGCAGCGGTTGGCGACGATGGGGCCACTTCGCCGGACGCCGTGTCCGTCACGACGTCACCGAGCGCCCCGGCCAACGATTCTGCTCCGCGTATCGTCGCCGTCGCGCCCAATCCAGCGACGGCGGGCGAGCGCGGGGAGTACGTCGTCGTCACGTTCCCGGAGCGAACGAACCTCACCGGGTGGAGCATCGGCGACGACGAGGCGACTGCGGCCCTTCCGAACGTCACCGTCTCGGGACGGGTGGTCTTCACCGCCGACCCGGAAGCGGTCCGCCCGGACGTCGCCGACCGACCGCTCACGGTTCCCGACTTCCCCGCGCTGGCGAATAGTGGCGAGACGCTCGTCCTCGCCCGCGGCGACCGCGTGGTCCATCGTTTCGGATACGCGCGAGCCCCGTCCGCCGAGACGTGGACCGGTGACCGCTGGGTGCCGTACGGGGCGACCGACTTCGCGCCAGCGACCACCGGGGCGACGACCGTCCGGGCGTTCGTCACTCCCGATACTCGCGTCCCGCTCGACGCGATTCGAGCCGCCGACGAGCGCGTCGTGCTCGCCGGCTACACGTTCACGTCGGTCAGGGTGACTGACGCGCTCGTCGCGGCCGCCCAGCGCGGCGTGGCCGTTCGCGTCCTCGTCGACGGTGGGCCGGTCGGGGGCACGAGCGAGCAACAGGTCGCGCGCCTCGACCGGCTCGGCCGTGCCGGTGTCGCAGTCAGGGTCCTGGGTGGTCCCGCGGCCCGATACGACTTCCACCACGCCAAGTACGCCGTGGCGGACGACCGGGCGCTCGTCCTCACCGAGAACTGGAAACCGTCGGGGAGCGGCGGCCGCGCGAACCGCGGCTGGGGCGTCGAACTCCGCGGTGCTTCGGCGGACTCGCTCGCGCGGGTGTTCGAGGCCGACTGGTCGGCCCACGACACGATTCCCTGGCACGCGGTCCGCGACGGCGTGACCACGGTTCCGGCTGCGCCCGCGACAGGTGACTATCCCAGCCGCATCGACGCAGAGACGGTCTCCGTCGACCGGGTCAGGGTCCTCGTCGCGCCGGACAACGCCGAGCGCCGGCTCACCGCGCTCGTCCGCGGAGCGAACCACTCCGTCAGGGTCGAACAGATGGCGGTCGAGAGCGTCGAGACACCGCTCGTCCGGGCAGCCATCGCGGCCGCACGGAACGGGACGCGGGTCCGAATCCTCCTCAGCAGTGCGTGGTACGCCGAGGAGGAGAACGCTCGCGTCGCGGCCGAACTGGACCGCCTGGCCGCCCGTGAAGACCTCGACCTCGACGCGAAGCTCGTCGCGCCCGATGGGCGCTTCGAGAAGGTCCACGCGAAGGGCGTCGTCGTCGACCGCCGCCACGTGGTCGTCGGCAGCGTCAACTGGAACCGTCACTCGCTCCGCGAGAACCGCGAGGTCGCCGTGGTGCTCACCGGGGACGAGGTCGGCCGCTACTACGCGGCCGCCTTCGACGCCGACTGGTCCCGGAAGCAGCGGGTCCCGCCGATATTGTTGGCCACTGCACCAGTCGCAGCTGGAGGCGTCGCCATACTCCTCTATCGACGGGTCAGGTTCGAGACACGTGACGAGGTGGTCAAGCCCGTTCGGGACCTCTGAATCGGTATGAGTACCACGGCTGCACGAGAGTACGCGGTCGTCCACGAGGTGGCAAAGGCAGTCTCGGAGGCCGAGACGCTCGATGCGGCGCTTGAGGCCACAGTCGAAATCGTCTGCCGCCGCACCGACTGGCGGTACGGGGAAGTGTGGCGACCGTCGGGGACGGAACTCGTCCTCGGTCCAACGTATTCCAGGGATGGACCCGAGGTAGAGCGGTTCCGGGACGCTGCACGCGTACACACTATCGAACGGGGAACCGGTATCGCCGGCCGGGTCTGGGAGACACAGGACACGGTGTGGGTCAGAGACGTGACGTCGGTCACAGACGAGGAGTTCGTACGGAGAGACACCGCTCTCGGCGCGGGCTTTCGCGCCGCACTCGGCGTCCCCATCGTCGACCACAATGCCGTCGTCGCTGTGCTGGTGTTCTTTCTGGACGAGGCCCGCGGCCGGACGGAACGGATGGTCGCACTCGTCGGGACCGTCGCCATCCTCGGTGGGATGTACGCCCAGAAGTCACACTTCGAGGAAGTCGCTCGAAAGCACCTGACAATCGCCCGGTGTTTCCACGCCAGCCCTATCGGAATCGCGATTTTCGACACCGGCGGCACCCTCCTCGACCTGAACGAGCAGGCAGCGGCGATACTCGGCCGGTCGAAAGACGACCTGATCGGGACCGACTGTGATGCACTCGACCTCGACCCCGTCGACGAGGACGGAAACCCGATGGACGACGCTGTGCTCCCGGTCAAACGGGTCCTCGAGGAAGATGTACGCGTCCACGGCCTCCAGTGCGGTATCACCACCCGGACCGGCGAGCGCTGGGTCATCGCGAACGCGGCACCGGTGCACGACGAACACGGGGACATCGACCAGGTCGTCGTCGCCATCGAGGACCTCACCAGCCAGCACGTCTGGGAACAGGAGATAGAACGCCAGAACGAACGGCTCTCTCGGTTCGCGAGCGCCGTCTCACACGACCTCCGCACGCCACTCTCGACGGCGAGGACCTCGCTGTTGCTGGCGACGGAAGAGTGTGAAAGCGAGCACCTGACTCGAATCGACGGTGCGCTCGAACGGATGGACGCCATCATCGACGACGTGCTCTCGCTGGCCCAGGGCGGGAAGACGGTCGTCGACCCGGAACCCGTCTCCCTGCAGTCGGTCGCCGAAGCGGCGTGGAACTCGAGCGTGAACACGCCCGATGCGACCTTGACCGTCGAGACCGACAGGACGCTGTTGGCCGACGAAGAGCGGTTCCAGCGCCTGCTGGAGAACCTGTTCCGGAACGCGGTGGAACACGCCGGGGACGCGGTGGCCGTCCGCGTCGGCACGACAGGAAGCGGGTTCTTCGTCGAGGACGACGGTCCCGGAATCCCGGAACAGGACCGCGAGGACGTGTTCAAAGCCGGGTACACGACGGGGACGACCGGGACCGGCTTCGGGCTGGCCATCGTCCGCGAGATCGCTCGCGCCCACGACTGGTCAGTCGGTGTGACCGATGGGTCGCTAGGTGGCGCACGGTTCGAGTTCACCGTCGACTGACGTGACCGGCTCGTGTGACAACTCGGTAGTACTCGAGGAAATGTGTCGACACGCTGTTAAACGCCGAACGTGACAAGCCGCTCGGATTCCTCCTCTCAGACATGGCTACTGGGGGGAAGAAGGTACACGATTACGAACTCTTACACGAAGTCGCCCAGGCGGTCGCCGACGCCGAGTCGTTCGAGCAGGCGCTCGCCGACACCGTGGAACTGGTGTGTCGGTCGACCGAATGGGTGTACGGGGAGGTCTGGACCGTGGACCCGGAAAAAGAAGAACTCGTGCCGAGTGAGGCCTGGTACGGCACCGGCGACGAGATAGAGACGTTCCGGCGAGTCACCGAACAGACCTCGTTCACACGACGGGTTGGACTGCCAGGCAGAGTGTGGGATGCCGGCGAGGTCGAGTGGATTCGCGACGTCAGTGCCGAGCCACCCTCGTACTTCGTGCGGGAAGGCCCGGCACGTATCGCGGGACTCCGGGCCGCCGTCGGGGTCCCCATCATCGACATCGACGAAGTCATCGCCGTCCTGGCCTTCTTCATGGGCGAACCGAAGCCAGCGGACGACCGCTGGGTCCGTCTCGTCTCGACCATCGGTATCCTCGGTGGGCTGTACGCCCGCAAGGAGCGTGTCATCGAACTCGCAGAACACAAGGCCGACCTCGAACAGCGTATCGAGGCGAGTCCCGTGGGTGTCCTCGTCTTCGACACGGACGGGACGGTCGTCGACGTGAACACGCAAGGTGCCGAGATACTCGGCGCCGACGTCGACGACCTGCTGGAGACGAACCCCGAGGAGCAGGCGTTCGAATTCTTCGACATCGAGGGAACCGCCATCCCACCAGACGACCTCCCCGTCGCCCGTGTCGTCACCACTGGGAAACCGGTCCGTGGCGTCCAACTCGGCATCAGCACCCGTCGCGGTGACCGATGGGTACTGGTGAACGCGGCCCCCGTCACGAACCACTCCGACACCGTCGAGGAGGTCGTCGTGGTCGTCGAGGACATGACCAGCCGCTACAGCTGGGAACAGGAGATAGAACGGCAGAACGAGCGGCTCTCTCAGTTCGCCAATGCGGTCTCGCACGACCTCCGCACGCCGCTGTCGACGGCGGCGACCGCGCTCGCACTGGCCCGGGAGGACCCGTCCGACAGGAACTTCGACATGGTCGACTCGGCCCTGAGTCGGATGGACGCCATCATCGACGACGTCCTCCAGCTCGCCCGAGAGGGCAGGGCAGTCATCGCCCCGCAGCCGGTGTCGCTGGCGTCGGTCGCCGGGCGAGCCTGGGAGTCCATCGGTGCGCCCGAGGCCACGATGGAGGTCGTGGGCGACGTGACGGTCGTGGCCGACCAGGACCGACTACAGCGACTGCTCGAGAACCTCTTCCGAAACAGCATCGAACACGGTGGTCCCGACGTGACCGTTCGCGTCGGGCGTGCAGTGGGAGGGTTCTTCGTCGAGGACGACGGCCCCGGTATCCCGCCCGCCCAGCGCGAACGCGTGTTCGAAACCGGCTACACGACGGGCGAGGTGGGGACGGGGTTCGGTCTCGCTATCGTCCGCGAGATAGTCAACGCACACGACTGGGACGTGCGTCTCACCGAGAGTACCACCGGTGGTGCACGGTTCGAGATAGCAGTCAGGTGAGAAGAGAGAGGGCGGTCCCGGTCGGCGGTGTGGGCTCGTTCAGTCGTCCGACAGCGCCGACATGGAGGAGACGTCCTCGTCGATGTCGGCCTCGGCCATCTTCTCGACCAGCGCGTCGATGACCTCCTCGCGGCGGCCCTTCACGAACTTGATGGAGCCGACGACGAGGTGACCGCCACCGGAGACGCCACCGCCGACGATCTCCTCGTCGAGTTCGGTGACCATCCGCGGGATGTCCAGACGAACGCCGTCCGAGCGCAGCACCGCGAAGTCGGGACCGTACCCGATGGTGATGACGGGGTCGCCCGTCTCTTTCACCTTGCGGTCGTGAATCTCGCCCGTGGTCTTCCCCGGCGCAGGGTAGGTGAACCGGTGGGCGTAGTTCTCCACGTCGATGCGGTAGAGGTGTGCGCCGTTGTCGAGGTCCTCGTGTTCGAGGTGGGACATCGCGGCGTCTAGCTGGTCGTCGACCTCGGCGCGAGCGCGCTCGGCCAGGAAGTCGACGAGTTCCTCGTGACGGTCGCGGTCGTCACAGCCGACGTTGATGACGTCGTTGATGAGGTGGCGACCGGAGTCGTAGCGCAGCCAGTGAGCGACGTAGTCGAGCGCTTCGCTGATGTCGCGCAGGTCGTCCTCGGTGTAGCCCTCCTCGTCGGCGAGCGCGAGGTAGTCCTCCATGACCTCCGCCTTCGAGCGGTCTGCGAGACCGGCGACGGCGGGGACGTGGCGAATCTCGTCGGTCATCTCGGGGTAGATCATCCGCGCGAGTTCGACACACATCATGCCGGTCGTGATGCGGTAGTCCTCGCCGTAGGTGTACGGGTTGACGTGTTCCGCGAGGAGCGGTTCGACGGCCTCCGGGTCGGGGTGGTGGTGGTCGACCGCGACGATGGGGATGTCGTAGTGTGCGAGCGTCTGGTACGCCGGCACGTCCTCCTCGGTCGACCCGTTGTCGAGCATGAGGACGAGCGGGAGCTTCTGGCCGTGCTTCGCGCGGTCCTCCAGCGCGTAGTTCAGGTCACGGGTGGCGTCTTCCATCTCGTAGAACGGTGCCTTCGAGGGGAGGCGCTTGAACAGGTGGCGTGGGGCCTCGGGGTCCTCGTGGACCTCGGCGATGAACCGCTCGATGGCCTTCTGGACCGGGACCGAGGCGCACATCCCGTCGCCGTCGGCGTGGTGGCGGACGCGGATGGGACGCCCCTCGATGACGGTCTTGCGGAGCAGGCGAGCGACGTCGCGGAGGTCGTCCCGGAGCTTTTCGAACGCCTCCCACTCGACGAGTGGCTCGACCTCGTGGGGTTCGGCCCACGTCTCGAGGGCGTCCTCGAGACGGGTCTGGACCGCGGCGGCCTCCTCGCCGTCGAGGCGGGTCAGGCTGCCGACTTCGAGCTGGGTCGCGTCCTCGCGGGTCTCGGCGATACCGGTGACGCGGACCACGTCGTCCACTTCGACGTCGGGGTAAGCGCGGACGCCCGCGGACTCGAACGCCGCGGCCGGGACGACGCCGTGTTCGTCGCGTACCTGGAAGATGGTCGGGCCGCCGGTCTGTTTGATTTGCGTGACGACGCCTTCGACGTGCACCTGTTCGCCGAGACTCGCGTCGAGGGCGGTCGTCGCGGTCGGGCGGTACTCGTGAGTGACGGATTCGACGGTGTAGTCGTCGAGGTCGAGCGTCTCGAACGACATGTCACCGTCCTCTCGGACGTTCTCGAGGACGACGACGAGTTCGTCGCCGACCGCGAAGGTACCACTGAGATTGGACTCGTGGACGAGTCCGGAGACGGAATCGGAGAGGTCGACGAAGACGCCATATTCGACGATACCGTTGACGGTCGCGAGGTAGGGCGTGTCCTCCTCGACGTCCTCGACGGTACAATCGGGAGCCAGGTCGTACACGACGGTGTCGCCCCCGTCGTCGTCGGCGGCGTCGCCGACAGAGTCGGATGTCATCGTTACGGGTTCGTTTGGAACGACCGGGTATAACGCTTGTCAAGACGAGCGCGGCTTTCGGAACGTTTAGCACCGACGAGGCGCGAGGGTCGGGCATGGGACTGTTCGACCGGTTCTTCAAGCGCAAGGCAGTCGTGGGCATCGCCCGGGACACCATCGAGTTCGCGCTGGAGGCCGCGGAGGACACACACCCGAACGAGTACATGGGCATGCTCCGGGGGACCGACGCGAGGAAACTCGGCCTCGACACGGACGGCCACGTCGTCACCGACGTGCTCGTCATCCCGGGAACGACCTCGAACCCGGTGAGTGCGACCCTGGACTCCAACATGATTCCGAACGACATGCGAGCCCTCGGGAGCATCCACTCGCATCCCAACGGCGTCTTGCGACCGAGCGACGCCGACATCGCGACGTTCGGCCAGGGCACCGCGCACATCATCATGGGCGCACCCTACGGCCCGGACGACTGGCGGGCGTTCGACCAGGAGGGTGAACCGCGCGACCTCCCGGTACTGGACGTCGACCTGCCGGACCCGGAGTCCTTCTTCGACTTCACGCAAGCGGACATCGACGCGGATTTGCGAGATTGATATGACAGGGAACACCACGACCGTCATCGCACAGGGGACGTTCGACATCCTACATCCCGGCCACGTCCACTACCTCTCGGAGGCGGCGGCGATGGGTGACGAACTCCACGTCATCATCGCCCGCCGGGAGAACGTCACCCACAAGGAGAAACCCATCCTCCCGGACCGCCAGCGCCGCGACATGGTGGACGCGCTCGAGATGGTGACCGAAGCACACCTCGGCGACACCGAGGACATCTTCGTCCCGATCGAACGCATCGACCCCGACTACATCGTACTGGGCCACGACCAGCACCACGACGAGGCTGCCATCGCCGACGCCCTCTCGAACCGGGGCATCGACTGCGAAGTGCGCCGGGCGTCGGCTCGCGACCCACGGTACGAGGCCGAACTGCTCTCGACCGGCCGCATCATCGACCGCATCCTGAAACTGCGCGATTGAACCTGCTGGCCCGGCCCGACCGAGTCCCCGAGACCGCCCCGCCCGATAGAATCTTCACGTTGCTCCGGTAATCGTGAAAGAACCCACGAGAGACGATGCGTGAGGACCCGACGGCGATTCGTGTACTGGTGCTCGAACACGACGACCGACAGGTCCCGTCGACCGTCGAGGACCGGTTCCAGACCGTCCGGGCGTCTCCCGGGTCCATCGACGCCGCGGTGGACTGCGTCGTCGCGACCGCGGTGGCGGCGTTCGACGGGGTCACCGAGGTGTACGACCTGCCGCCGGGGACACCGGTCGTCGCCGCGGTTCCCGCCGACGAACGGGCTGCGGCCCTCGACGCGGGGGCGACATCGACGTGTGCGACCGGCCCCGACGTCGGCATCGCACTCGCCCAGACCGTCGAACGGGCGGTCCGGCGACGGTGGCGGGCCGCGAGCGAACAGGTCGACGAGGTACTCGGTCCCCACAGCGGCGAGACCCTCGAGACGAACCGCGCCGGCTTGCTCGCCATCACGGAAGCCGTCCCCGACCTCATCATCGTCTACGACGCCGATGGCCGGTACGTCGAGATAAAGACGAACCAGCAGGTGCTGGACTTCGACGTGCCCGAGGACGTCATCGGGATGACGGTCGACGAAGTGCTGCCGCCGGAGACCGCCGCGGAGATTCAGGACGTCATCGACGAGACGCTGGCAACCGGGGACGAACAGGAGACGGAGTACGACGTGACGTTCCAGGACGAGACGTTCTGGTTCGAGGCGCGGACCCGCCCGCTCGAAAGGATAGACGAGGAGTACGTCGTCTTCGTCGCCCGGGAGGTCACCGAACGCAAGGCGTACGAGACCGAACTCGAGCGCCAGAACGAGCGCCTGGCGGAGTTCGCACAGGTGGTCAGTCACGACCTCCGGAACCCGCTCAACGTCGCCCGGGGGAACCTCGACCTCCTCCGGCTCACGGACGACCTGGACCGACTGGACGGCATCGAGGCGTCGCTCGACCGGATGGCCGAACTCGTCGACGACCTGCTCACGCTGGCCCGGACCGGCCAGGATGTCGAGGACCCCGAGCTCGTGGACTTCGAGACGGTGGCGAAACAGGCGTGGGTGACGGTCGACGCCCCGGACGCGACCCTCGAGGTCGACCCCGCAGACAGCCCCATCCTCGCGGACGACGGCCGGCTACGACAGCTGTTCGAGAACCTGTACCGGAACAGCGTCGAACACGGTTCGACGGGCAGCCGGGCAGACCCCGACCACGCAGTTGAGCACGCCGGAGAGGGGGTCACCGTCCGGGTCGAGACGACCGACTCGGGCTTTCGCGTCGTCGACGACGGGCCCGGCATCGACCCCGCGGAGTGCGAGCGCGTGTTCGACCGTGGCTACTCGACCGAGCGGTCCGGGACCGGCTTCGGCCTCGCCATCGTCGATGACATCGTGAACGCCCACGGCTGGGAGATAACCGTGGTCGAGGCGCCAGAATCGTTGGGCGGAGCGTGTTTCGAAATCAGTGGTGTGCGGTTCTGCTGAGTGGCCGCCGGGTCAGAGGTAGCCCGCGTCCGCGAGGCGCTCGACGCCCTCGCGAAGCCGTTCTTCGCTGGCCGCGTAGGAGAGCCGCGCGTAGCCCGGCGTGCCGAAGGCACTGCCGGGAACGGTGGCGACGTGGGCGTCCTCGATAGCGCCCTCACACCAGGCGGCGTCGTCCTCGTCCACCGGGAGCATCATGTAGAACGCGCCGTCCGGGACGGCCACGTCGACGCCGTGCTCGGCGAACAGGTCGACGAGCAGGTCGCGCCGGTCCTCGAAGGCGTCGCGCATCTCGGCGACGGCCTCGTCGGTGTTCTGGAGCGCCTCGACGCCAGCGTGCTGGACGAAGTTCACGGCACAGGAGACCGAGTGGCTATGGAGCTTGCCAGCCTCGCTGACGAGTTCTTCCGGCGCGGCGAAGTAGCCGAGCCGCCAGCCGGTCATCGAGTAGGCCTTCGAGAAGCCGTTGACCGTGATGGTGCGGTCTTCCATCCCGTCGAGGGTTCCGAGGCTGGTCATCTCGACGCCGTAGGTTATCTCCTTGTAGATCTCGTCGGAGATGACCGCGAAGTCGTGCTCGACGGCGAGGTCGCGCACGCCCTCGAGGGCGGCGTCGGAGTACACCGCACCAGTGGGGTTCGACGGCGAGTTCACGACGAGCAGTTCCGTCTCGTCGCTGACGGCATCGGCGAGGTCGTCGAGTGCGGGTTCGAGCTGGAAGTCCGAATCGGAGAGGTCGACGCGGTTCAGCGAGCCACCAGCCATCTTCACCATCGCCTCGTAGGACACCCACGCCGGGTCCAGCAGGACGACCTCGTCGCCGTCGTCGATGAGGGCCTGGATGACCTCGTACAGCGCCTGCTTTGCGCCCGGGGTCACGATGATGTTCTCCGCCTCGTACTGGTCGAGGCCGTCACCGTGGAGCTTCTCCACGATAGCGTCTTTGAGCTGCGGGATACCGTTCGAGGACGTGTAGCCGGTGTGGCCGGCCTCCATGGCGTCCTCGGCGGCCTGCACGATGTTCTCCGGCGTCGGGAAGTCCGGCGCACCGACGCTCAGGTCCACCACGTCCACGCCGTCGGCCTCCAGGGCCGACGCCTTGTTCGAGATTGCCAGGGTTGCGGACGGTTCGACTCTCGTTACGCGGTCTGCGAATTCCATACTCATAGTCGTTCTACCAGTTTGACAGCACCCTCGACGGCCGACGCCGCGTTCTCGACGCGTTCGTACGCTTCGGCCGCGCTCATCCCCGGACCGGTGACGCCGAGCGTGACGGGTTTGTCCCGTTCGAGGCTCACGTCGGTCAACTTCTGGGCGGTCGCGTGCCCGATGACCTGGTCGTGGTCGGTGTCCCCGGTGATGATAGAGCCGAGGACGGCGACCGCATCCACGTCGTCACGGCGCGCGAGGCGGTCCGCCGCGAGCGGCGAATCGTACGCGCCGGGCACCTGGACCGTCTCGACGATGTCGGCACCGGCCGACTCGGCCGCCTCGCGGGCGGCCTCCTCCATCTGCTCCGTGACGGGCGCGTTGAACTCCGCGACCACCAGTCCGAGCGAGGTCATACCTGTGGGGTGGCAAGGGTCCATGAAAGTTCTACCGTTACAGTCGATACTGGTCGATTGTCAGGGACCGGGCCATGGGTGGTCGGTGCCGGGAATCTCCGGGTGGCGCGTGCTGGGCCGGGTGGCGAGCGGAGCGAGCCCCCGGCACTGAGTCGCGCGAGGGATGAGACGCGCAGCCGAAGGCGAGCATCGAAATCGGCTGGGGAGGGTGTGGGGCGGTCACTGCTACCAGCGCGAGTCTCGTCGTTCTTCACACCGGGCGACCCCAGCGACTACACAGGCACCACCACCCGGTACGCACTGCCCGAATCACACCACGAAGGCAGCCACCAGCCACCCGAGCCCGACCCCGCCAAGCGACAGCACCAGGTTCCCACCAGCGTTCAGCACCGCCGCCCGCTTCTCGCCCGAGGACCACCTGTCAACGGTCTCGAAGCCGAAGCTCGAGAACGTCGTAAAGGCACCGCAGGCCCCGGTCCCGACGAACAGCGCCACGTCCCCACCCGCGCCAGAGAACGTCACGAACCCCAGCACGAAACTCCCCAGCACGTTCACCGTCAGGGTCGCTCTGGGAACCGGGTCGCCCTCGCGCTTCAGGTGGGCATACACCCAGTGGCGGAGCACCGCCCCGAGCGCCCCGCCCAGTCCCACGAGGTACGCCGGCGAGATGCCCACCATCAGGCGTCCACCTCCGCAGCAAAGGAAAGCGCGAGCCAGCGGCCGAGAAGCACGCCGGTGAAGCCCAGCGCGTAGTTCGCGCCGACGTTGGCGAGCGCCAGCACCGGGGCACTCGTCGCGGTCTGGACCGCGAAAGTGCTGTACGTGGTAAAGGACGACAGGAAGCCGGTCCCCAGCGCGACCCGGAGTTGCCGGGAGAACACGCCGACGTGGACCTCCTCGTAGAGGACGAACCCGAGCAAGACACAGCCACAGACGTTGGCGGCGAGGGTCCCCACGAGTCCTGTGGGCAGGCCAGACAACCCCTGGTCCACGACGAACCGGGCGTTCGCCCCGGCGAAGCCACCCAGCGCGACGAGAAAGAGCGTCTCGACGGTCGCGAGCGGGTGGTCGTCGGTCATCGCCACGGAGTCCCGGGCGTGAGCACTAAAAGCCGCCGAGTTCAGTCGGGAGACGCGTCTTCGACGGTGCCACCCCCTGTCGCGGAGACTCGCGCCGCGGCCGCTGGGACCATCGAGAGCGACTGGGCGAGAACGACTGGGGGACCTTGCGTCGAGCGCACCTGAAGACGGGTCGGTGTCCCGCCGCCACACTCGGAGACCAGGATGCCGTCTCTCGACGGCAGAGCGAGTGCGAGAAGGAACCCGGAATCGGTCGGTTCTAGAAGACGTACTCGTCTTCGTGACCCATCATACCGTCGTCCTCGAACCCGCCGGGTTCGTCGTCTTCGATGGGGCCACTGGTCTTGTACGCCTTCAGGCCGGTCGACAGCAGGTCCTCGATCGCTTCTTCACGGTTCACGAACTCGCCACGCTCGACCATCTGGGTGATCTGCATCTCGAGGTGTTCCGGGATGTTGATCTCGACTTTCGGCATGCTGATTTGGGCTTCGGTGATGTGGTATTTAAGCCTGACGGGGAGGTGCACAGTCGTCAAGATGGAGCCGTATCCGCCCGACTGCGGCCGGTCGACCGGTTCCGTCACGCCTACAATCCCGGAGACCACATGAACGACCATGACAACGCAGGACGTGACCGACCTCTACGAGGAGTTCGGGGCGGACCGGCTCCCGCCGGGCCAGCGCGAGACCTCCAAGTTCCCCGTACTCTCGAAGAGCGGGACGCCACCGTTCGACCCCGAGACGTGGGAGTTCACCGTGACCGGCGCGGTCGACGAGGAGCTCTCGTTCACCTGGGCCGAGTTCCAGGACCTCCCGAGCGTCACCCAGAAACAGGACTTCCACTGCGTCACGGGCTGGTCGAAGTTCGACTGCGAGTTCACGGGCGTCACGTTCCCGACGCTGGCCGACCTGGCGGGTGTGCAAGACGACGCCTGTCACGTCATGTTCTCCGGGCTGGACGACTACACGACCGACCTGCCCCTCGACCAGTGCATGCGCGAGGAGGTCCTGTTCGCGTGGGACTTCGACGGCGAGCCGCTGCCGCGCGACCACGGCGGCCCGCTCCGGGTCGTCACGCCGCACCGCTACGCGTACAAGGGTGCGAAGTGGGTCGACGGCGTCGAGTTCCTCACAGCGCCCGAACGTGGGTACTGGGAACTCCGGGGGTACTCTGACAGCGCGAACCCCTGGAACGAAGAGCGCTACAGTTAGATTCGCTTGCTGTTTCGGATGGACACCTTTTAGCAGACGTGTTCCTGAGTCTACTCCAATGGAACGAGCGCGTAGCGAGGGCACGGTGGCGGCACCGGCGGTGGGAACCGACGGCGTGCTCGTCAGCCGGAGTCGTCCCATCCCCGACGTCTCCTATCGGGCGTTCCTCGCGTCACGCAAACCGCCGCGGCTCCACTGGGCCAACTTCGAGGGCCTCGAACTGGCCGGGGCGGGCGCGGCCGTGCGACTGATGGCGGACGGCCCGGACCGGTTCGCGGCCGTCCGCGCGAGCGCCGAGACACTCTTCGACGACGCCGACTGCACGAACACTGACGCACCACGCCCCCGGCTCGTCGGGGGGTTCGCCTTCAGCGACGACCACGAGCCGACAGACACCTGGGCCGGCTTCGAGGCCGCGGAGTTCGTCCTTCCCGAGGTGCAACTCACCCGCACCGAGGACGGGACCTGGCTGACGGTCAACCGGTACGGAGCGCACGTCGACGTGACGGCCGTCGAGGCACAACTCGACCGGGCCGCCGACGCCATCACCGACCTCCCGGCCATGCGACCGCGTGGCGGGAGTCCGGGCGTCCGGTCGACGCGCCGAACCACCCCGAAGGAGGTCTGGATCGAGCAGGTCGCGGACGCCGTCGAACGCATCCGGTTGGGCGACCTCCAGAAGGTCGTCCTCGGCTGTGCGCTGGAGGTCGACCTCGTCGGCGACGTCGACCTCCCGGACGTCCTGGAACGCCTCCGACGGACGTATCCGAACTGCTACCGGTTCCTCGTCCAGCCGACGGACGACGCCGGGTTCCTCGGCGCGCCGCCGGAACGACTGGTGAAGAAGTCCGGCCACCGTGTGCTGACCGAGGCACTGGCCGGGTCAGTGGGCCGGGGTGGCACACCGGAAGCCGACGAGACACTCGCACAGTCGCTCGTGGATTCCGAGAAGATACAGCACGAACAGCGCCTCGTCGTGGACACCATCTGCGAACAACTCGCCCCGCTCGGTGACGTGACCGAGGGCGAACAGACCGTCCGGAAGCTGAACAACATCCAGCACCTCCAGACCCCGATTACGGCCGACCTCGACACCGAGGGCCACGTTCTGGACATCGTCGAAGCACTGCACCCGACGCCAGCAGTGGGCGGGCTCCCGCCCGAGACCGCGGCCGAGACCATCCGCGAGGTCGAGACGTTCGACCGCGGCTGGTACGCCGCCCCAATCGGCTGGTTCGACGCCGACGGCGACGGGGAGTTCCTCGTCGGCATTCGCTCGGGTCTCGCCGGTGGGAAGAAAGCGACCCTGTTCGCGGGCAACGGTATCGTCGCCGACTCGGACCCACAGGAGGAGTGGGACGAGATACAGCTGAAATATCGCCCGCTGCTGGACGAACTGGAATGACGCGCGACGATTCAGGGGCCGATTCCCGCCCCGACGGCGAGTACCCGAACCGCAACGCCCTCTGGGCCGAGACGCTCGTCGACGAACTCGCAGCGGGCGGCCTCTCCGCGGTCTGCATCGCCCCTGGAAGCCGGTCGACGCCCCTGACGGTCGCCTTCGCCAGACACGACGACGTGCAGGTGTTCTCGCACCTCGACGAGCGCTCGGCGGCCTTCTTCGCACTCGGTCGCGGACGTCGGACCGCCGAACCCACGGCACTGGTCTGCACCTCCGGGACTGCCGCAGCGAACTTCCATCCCGCGGTCATCGAAGCCAGCCAGGCCAGGGTTCCCCTGCTCGTCCTCACGGCCGACCGACCGCCGGAACTTCGCGACTCGGGGGCGAACCAGACCATCGACCAGGAGAAGCTCTTTGGCGATGCTGTCCGGTGGTACCGCGACCTGCCGGAGCCGGAGCCAACGCCACGGAAGCTCCGCCGTTTGCGGACTGACGCGGCGCGAGCCCTCGCCGAAACCGAGGGCACGCCGATGGGCCCAGTCCACCTCAACTGCCCGTTTCGGAAGCCGCTGGAACCCGTCGAGGTGCCGGGAGACGTGCCCGAGGGCTGGGACGAGGGCGACGCGCGGGCGTCGGACGGCCGCGAGTCCGGCCCCTACGTCGACCGGGTGCAGGGTCGCCCCACCCTCACGGACGCCGACCTCGCGGAACTCGCGAGTGCGGTCGAGGCGGCCGACACCGGCCTCGTCCTCGCCGGTCCGGCCGACCCTGCGCGGGCCGACACGACTTCCGACGCCATCGCCAGCCTCGCGCGCGAGACCAACTTTCCAGTTCTGGCGGACCCGCTCTCCGGCCTGCGGTTCGGCCCACACGTCGGCGACACGCCCGTCATCGGCGGCTACGACGGCTACCTCGCCGCGCTCGACCTCGACCCCGACCTCGTGCTCCGGTTCGGCGCGTCGATGACCTCCAAGCCGGTCCGGAAGGTCCTCGCCGATTCCGGGGCCAGACAGGTCCTGGTGGACCCTGCAGGGGAGTGGCGAGACGCCGAGTTCGTCTGTTCGGACCTCGTCGTGGCGGACCCGGCCGAGACGGCCCGGGCGCTGGCTGACGCGGTCGAATCGCCCGGTGAAACCGGATTCCGCGACCGTCTCCTCGACGTGGAATCGCGGTACTGGTCGCTCCTCGCGGACGAGATGGACCGCGATGCGCTGGAGGGGGCGGTCCTCGACACCGTGTTCGCGGCCGCGCCGGACCCAGGTACCATATTCGTCTCGAACTCGATGCCTGTCCGGGACGCCGACCGCTTCGGCCGTCCCCGCGAGGCCGACCTGACGGTCCTCGCGAACCGCGGCGCGAGTGGCATCGACGGCATCCTCTCGACTGGCCTCGGTGCGGGCTCGGGGACCGACGACGAACTGGTCGTCGTCACGGGCGACCTCGCGTACTACCACGACATGAACGGCCTGCTGGCGCTCTCGCGCTGTGACGTCGACGCCACCATCGTCTGTCTGAACAACGACGGCGGCGGTATCTTCCACCTGCTCCCCATCGAGGACTTCGACCCGCCGTTTACGGCGCAGTTCAAGACGCCTCACGGCCTCGACTTCGAAGCGACCGGGGACCTGTACGACCTCGACTTCCGACGAGTCGCCCCCGGCGAGTTCGAGTCGGCGTACCGGGACGCCCTGGGGAGCGAGGGCACGACCGTCGTCGAGGTCGACTTCGACTCCGAGACGAATCACCGGGAGCGCGAGCGGGTGCGGGACGCGGTCGTCGAGCGGTTGGCGTGAACTGCTGTCAACTATCCTGCCAGACGAACTATTAGGCTCGATTCGAATGTCGGTTCCATGCAACGACGAGAAGCACTCGCGGCCGTGGCGAGTGCGCTGACTGGCGCTGGTTGTCTGCGGTTACAGGAGGCGAACGCGACTGGAACACGGACGCTTCGACCGACACGGACGCGGACAGAAACCGGGACGAGGACGGCGACAGAGACGGACACCGAAACCGCGACCGCCACGGAGACAGCGACGGAGACGGAGACCGAAACCCGAACTGACACGCCAGTGCAGGGACCGCCGGTCACTGGTCTCAGCCGGTCGTTCGCGTACGACGCGGCGAACACCGGATTTTACTCGGTGTCCGGACCGACCGAGAAACCCGAGGAGGTGTGGACGAAGTCGTTCTCGAGTGCGATCCGGACCGTCCCGGCCCTCGTCGATGGGACGTTGTACGTCGCGGCCGACGGCCTCGCCGCACTCGACGCGCGGACAGGACAGGAATCGTGGTCGAGAACGAGCGCTGGCTCCGTCTCGCCGAGCGTCGAAGACGGGTTGGTCTTCGGAGCCGACTACGGGGACGTCCAGGCGTTCGAGGCGGACTCGGACGACCGGGTGTGGTCGGCCTCGACGCGACGACCCCACGGGGTGACCGTCGCCGGTGGAACGGTGGTCGTCGGAAGCGACGACGGCGTCCTCGCGGTCGACGCCGAGACCGGGTCTGTCCAGTGGGAGGCCCTCGCGGGCGTGCCCTTCGACACGGCACCGGCCATCGCGAACGGGACGGTCTACGCCGCTGACCGCCCGCGGGAGCGTCCGAGCAGGCTGTACGCGCTGGACCTCGCGACCGGGAACCGGCAGTGGACGTTCCAGGTCGGCGAGCAGGACGGGAGCGGGTCGTACTACTACGTCATCGGTGAACCCGCATACAGAGACGGCACCGTCTACCTCGCCTGCGAGAACCGGGTCGCCTACGCCGTCGACGCCGAGACCGGTGAGGAACTCTGGCAGACGACGACGAACGGCGGCATGAACCCCGCTCCGGCGGTCACCGACGACGCGGTGTACGTCGGTAACGACGGCGGCACCGTCCTCGCACTCGACCGTGCTACCGGCGAGGTCCAGTGGAAGGGTCGCGCCGGCACCGGCTCCGTCGTTTCGAACGTCGTCGCCACCAAGAAGAGCGTGTTCGCGGTCGACGACTCCGGACTGCTGGTCGCCTACGACCGCAGCGACGGGAGTGTCAGGTACAAACTCGGACTCACCCGCTCGCGGACACGCTGTGGCCCACTCGTCCTCGACGACTGGATCTTCGTCGGGGACGGCGACGGGACGCTGCACGCCTTCACGACGGAGAACTGAGCACCTTCGCGAACAGCATCGCGTAGCCGAAGGGAATCCAGACTGCGCCGAGGACGAACAGGCTGTGCAGCGTCAGCAGCGAGACGCCGATTCCCGACAGTCCGAGCGGGACGACGACGCTGAGTGCGCCGAACCCGAAGACGGAGACGCGGGGGATGGTGAGCAGGTACAGGAGGAGCAACAGCAGACACACGCCGACAGTGAGGTTGACGGGCAGGCCGACACCGGGGGCGATGGTCGTGTACGCCATGAACGGATACATGAAGAAGGTCGCGACGACGACGACCAGCGTGTTCTGGGAGAGCGAGACGGGGTCTGCATCCGCGTCGAGTTCGTCCTCGTCCCAGTCGTGGACGGAGAAGCCCTCCCACTCTTCGTCTTCGTCGTCTTCTGCGACGTGTTCGCGTCTGGTACTGGTGCCGGTGTTCGTGCTCCCCCGGGTGTCGTCGCCGACGAACCACTCGGCTGCGCTCCCCGTCGCACCGCCGTCCGCACTCGCGTGCTGGTCGTCGCCGCCGAAGGAGTAGCTGCGGTTGGTCTGGTTTCCGGACCGGGTCGCACGTCGGTCCGACCCGGGGTACTCCTGCCGGCGGTTCCGGCTCTGGTAGCTGCCAGAATCGTCGGTGGTGGCGGCGTCGTCCCGTCCGTCGTCGGCACGACCGCGACCGGACTGGCCGAGTCCGCCGGGCCCGCCGAAACCGGAGACGTAGGCGTCGTGGCCGAGTCGGTCGTACCGGGCGCGTTCGTCGGGGTCACCCACGACCTCCTCGGCTTCGGCGACACGCTGGAACTCCTCTGCGGCGTCCTCGGCGTCGTTGAGGTCGGGATGCGTCTCCTTGACGCGTTCGCGGTAGGCATCGCGGATGGCCTCCTGGTCCGCGTCGTGGGGAACGCCGAGTACGTCGTAGAACGTCTCCGTCATACGGTTGTCTGTCGTACCCTGACATTTGCGAGTGCCTGATAAAAACCCTACTGCCGGCGGGAGACCGCACGACGGGCGGGGGACAGCAGACTGAAGGCACTCGCCGCGGTATCGAACGGTCGTGCTCGCCGTCTCGACACTCCTCGCGTTCGTCCCGGCCGCCCTCGCGGTCGTGCTCGCACCCGGTCCGGACACCATGGTCGTGCTGGCGCGCGGCCTCGACGGCGGGCGACGCGCCGGCATCGCTGCCGCCTGTGGCACCGCGACTGGCGTCCTGTTGCACACCCTCGCGGCCGTCGCCGGGCTCTCGGTGTTGCTCCGGACCTCCGCGCTCGCGTATCGGCTGGTCACCTACGTCGGCGCGGCCTACCTCGTCTACCTCGGTGTGCAGACCCTGCGCGACGACGAGGAGTTCGACGTGTCCGCGGCGGCAGTTTCGGGTGACGCGTCGGCGACCAGGGCGTACCGGCAGGCGCTCGCGGTCAACGTCTCGAACCCGAAGGTGGCCGTGTTCGTCCTCGCGTTCCTCCCACAGTTCGTCCCCGCTGGGACCGCCGCCCCTGGCGAGATGCTTCTGCTCGGGGTCGTCTACGCCGCGCTGGGCCTGGCCTACCTCGCGCTGCTGGCCGTGTTCGCCAGCCAGGCGCGGCGCGTGGTCGCCCGGTCGGAGCGCCTGCCCCGGGTCCTGCGTGCGGTGAGTGGCAGCGTCCTCGTCGGGTTCGCAGCCCTGCTGGTCATCGACGGGAGTCACGGCTGAGACTCTCCAGCGGCGTCGAGTCCGCGTACGCCCGGACGGGAACCTATTTTTGCGCGCCCTCCCGAGTCTCGGAACATGGTTTCCGAACTCTTCGACGCCGAGGCCTGGACCGAAATCGACCTCGACTTCCGCGACATCACCTACCACCGCGCCGTCGACTCGGGGACGGTCCGCATCGCCTTCGACCGCCCCGCGGTCCGTAACGCCTTCCGACCGGGCACTGTCGACGAGTTGTACCAGGCGCTCGACCACGCCAAGCGCCAGACCGACGTGGGCTGTGTGCTTCTCACCGGCAACGGCCCCTCGCCGAAGGACGGGGGCTGGGCGTTCTGCTCGGGCGGCGACCAGCGCGTGCGGGGTGGCGCTGGCTACGAGTACCAGGGTGACGACGCCGAGAAGGAGTCCGCCTCGAAGTCGGGTCGCCTGCACATCCTCGAAGTTCAGCGCCTCATCCGCCACATCCCAAAGCCCGTCATCTGTGTGGTCCCCGGCTGGGCCGTCGGCGGTGGCCACTCGCTGCACGTCGTCTGTGACATGACCATCGCCTCCGAGGAGCACGCGAAGTTCCTCCAGACCGACCCCGACGTGGCCAGCTTCGACGCCGGCTTCGGCTCCGCCTACCTCGCCAAGCAGGTCGGGCAGAAGAAAGCGCGTGAAATCTTCTTCCTCGGGAAGACCTACTCCGCCGCGGAGGCCGCCGACATGGGTATGGTGAACGAGGCGGTCCCACACGAGGAACTGGAAGAGACGGCCCTGGAGTGGGCCGAGACCATCAACAACAAGAGCCCGACCGCGATTCGGATGCTCAAGTACGCCTTCAACATGACCGACGACGGCATGATCGGACAGCAGGTGTTCGCGGGCGAGGCGACCCGTCTCGGCTACATGACTGACGAGGCCCAGGAGGGCCGCGACGCGTTCGTCGAGAAGCGCGACCCGGAGTTCGACGACTACGAGTGGCACTACTGAGTGGGTGACTCGGCAGTTCGAGCACGGGTCGCTGGAAGCCGAGCTATCGTCGTCTGGTGTAGTTTTGTGTAAAAATGGAACCGCAAGCTGTCGCTCGAGGCGACAGTGAGAGTCCGAGATTACAGTCGGGTGACGTTCGATGCGCGCGGGCCCTTGGGGGAGGACTCGATGTCGAACTCGACTTCCTGACCCTCTTCGAGGTCGGGACCGCCGACGTCCTCCATGTGGAAGAACACGTCCTCGTCGTCGTCGACGCTGTCGTCGTCAGTCGAGATGAAACCGTAGCCGCCTGTGTCGTTGAAAAAGTCGACCTTTCCTTTTGCCATTGTAAGCACACACAGTGGCGAGATGCGGATAACACTTCCGAGGGTCGAGGTACCACGACCCGTTGCCCCGGGGAACAAGTATTTGTGAGACGGTCACATTGCACAGCCTGCATCGCTATGAAACCGTGCCACAGCTGTCAGGCGGTCATCGACGAGTACATCCTGGACAAACAACTCGAACCCCTGCGTGACCTCACAGTCGACGATTTCAACCTCTGTGCGGACTGCGTGACCATCGTCGCGGATGCGTGCGTGGAGTGTGGCGGCGCGGTGTACGTCCCCCGAAACCAGACCGAGACCCCCGACTACTGCCCGGCTTGCCGTTCCGACCTCATCGAACGCACCGGTGAGGACCCCGGCTGGACTCGTACCAGCATCTCCCGCTGAGCGGGACCCTCGACCACGGTTCGGGTCATCCTCTCTCGCGACAGCACCAGCCCTCGCCAGGGCATCGAATAAAATGTTTTCGGAAGGGTGTGTTCGCGATACACGGCCCCCAAATCCGCATTGTCACCCCCCGAGCAGGGTACCCTGTATGTCGACAGCGACAGAGACCACGCACTCGACCGGTGTATCGGACGGAAACTGGAAGGCGGGAGTCCTCGGAGGCCTCGTCGGGAGCGCCGTCATGGGGGCACTCGTCCTCGCGATGAATCCCAAGACGCTCGCGGTCGCCATCCCTTCACTGTACACTCTGGCACCCCCGGAGAACCCGGCACTCGGCCTCGTCGTCCACCTCTCGCACGGGGCGGTCCTCGGCGTGGCGTTCGCCGCCCTCGTCGGGGTACTCGACGCCGACTCCGTCGCCCAGCGCCTCGGACTCGGCCTCGGCTGGGGTGTCGTGACCTGGGTGGCCCTCGCCGCACTGCTCATGCCCGTCTGGCTCGACGCCGTCGGGTCGCCCGCGAACCCGCCGTTCCCCAACTTCGCCATCCCCTCGCTCCTCTGGCACGCGGTCTTCGGCCTCGTGCTCGGCGGCGTCTACGCCGCGGTCGACGACCCCAGCTGACGACACGACCCGGGGGCGACCCAGCCTACAATCGTTCTTTCACCTTGACGTGTTCTTTTGCCGATGTCGGTCCATCGTCTAGTCGCAATGAAGATGCGACTCGCCGCCCTGTGTTGTTGTCTGCTCGTGCTCTCCGCCGGCTGCGTCGGCCAACTGGGGAGCACGGGTGGTCCGGGCGACACCGCCGAACCGCCGACGACCACCGACCCCGGAACCACGGGGCCAGGCGGCGAACCGCGCCTGTACGACACCCTCGCCGAACCGACCACCTGTGAGCAGGTGTGGGTGAGCTACTGGGGAACCGGGAACACGGCCCAGCTCTGGAAACAGGGCAACGTCCACGTCGGCTGGACGGTCCCTGCGAACACGAGCATGCTCTTCGTCGCCTTCGAAGAGGGTGTCGTCCTCGGGACCGACCACGTCCAGTTCGACGGAGCGGTCACCGCCGACGGGGCCGCCGTCCCGGTCGGTGACCTCGCCGGTGAGCACGCGGTCGCCGTCGTCGCCGTCGTCGACACGGACGGGGACGGCGAGTACGACCCCGACGTAGACCGACCGTGCCAGAACGAGGACGGCGACCTCGTCTGGACCGACTGGCACACGTTCGACTTCCCGGTCGGTCAGCCGGCCGACGACGACGGGACGAAGACTGGTGCCTGACTCCCTCGACCGGCCCGCCGAACCACAGCGGCTTTTTCACCGTCGCCCCAAGTCCGGGTAATGACTGACACGGCGACTGCGGATATCTCGAAGACGAGGGCGTGGGTGATGGCCGCGCGGCCCCAGACACTGCCGGCGGCGGCCGCCCCCGTCATCGTCGGCACGGCCGTCGCCTACTACAGCGGCGTGTTCGCCGCCCTCCCGGCGGTGATGGCGTTCGTGGGCGCGGCGCTCATCCAGGTGGGGACGAACTTCGCGAACGACTACTACGACGCGAAACAGGGCGCAGACACCGAGGACCGCCAGGGCTTCACCCGGGTCACCCAGTCCGGCCTCATCGACGCCGACGAGGTGAAACGGGCGATGCTGGTGACCTTCGCGGTCGCCATCGTCACCGGGAGCTACCTGGTCTGGGTCGGCGGCGTCCCCATCCTCGTCGTCGGCCTCGTGAGCGTGGCCTCCGGCATCGCCTACACTGGCGGCCCGTACCCGCTGGGTTACAACGGGCTGGGCGACCTGTTCGTCTTCGTCTTCTTCGGGCTGGTCGCCGTCACCGGGACCTACTACGTGCAGGCAGCAGCCGCCGCCCCAGACTACGGCCCGCTGGCGACCGGGCTCCCGCCCCTGCCCGAACTGACTCTCGCACTCGTGGCCAGCCTGCCAATCGCGGCCATCTCGACGAACATCCTCGTCGTGAACAACGTCCGTGACAGAGAGGAGGACTCGCAAACGGGGAAGACGACGCTCGCGGTGGCATTCGGCTACCGGTTCGCCCGCGTCGAGTTCCTCACGATGTTGGCCATCGCGTACCTGGCCCCGGTCGCCCTCGTACTCGGGTTCGACACGCCCGCGACGGTACTCCTCCCACTCCTGTCGCTCCCCCTCGCTGCGTCGGTCACACAGACCGTCCTCTCACGGACGGACGGGGACGCGCTCAACCCCGCGCTCGAACGCGTCGGGAAACTCCTCGCACTCTACGCCCTGTTGTTCGGAATCGGCTTCGGCCTGACGGGGGTGGTCTGATGGAGGCCGAAACGCGCGAGTTCTCGGTGTCCCTGGCCCGCCCGCTGGCGACCGCGAACGGCGAGATGACCGAACGCGAAGGCGTCCTCGTTCGGGTCTCCGACGGCGACCACGTCGGTCTCGGCGAGGCGATGCCGCTGCCGGGCTGGACCGAGTCGCTGGCGGAGTGTCGCGCCGCCCTCGCCGATGCGACAGAGCGCATCCGAAACGAGGAGGCCGCCCTCAGAGAAGACCTCGCCGCGAACCCGGCCGCGAGACACGGTATCTCGCTCGCCCTCGCCGACCTCCGGGCGAAACAGCACGACCGGCCCCTGTACAAGATACTGGGCCGCCGCGCGACTCGCGACGTGGTTCCGGTGAACGCGACCATCGGGGATTCGGCACCAGTAGACACCGCGGCGGCCGCCGAATCGGCGACCGACCAGGGCTTCGACTGCGTGAAGGTGAAGGTCGGGGCACGGGACCTCGAAACCGACATCGAACGCGTCCGAGCAGTCCGCGAGGTGGTCGGCGGCGACGTGACCGTCCGGGCCGATGCGAACGGGGCGTGGACCCGCGAGCAGGCCGAGGAGGCGTTCGACGCGTTCGCCGAGTCTGGCGTCCAGTTCGTCGAACAACCGCTCGACCCCGACGACCTCGCGGGGCACGCCGCGTTGCGAGACCGGGCCGGGTCGGTCGGCGTCGCGCTCGACGAGTCCCTCGCGAGTCACTCCGTCGAAGCAGTTCTCGACGCGGGGGCGACCGACGTGGTCGTCCTCAAACCGATGGCACTCGGCGGGGTCGAACAGGCCAGACAGGCCGCACTGGCGGCACAGGAGGCTCAGGTGGCGACCGTCGTGACGACCACCATCGACGCCGTCGTCGCCCGGACCGCCGCGGTTCACCTCGCCGCCTCGCTCCCGGGTGTCCTCCCGAGCGGGCTGGCGACCGCGGAGTGGCTCTCGACCGACGTGGGGCCGGACCCCTGCCCGGTCGAACACGGGACCATCCGGGTCCCGGACGGACCGGGCCTCGGCGTCCGGGGGGTGTGGGACGAGTGAGCGGCGTCCCCGTCGAGTGGCCGACGCAGGACCTCCTCTCGGTGCGGGCCAGGACCACGCCCGAACGGACCGCACTGGCCGACGCCGACACCGACCGGTCGTGGACGTTCCGCGACCTGCACCATCGGGTCCACGACGTGGCCGCCCGGCTGGACGACTACCCCGGCGACGGCCGCATCGGGCTGGTTCTGGACCGCCGTGTCGCGGTTCCGGTCGTGTTCTTCGCGGCGATGCGTCGGTCGAGTTCGGTCGCGCTCTTCGACCCGAACCGGCCCGCCGATGAGCTGGCGGCACAGCTCGACCGCGCGAACTGCCGAGTGCTCGTCTGTGGTGACGAGACCGAGGAACTGGCGGTCGAGTCGGTCGCGAAAGCCACCACCGAGTGTCCCATCGCCAGCGTCGACGAACCCGGACTGGCGGCCGTCGAACCACTCGACGACGGGAGTTCGGCCGTCGCAGTGCCGTATCCCCTCTCGAAGACGAACGAGCAGGCGTTGCTGTTCACGTCGGGGACGACCGGCCAGCCGAAAGGCGTTCGGCTCACCGTGGGCAACCTCGTCGACAGCGCGACGGGGTCGGCGTTCCGCCTCGGGGTCGACCGACACGACCGCTGGCTCGTCTGTCTCCCGACGTACCACATGGGCGGGCTCGCCCCGTTCGTCCGGTCGACGCTGTACGGGACCGGCGTCGTGCTCCAGCGCGAGTTCGACGCCGAAGCGACGGCCCAGGTCATCGAGGCCGACGAGGTGACCGGTATCTCACTCGTCCCGACGATGCTCCGTCGCCTGCTAGACGACGACTGGGCCCCGCCGGACCACCTGCGATTCGTCCTGCTCGGCGGGGCGGCCGCCTCGCAGGAACTGCTCGACCGCTGTGCCGACCGGGACGTGCCGGTCTACCCGACCTACGGCATGACCGAAGCCGCCTCCCAGATCGCCACCGCGACCCCCGAGCAGGCTCGCGACCATCCCGGGACCGTCGGCCAGCCGCTCGTGACGACGACGGTCAGAATCCTCGACGAGACCGGCGACCCCGTCAAGACCGGAGCGACCGGCGAACTCGTCGTCGACGGGCCGACCGTGACCCCGGGCTACCTCGACGACGACCGGACGGACGCACACTTCTCGCGACATGGCTTTCACACCGGCGACGTCGGCTACCAGGACGACGACGGCCGGCTGTGGGTCACCGGCCGCGTCGACGACCGCATCGTCACCGGCGGCGAGAACGTCGACCCGTCGGCCGTCGCGGACGTGATTCGGTCCCTGACCGGTGTCGAGGCTGTCGCCGTCGTCGGCCTCCCCGACGACGAGTGGGGTGAACGCGTCGCGGCACTGGTCGTCACGGACGGCGAAACCGACCTGACCGTCGAAGAGATAACCGCACACTGCACGGCCCGACTCGCGGACTATGCAGTACCGAAGACCGTCCGCTTCGCCGACGAGGTGCCACGGACCGCCTCCGGAACCGTCGACCGGGAGGCGGTGCGTGCGCTCCTCGGCGAGTGACGTCCAGTTGGGCGGAACAGTCGACTACGACGGCGTCGCCGCCCCGTGCTCGTCGACCTCGCCCTCGACGATTCGGGTAGAAGAGAGACGGTCGCCGTCGGCGTCCCGAACGAACGGCACGACGACGACGAGGAGCTGGTTGAGGTCGTTCTCGCGTCGCGTCTCGTTTATCTCCTCTGTCTCGGGGTAGGTCTCCGGCGAGACCACCACGGCGTCGAGGTCCTGTTCGGTCGCCGCGAAGGCGTCTTCAGAGGCTATCTTGCGTATCTCAATCGGGCGGCCCCACAGGTTCATGTCGGTGAGTTCCCGCTTGAGCACTCGCTCGCGTGCTTCGAAGGAAGGAACGTCTCTGTCTCTCGATTCAGAGGCGAAGGCGTCACTGGTCAGGCCGACCACGACCCCGTCGGTGCCGAGTTCGAGCGCGGTCTCGAAGAGTCGTCGGTGGCCGTCGTGAATCGGTCCAAACGTACCCGCGACGGCGACTCGCATGGCATCCTCTAGGCAGCGGACGAACATACCGCTACCGGACGTTTTTGTCGTCTCCCGCCGTATCGGGGCCCGTGTGTACCCTCACCATCGCGTGGCAGGTGTTCGACGAACCCGTCGTCGTCGCGGCGAACCGTGACGAACTGCTGGCACGCCCGGCCCGACCCCCGAGCGTCGTCGAGACCGACCCCGTCGTCGTCGCCCCCCGTGACGAGCAAGCCGGTGGCACCTGGGTCGGCTTCAACGAACACGGCGTGTTCGTCGGCGTGACGAACCGCTGGGTCGACGCCGACCTCGCCGGCGAGCGCTCTCGCGGCCTGCTCGTTCGTGACGCGCTCCGACAGCCGAGTGCGGCGGCCGCCCGTGACCTCGTCGAAGACGCCGTGGTCGAGTCCGAGTACCAGGGTTTCAATCTCGTCGTCGCGGACGCCGCCGACGCCTTCCTGTTCGAGTGGGACGGCGAGCTCACCACGTCGAGGCTCGAGCCCGGCGTCCACGTCGTCGTCAACGTCGGAGCCGACGACACGTTCGAGATTCCGACCCATCGCGCCGACCTCGCCCGCGAGCAGGCCGAGAACGCCCGGGCGGTCCGGGCGGCACTCCAGCCCCGTGACGGCGAGACCACCATGGCCTGGCGCGACCGTGCTGCCGCCGTCCTCGGCGACCACGATTTCGGCGTCTGCGTTCACGACCCCGAGGGCAGATACGGGACACGCTCGTCCTCCCTCATCGTCCTCGGTGAGACGGTCGACTACCGGTGGGCCGACGGGCCGCCGTGCGAGACGGAACACGAACCCGTAGCCCTCGAAGGGCAGCTTTAAGCGATTCGACACACGTCTTTCAGACGTGATAGCCATGCCTACGACGACATGGGGGTGTTCGCTGTGAGCGTCGCGGAGGAGGACCTCACCGAGGAGGAACTGGCTGGCCTCGAACTCGTCCGCGAGACCGGCGGCATCCACCAGAGCGACTTCTGGAAGGAACTCGACGTCTCTTCGCGCAAGGGCTCACGTATCGTCGAGTCCCTCGTCGAGAAGGAACTCGTCGACCGGGAGGAGACCGTCTACAACGGGCACAACACGTACTTCATCCAGCCCGTCGCCGCCGACCTCGAGTTCGCACTCCTCATGGCCGGCGATATGCTCTCACCGTTCATCGGTGAGGAAGAGGCCGACCCACAGAGCGACGCCTTCACCCAGTGGATAATGAACCTCGCGTACCAGTAGCGAAGATCGCAGAAAAACTCGTTTTCGCCGGTTTCAGGCCGTCGGGTGCGCCCGCTCGATGAGCACGAACGGGTCACGCTCACGGTTGTAGTACCCGACGTCCCCGTCGATGGCCTCGATGATTCGTCGGTGGACTTCACGGGCCGCCCGGCCCTCGTCGGGACTCAGGTTGTGGTTCTCGCGGAGCCGTCGCCAGAACGACCCGTCGAGCCAGAACAGCGTCTCATCGTTCGACTGGTACACCTGCTCGCCCTGTTCGTCGAGTGCATCCGGTCCGAGGCCCCGACCCGACAGTTGTGCCCGTGCGAGGACGGCGACCAGCTGGCGGCGCGAAATCGGTGCGTGGAGCGCCACGTCGTCGATGAGGTCCCCGTAGTAGTCCTCGACGAGGTCACACGCCCGGGAGAACTCGTCGAACTCGACGTCTGTATCTTTGGCAATTCGCATCGGAAGTCTCCCCAGCCGTCACTGACGACCAGTAGTTATCGGTTCTATGTTAATAATCCGCATAACTGTTGTGGTTGCTTTCGTATTCAACCCGGGAAGTGCGATACAGCTACGAAACCGGTGCTAGGGCCGTCGAAGAACCGAACTCGTTGCGGTTGGTCAGAAGATTGGCCTGCTCAGGCAAGCGCACTGCCAGCCCGGATAATCGTCTCCTCGTCGAACTGCTTGCCGACGAGCTGGAGGCCCACGGGGAGGCCGTCGGTCTCCCCGGCGGGCACCGAGATGGCGGGGAGGTTCGCGAGGTTCACTGGCACCGTGTTGGCGTCGGCGAGGTACATCTTCAGCGGGTCCGAGAGGGACTCGCCGAGTTTCATCGGCGGGACGGGCATCGTCGGCGAGGCGAGCACGTCGGCGTCCTCGAACGCCGCGTCGAAGTCCTGTTCGACCCATGCACGCGCGTCCTGTGCCTTCTTGTAGTACTTGTCGTGATAGCCGGCAGAGAGGGCGTAGGTTCCGAGCAGGATGCGACGCTTGACCTCGGGGCCAAAGCCCTCCTCGCGGGCCTTGCCGAAGACCTCGTTCCAGTTGCCGTCGTAGCCACCGGAGTGGCCGTATCGGACGCCGTCGAACCGGGCGAGGTTCGATGAGGCTTCGGACATCGCGATGACGTAGTACGCCTGCACGGCGTACTCGACGGACTCCAGTGACACCTCGTGGTACTCGGCACCCTGCGCTTCGAGTTCGTCGAGCGCGGCGTAGAACTGCTCTTTGACGCCCTCGTCGGCGCCCTCGACGAGTTCGGTCGGGACGCCGATGCTGAGGCCGTCGACGTCGCCGTCTGCGGCCGCGGCGTACGCCGAATCAGCACCCTCGTCGCGGGTCGTCGCGTCGCGGTCGTCCGGGCCCGCGATGACGTCGAGCAGTTCGGCGGCCGACTCCACGTCGGGGGCGATGGGGCCGATCTGTTCCAGCGAGTTCGCGTAGGCGACGAGGCCGTAGCGCGAGACGAGGCCGTAGGTCGGCTTGATGCCGACGACGCCGCAGAACGCGGCGGGACAGCGGATGGAGCCACCGGTGTCAGAGCCCAGCGCGAGGTCGGCCTCGCCAGCGGCGACGGCGGCCGCAGAGCCACCGGAGGAACCGCCGGGGACGTGCCCCTCGGCGACGGGGTTCTCGGTCGGGCCGAACGCGGAGGTCTCCGTGGTCGTACCCATCCCGAACTCGTCCATGTTGGCCTTGCCGACGATGGTCGCACCGGCGTCTTTCAGCCGGGAGACGACGGTCGCGTCGTACGGCGGAACGTAGTCCTCGAGCATCGACGAGCCACAGGTGGTCCGGACGCCGTCGGTCGAGATGTTGTCTTTGACGGCGACGGTGCGGTCGGCGAGGGGGCCGTCGTCCGCTCCCTCGATGGTCTCTTCGGTGATGAATATCTGGCTCATGAGACGTTGGGTCCTTTGAAGAAGCCGTCTTCTGTCTCCTCGGCGTTGCGCAGCGCGTCCTCACGGGTGAGACACTCGCGCTCCTCGTCGGGGCGCATGACGTTGACGAGGTCGGCCTCGTGGTCGACTTCGGGTACCTCGTCGAGTGCGTCGAAGTAGTCGAGGATGTCCGCGAACTGTTCGGCGAACTCGTCGACCTCGTCGGCTTCGAGGTCGACACGTGCCAGGTCCGCGACGTGCCGGACGTCCTCTGAAGTGGCGGACGTATCGCTCATGGTCGTCCAGACTGGGTTCGCCCGAGTAAGGGTTTCGATACCGGGGCGGAGGCGGTGGTTCGGTCGTCCCGACACGACCGTAAGAGAACAGAAAATTGGGTTTTCGTTTCCTTCGAGGCCGCCGCGTTACCGCCTATGCGAATCTTGATTCCCGATTTGCATTAAAATAATGCAGTTCGCCTAACTGTTTTGGCCCAAGAACTTAAGTCGCCCAGCACGCAACAGATAATACGAGCGACCGTTCTCGACCCCATCCGCGGACATCCCTCACCATGACTGACACGAGTATTCGACGCCAACAGGCCGACGAGAGCCAAACCAAGCGAACAGAGACGACCGAGACAGCGACGACGTGCCCGGAGTGTACCGGTGACCTCATCGCGGACAGCGAACACGGCGAGACCGTCTGTGCCGACTGCGGCCTCGTAGTCGAAGAGGACAACGTCGACCGTGGCCCCGAGTGGCGCGCGTTCGACTCGAAGGAGAAAGACGAGAAGTCCCGGGTCGGCGCCCCGACGACCAACATGATGCACGACCAGGGCCTGTCGACCAACATCGGGTGGCAGAACAAGGACGCCTACGGCCGCCAGTTGAGTTCCAGCCAGCGCCAGAAGATGCAGCGCCTGCGCACCTGGAACGAGCGCTTTCGCACCCGCGACTCGAAAGAGCGCAACCTGAAGCAGGCACTGGGCGAGATAGACCGGATGGCCAGCGCGCTGGGTCTCCCGAAGAACGTCCGCGAGACCGCCTCGGTCATCTACCGCCGTGCACTCGCCGAAGACCTCCTCCCGGGTCGGTCCATCGAGGGCGTCTCGACGGCGTCACTGTACGCGGCAGCACGACAGGCAGGCACGCCGCGCAGTCTCGACGAGGTGACCAACGTCTCCCGCGTCGAACGCGACGAAATCGCCCGGACGTACCGGTACATCGTCCGTGAACTCAATCTGGAGATACAACCCGCCGACCCCGTGAGCTACGTCCCCCGGTTCGCGAGCGAACTCGGTATCTCGGACGAGGCCGAACGCCGCGCCCGTCAGCTCCTTGAGACGGCGAAGCGAGAGGGAATCCACTCGGGCAAGTCACCGGTCGGCCTCGCCGCTGCCGCCGTCTACGCGGCCTCGCTGCTGGCGAACGAGAAGGTCACGCAGAACGAGGTCAGCGACGTCGCGAACATCTCCGAGGTCACCATCCGCAACCGCTACCACGAACTGCTCGAAGCCGAACAGCCGCTCTGAGACGAGGAACGGTTCCCGCCGGGGTCGCTATCGATACTCCGCGTCGGTCCGAAATCTGTCTTTTCCGTAATCGTACAGTCCGACAAGCGACAGTATCACCGTCCCGAACACGGTAATCCAGAACCCGACGAGGACGAACAGGTCGTCGCGCCCACCTGCACAGTTCTCGACCGGCGTTCCATCGATGGGATACAGTCGTCCCTCGTACTGGACGGTCCGGTTCGCCAGCTCGTCGCGGTACTGCTCGGGTTCGACGAAGGCGGTCCGGTTCTCCTCGACGACGGTCTGGACGGCCTGCTGGACCGGCTGTGAGAGGTTCCCAGCTTCCACGACCGGCCGGTCCCCACCCAGACTTCGGTTGACGTCGATGGCGTAGTCCACGTCGCACTCTTCGGGCGTGGAGAGACCCACGCCGACGATGGCCACACCGAGGAGGAGGACGACCACGCCGACCGCGTACAGGTACCGGAATCGCACACTCGTATCGCCGGGCCACGGTGATAAAGGCGTTCCGTCCCGGACTCACAGACCCGGGACCGACGCCTACAAACCCACCGAATCGGACCGTTCACCATGGAGACGACCCGCCACTTCGTCGCGACCGTCTACGTCGTCCACGACGGTGCAACCCTGCTCCACGACCACGAGAAACTGGACATGTGGCTCCCACCCGGTGGACACGTCGACCGGGCCGAAACGCCCCACGAGGCGGCCCTTCGCGAGACCCGCGAGGAGACCGGCCTCGACGTGACCCTCGTGGCACCCGAGGGTGATATCGAATCCGAGACCGTCCGGTCCATCCCCAGACCCCAGCACCTGCTGCTGGAAGATATCAACGTCTGTGACGGACAGGTCGGCCATCAGCACGTCGACCACATCTACTACGGCGAAGCCCCCTCCCGGAATCTCGACCCGGCCCCCGGCGAGACGCCCGTCGACGCCTGGGAGTGGTTCACCCCGGAGCGACTCCGCGACGCCGCAGACTGGCTCGAACCAGACGTGGTCGAGATCGGCCAGCGAGCCATCGAGGCGGTCGACGGCGTGGATAGGTCAGGTGACGCTGGGACGGACTCCCGGTGAGGACTGCACCACCAGCGGCCCGTCTGCCGTCACGGTGAGAACTCACGACGACGGCGGGAGGCAGCCGGTCGAACTCGCGTTCTGCGCCGCCGACTGTCTCGGCCAGTGCCGTGCGTCCGCAGGGGTCGACACGAGACGAACTTACAGCCGTGACTCGACGTATCGCGTGACGTGGTCGTCCATCCGACGTTTGAAGTCTGCTCGCCTGGCGAGGCGGTCGAGTTCTCTCGCAACCAGACTCCCGTACTGGACGGCCTTCTTCTCCTGGAACGCGACCGTATCCGGCAACCACTCGCGTGCGGCCAGCCGGAGCGCCTTCTTCCGCTCGCCGCGCTCGTCGACCAGTAACTCGCCGGGCAACTGGAGGGCTGCCGTGACCACCGCATCGTGTAAGAGCGGCGCGACAGGCTCGACGCCCGCGGCCCGCAACCCGAGGACGTCCCGCTCCAGCTGGTCAGGCAGCGTCTGAATCATCTCACGAGCAGCACCACGGACCGTCGTCGCCTCCACACGAGGGTCGTCCGGAGCCCTGGCGACCTTCGCGTACCCGCCGAACAGTTCGTCCGCCCCCTGTCCGACCGCGAGTCGGTCGTACCCGTCGGCAGCGACACGCTCGGCCACCAGATACAGTGGCAACGCGATACCGACGTCCATCGCGTTCGTCCGACCGATAGCCCGGGCGACGGTCGGCACCGCCGCTTCCAGCCGTTCGGGCGTCAATTCGACGACCGTCAGGTCGACGTCCATCGCCGCCGCCGCTCGTCGTGCCTGCGTCACGTCGTGACTGTCCGGGAATCCGACGACGTAACACGGTCCGTCGACCAGCGCAGCGACCAGTGCAGAGTCGACCCCACCCGAGAACGCGACCGCCGTCTGTCCGTCGTCGGGAAGCGCCCTCGCACCCTCTCGAATCGCCTCCTCGACCCTGTCGACTGCCGCACGTCTGTCTAAAACTGGCTCGGGAGCCGGGAGTGTCCACCGCCGACGGTCACCGTCGTCGGTGACGTGATACCCTGGCTCGACACGCTCGGGCGCGACGAGACTGGTCGGGTCGAACGCCCACTCACCCGTCTCCGGGTCCGAAAAGAGCGGGTAGCGGCCGAGCACGTCCCTGACGAGTTCCCCGTCGAGTTCGCCAGCGAACCCGCCGGTCCCCGGTAACGGTCGCTCCGACTCGATGGCCCGTCGAACGACGTCGGGGGTGGCCCCCTGGAGCGTCACAACAGGAACTCCTGCAGGCGGTTCTTCACGCGTCGTTTCGCACCGCTCGCCGCCTGCTGGAAGCTGATTCGCCAGGGTGTCCGCTTGCCCTCGACGGACGTCCGTCCCGCACGGATGGCCTCGAGGATGGCGTCGGAACTCTCTTCGGTCGCCCCGACGCGCGTCACCGCCTGCCCCACCATCTCGCTGATGTGCGCGTCGCTCCCGGCCGTCATCGGCAGCCCGAACTGTTCGGCAAAGCGCTTGGCCTGCCGGTTCGACCGGCCCGTCAGCAACCGCGAATTGTACACCTCGATGGCGTCGGCCGTGGCCAGTTCCTCGCGGGTGATGTTCTCCATGACGCCGCTTCTCGACTCCTGGAACGGATGCGGCACGACAGCGATACCGCCCCGGTCACGGATGAACGCTAACGACTCGTCGAAGGGCATCCCCATCGGCACCTTCTCCTCGACACCGAGGGCGAGGACGTGGCCGGCCGCGGTCGTCACCTCCATGCCCGGGATCCCGATGAGGCCGTACTCGGGGGCCTTCCGGACGGCGTCCAGACTCGCGTCGATTTCGTCGTGGTCGGTCACTGCCAGTGCGTCCAGTCCGACTGCTGCGGCCTGCTGTAACAGCAACTCGACCGGGTCGTGACCGTCGTACGAGAGCGCAGAGTGACAGTGCAACTCGACCGATAGCACGGGTAGGCCTAGTCGTGGGTGGGTCAAAAGCGCCTCGGTATCATCGTTTCTCGACGGGTCGGACCGACAACGTCGCCGACAGCTATCCGAAGAACAAGAACCGAACAGGAAACGACGGGGACAGACATCGCAATCAGAAAAGACCCCGGTTCAGCCGAGGATGTAGTCGAGTCTGGGGTACTTCTCGATGAGTTTCTGGCCGCCGACGTCGTAGTTCTCGATGAGGGTGTCCAGGCCGAGGATGCGCCCTGCGCCGAAGGCTGCGACGGCGAGGAACACGAGCATGTACGCGAAGTCGCCGTTGATGATGCCGTGTTCGATGCTCCAGTTCCCGAAGTAGAACATCGCCATCATGAGCGCTCCGAAGAACGCTGCGAGGCGGACCATCGCGCCGACGAGCAGTCCGAGGCCGATGAACAGTTCGCCCCACGGCACGGCGATGTTCGCGAACTCGACGAACCAGGCGGTCTCACCCATCCAGACGAACATGTCCGCCAGCGGGTTCCCGTTCGCCCCGGCCGCGAACAGCAGGTAGCCCTTCGCGTTGAACGCTTCCGCCGCGAAGATCTTGTCCCAGCCAGCGTGCAAGAACGCATAGCCCATCATGAGTCGCAGCGACAGCACGAACCACGCGCTCAGACTGTGGGCTTTACCGCTGACGTGAATCCCGCCCAGGGTGCTCTCGAAGGTGTTGCTTTCGGTCGTGTAGGTGTTGGTTGCCATCGTAATCGTCCTCTTACATCTCAACAGACGACAGGCATCGACATATAAAGAGAGCGTAATTCTCGGTTCTACAGAACTGAGAAACACCCCGGTACCGAGAGCCAGAATCGATAGACAGCGGCGACTTATCGAGAGACAGACCATGCTACTGAATCGCGTGTTTCTATGTGTCATTCTCCGTATCTGAGAGCGTTCATCGCGGCGCTCCTCCGGGGTGCATGCGCGCGAGGGCCATCGACGAGCGTCGACGCTGGCGGAGGAAAGCCACGGTGAGACGGCACCACCCGAGAGTATCCACGAACGTGCACATGGAAACGCATTAGTCGGGTGGGTATCGACATGAGGGTGAATGAGCCTCGCCGATTCCGACCGCGAACTCATCGAGGACGAACTCGGGCGTGCCCTGACACCGGCAGAGGCCACGCTCTTCGAGAACCTCTGGAGTGAGCACTGTGCGTACCGGTCGTCTCGACCACTGCTGTCCGCCTTCGAGAGCGAGGGCGACCAGGTCGTCATCGGGCCGGGCGACGACGCGGCAGTCGTCGCACTGGACGATTCGACGTACATCACGATGGGTATCGAGTCCCACAACCACCCCTCCTACGTCGACCCGTTCGACGGCGCGGCGACCGGCGTCGGCGGCATCGTCCGGGACACGCTGTCGATGGGGGCGTACCCCATCGCTCTGACCGACTCGCTGTACTTCGGTGACTTCGACCGCGAGCACTCGCGCTACCTGTTCGAGGGCGTCGTCGAGGGCATCAGCCACTACGGGAACTGTATCGGTGTTCCGACCGTCGGCGGGAGCGTCGACTTCCACCCCGACTACGAGGGGAATCCACTGGTGAACGTCGCGTGTGTCGGCCTGCTCGACGCGGACCGCCTCATCACGGCCGAGGCACAGGAGCCGGGCAACAAGCTCGTCCTCGTGGGCAACGGGACGGGCCGAGACGGCCTCGGCGGTGCCTCCTTCGCGAGTGAGGACCTGAGCGAGGACGCCGAGACCGAGGACCGACCCGCGGTCCAGGTCGGCGACCCCTACACTGAAAAGCTACTCATCGAGGCCAACGAGGTCCTCGTCGAGGAACACCTCGTCGAGTCGGCCCGCGACCTCGGGGCGGCCGGTCTCGGCGGTGCATCGAGCGAACTCGTCGCCAAGGGCGGCCTCGGGGCGCGCATCGACCTCGAACGTGTCCACCAGCGCGAGCCGAACATGAACGCACTGGAGATCCTCCTCGCGGAGTCCCAGGAGCGCATGGTGTACGAGGTCACCGAGGAGAACGTCGAGCGCGTGCGCGAGGTGGCAGAACGGTTCGACCTCGGCTGTTCGGTCATCGGTGAGGTGACCGACGGCGACTACGTCTGTACGTTCGACGGCGAGGAGGTCGTCTCGGTCGACGCCGAGTACCTCGGCGACGGTGCGCCGATGAACGACCTGCCCCACGAGGAACCACCGATGCCCGAGACGGACCTCCCCGAGGCAGACCTTCCCGAAGCGTTCGAGGCCGTCGTCGGCAGTCCGACCACGGCCTCCAAGCGCTGGGTGTACCGCCAGTACGACCACGAGGTCGGCAACCGGACCAGTGTGCTCCCCGGCGACGACGCGGCCGTCGTCGCCATCCGAGAGGCCGGCCAGGGGCTCGCGATGTCCGCTGGGTCGGACCCGCTGTGGACCGACTGCGCCCCCTTCGATGGCGCTCGCGCGGTCGCACTGGAGAACGCGACCAATCTCGCCGCGAAGGGCGCGACCCCGCTCGCCGCGGTCGACTGCCTCAACGGCGGCAACCCGGAGAAGCCCGACGTGTACGGCGGCTTCAAGGGCATCGTCGACGGCCTCGCCGAGATGTGCGCCGACCTGTCGGTGCCGGTCGTCGGCGGGAACGTCTCGCTGTACAACGACTCGCCGTCGGGTCCCATCCCGCCGACGCCGACGCTCATGATGGTTGGCACGAAGGAGGGGTACGACGCGCCGCCGATGCACGCTTCCCCCGAGGGTGAACTGCTTCTGGTCGGTGACCGCACGCTCTCCGAGGGCGACGAGTTCCGCCTCGGCGGTTCGGAGTACCTCGCCCAGCTGGGTGGGAGCGACCGCTTCCCCGAACTCCCCGAGAACCCTGTCGAATTCGTCAGCGCCCTCGCAGACGTGGCCGACGCTGACCACGTCGAAGCGGTCCACGACGTGAGCCACGGTGGCCTCGCCGTCGCGCTGGCCGAGATGGTCCACGCCGACGCCGGGCTCGCGGTCGAACTGCCCGAGAACGGTGGCATCAAACCGCGCGCCGAGCAGACCGGTCTGCTGTTCCACGAACAGCCGGGCCGCGCCCTCGTCCAGACGACCGACCCCGACGCGGTCCGCGAGGTATTCGACGGCGTCGCACCGGTCGAACACATCGGCTCGGGGACCCGCGACGGCGCGCTCGACCTGTCGGTCTCGTGGACCGACCTCCAGTACGACGCCGACGAGATAACCGGGCTCCGGTCGGTCATCAGCGACGAACTCGCGTAGGGTCACACGACTACGAGGCCCGCGAATCGTTTTCATCGAGGACTGCGAGACGGTACCTCGATTCCTGTCGCCCGTGTGTGGGTATCACCGTCAGAACCCCCGTCATCTACTTATACACCAAGTATCAATGACCCTATCATGCAGACCTACGTGGGTGGTCTGGGCGATGGCTGAGGGTCCAGTCGCACTCATCGTCGAGGACGAACCCGACCTCGCCAACCTGTACGCGGCGTGGCTGCGAGACGCCTGCACCGTCAAGACGGCGTACAACGGCCAGCAGGCGCTCGAAGCCATCTCCGAGGAGGTCGACATCGTCCTGCTCGACCGCCGGATGCCCGGCCTCTCCGGCGACGAGGTCCTCTCGACCATCCGGGACCGCGAGCTCGACACCCGAATCGCGATGGTCACCGCGGTCGAACCAGACTTCGACATCATCCAGATGGGCTTCGACGACTACCTCGTCAAACCCGTCTCGAAGACGGACCTGCTCGACACCATCGACCAGTTGCTACTACGGTCGACCTACGACGAGCAGATTCAGGAGTTCTTCGCGCTCGCCTCGAAGAAGGCGCTGCTCGACTCCCAGAAGACCGAAGCCGAACTTCGGGCGTCGGAGAAGTACGCCCGCCTGGAAGACCGCCTGCACGTGATGCGAGCCCAGATAGACGAGACCATCACGGAGCTCTCGGATCTGGATGCGTATCGGCGGGTGTGTCAGGATTTATCGCGGACCGACTGACCGTTTTCGTCGGGCGTCGTTTTCGAGGACTCGAGTTCGTCCTGCCCAGCGTACCGATCCAGCAATTCTCGAACGAACAGGAGCGAGTAGCTGACGACCATCGCGAGACACACCGTGCCCCCGAAAAAGAGGACCACGAGCCAGTACACGGTTCCGCTGAATTCCTGCATCCACGGACAGAGCCACGACGCTCGCGAAGTCACGAAGCCACACGAGAACGGGCCACCGGACGTGAGGAAGTACGCACCGACCAGTACCGAAGCGACCAGGACTGGGATGGTGAAGAAGCCAAGCACGTACTCCCACGGCAGAGGTGTGTCCGCTGAATCCCGAGGGTCGTCCGATGCGGTCATCACCACTCACTGCCGCGTGACTTCGAACGTCACCAGGCCCGTCAGCGAGAACTGTGTCCCGCCGGCCTGCCCGGTCGAGACGTCGACCTCCCAGCCGTGAGCTTCCGCGATTTCGCGGGCCACCGCCAGCCCGAGGCCCACGTCGTCGGACTCCTCGGTCGTCGCGGGTTCGAACACCCGGTCGAACTCGGTCTCGGGTATCTTCTCTGCGTCGTCGAGGATGTAGAAGCCGGTGGGGCGACCCGTCTGGTCGTCCTCAACGGGGCCGATTCTGACGGTCGCTGCCTCGTCGCCGGCGCGGGCGGTGATGTCGTTGAACACCGTCTCGAGCATGTGGACGAAGCGGTCGCGTTCGGCTCGCAGGCGGCCCTCGAATTCGAGGTACACCGTCATGTCCTCCGCGATCGAGGCGTCCAGCGCGTCGGCGAGGGCGCTCTCGAAGTCGACCGAGGAGCGCGACCCGATGGAGGTCTGGTCGCGGGCGAACTCCAGGATGTCGTCGACCAGTTCCTCGGCGCGGGTGAGCGTCTCCACGGCCCCGGCCTCCTCGTCGCCGTCGAACTCGCTGGCGACGGTGTCCAGGTGGGACTGGAGGTCGTCGGAGAGGATGTTCGCGACCGCCCGCAGGCGCTCGGACTGGCGAGCGAGGCTCTGCTTTCTGTCCTGGAGCAGTTTCTCGCGGTCGGACCGGTCGAGGGCGGCCTCGGTGTTCGAAGCCAGCAGTGACATGAGTTCGAGGTCGGTGTCGTCGAAGGCGTCGGCTTGCGTCGACCCGGTCATCATGACGCCGTGGGGGCCGATGGGAACGATTATCTCACTCTTGAGCGGTGTGTTCGGGTTGTAGAGGCCGTCGACTTCGGTGAGGTCGTCGAACACGCGGGCCTCGCCCTCGCGGTAGACGTCCCACACCAACCCCTCGCCCTCGTAAAACTGCGGGAGGCCGCCGAGTTCGGCGTGGGCATCCATCGTGGCTGCCATCGGGTCGAGGACGCCGCGCTCGTCGTTGAGGAGCCAGACGCCGCTGATAGGCAGGTCGAGCATCTCGCCCGCGGCGTGGACTGCGACGGAGCAGATCTCCGCTGCGTCTTCGGCCTGGAACAGCCAGCGCGTGACCTCGTGGAGCGACCCGACCATACGCTCGTACTCGCGCTGTTCGGTCACGTCGCGGATGACGCCCGCGACGCTGGCCTGTCCCTCGCCGAGGGCGACCATCCGCATCTCACCGACGCGCTCTTCGCCCTCGGCGTTGATGAACTCGAGTTCGAACCGGGAGTGGCGGGCGTTGCCGGACTGTATCTTGCCGATGGCTTCGCCCATGGCCATCGCTCCCTCCGCGTTGATGGACGCGAGTTCGGGAAGCCGTCGGATGGGTTCGCCAACGAGTTCGTCACGGGTCGCCCCCATCGTGGTCTCGATGGCCTCGTTCACGCTGGCAATGCGGTTCTCGTCGTCGACGGTGATGACGCCGTCGTGGACCGCCTCGACGACCCTGGCGTGCTGGGCGAGTTCGTTCTCTCGGTCCTTGCGGTCGGTGATGTCCCGGAGGTAGACGGAGAGGCCGGACGGTGCCGGGTAGGCCCGCGCCTCGAACCAGGTGTCGAGGGGGTGGTGGTACACCTCGAAGGAGACGGGTTCCTGGGTCTCCATGGCCTTGTGGAAGCCCTCGGGGAACTGTGTCTCGACCGTCTCGGGGAACTCGTCCCACATGACCCGGCCGATGAGGTCACTGCGAGAGCGTTTCAGCATCGACTCGGCGCGGTCGTTGATGTAGGTGAACCGCCAGCCGGTGTCGAGTGCGAAGAAGGCGTCTCCGACACGGTCGAGGATGGGAAGCGACCGGTCGGTCGCGCGTGTCCCGTCGTTCATGCAACCACCATCCCACGAATCGAGCATCGAGAGCAACCAGTCAGGGGTGGCGAATGCATGGCTAAGCGACTGTGCCGTACTACGTAATAACCCTATATACCTTTCGTGGCCGAGGTCGCATACCAGCCAGATCGGAACGAAACCGTGTCTCGGACACCCGTCTCGACCGGCGAAGCCCACGAGAGTTGCCGTGGTCGCCCCGGGCGTGGTGCTTCGACCGGACGTGGCTCCCAGTCAAGCGGGAACGATTAACAGGGGACACCTCGTGGGTGGGCTATGAACGTTGTCGTCATCGGCGGCGGTATCGTGGGGCTCGCCACGGCGCACTCGCTCGCAGAGCGGGGCGTCGACGTGACCGTCTGTGAGAAGGGCAGCATCGGTGCGGGCAGCACCGAACGCTCGGCGGGAGGCATCAGACACCAGTTCTCCACACGGGTGAACGTCCAGCTATCACGCGAGAGCGTCCGCGTCTGGGAGTCGTTCGAGGAGGACTTCGGCATCGATATCGCCTATCGACGGGCGGGGTACCTCCTGCTGGCGCGAGCGGCGGCGACGGCCGACGCCTTCGAGGAGAACGTCGCCATGCAACGCGAGGAGGGAGTGGACAGTCGGCTCCTCTCGCCCGGGGAGGCAGCAGTCATCTGTCCGGAACTCGACGACGAGAAGTTCCGCGCCGCGACGTACTGCCCGACCGACGGCTTCGCCGACCCGCACCTCGCGCTCCAGGGGTTCTCACAGGCTGCGACCGAGGCCGGGGCGGAGATTCGCACCAAGACGGGTGTCACGGGAGTCGAGACACGGGATGGGGCGGTCGTCGGGGTTACTGTCGACGCCGGAGACGGTGGTGAGACGCTCGACGCCGACTTCGTCGTGAACGCGGCCGGGCCGTGGGCCGGCCGGGTCGCCAGGATGGCCGGCCTCGACCTGCCGGTCGCGCCGCGGCGGCGACAGGTCGCCGTGGTCGACCCGGAGACGCCCGTTCCGGACGACATCCCACTCACCATCGACCTCGACACGGGGTCGTACTTCCGCCCCGAGCGAGAGGGCAGTGCCATCGTCGGCGGTCACTTCGCCGAGTCGGACCCGGACGTTGACCCCGACGGGTTCGACGGACAGGCGGACCTCGACTGGATGGTCGAGGCCGTCGAACACGCCGCGGACTACGCGGGCTACTTCGGGCCCGAGACGCGAATCAAGCGCGGGTGGGCAGGCCTCTACGCGGTCACGCCCGACCACCATCCCATCGTGGAGGAGACGATTCCGGGGTTCGTAAACGCCATCGGGTTCTCGGGGCACGGGTTCCAGCACGCGCCGGCCGTCGGGCAAATCGTCTCTGAACTCGTCTGTGACGGCGACGCATCGCTCGTCGACATCGAGGCCCTGTCGAGCGACCGGTTCGAATCGGGCGACCTGCACGACGAGCAGAACGTCGCCTGACAGCAGGCCGTCGCCTGACAGCAGGCCGTCGCCTGACAGCAGGACGTCCCTTGCCAGCAGACCGTCCCTTGCCCCTGGTTTCGACCGCACTGGCGGCCCGGGCCGGTCGTTCAGAAGTGGTCCCGCAAGAAGACGTTCCGCGGCGGGAACAGCGTCGCGAGGTCTTCGCGGGCGCCACCGTCGACCCGAATCGTTGCGGTCTTCTCCAGTCTGGACGGGGGCGCGACTCCCACGACGAGCTGTGAGAGCGCCGCCACGTCGAGCGTCACGTCGGGGGCCGCCCCAGTCGGGGTACAGGTCCCCTCGCCGTCTCCGACCACCAGTTCGAACCGGCCGTCGTTCCAGTCGACGAGTGGGTCGTCGACTGCGAGGACGACGCTGGTCTCGACGCCCGACGGGTACGGGAAGGTCTCCAGTGCGTCGACCACGTCCACGATGCGGACCATCGGGCCAGTCTTGCGTTTCACCGTCACGCCGTGTGGGTCGTCGACCAGGTCGAGCAAGAGCGGGTCGGTCCCGGTGTGCAGCGTCACCGTCGAGACCTGCGAGTCGTGCGAGTACAGGAAGCGCAGGCAGTGCAGGTACGCCTCGTGGTCGACCGCGCCGAGTTCCCAGACCGCCAGCGTGCGACCGTCGTCGCCGGATTCCACCTTGTAGTTGACGTAGCCAGCGAGGTCGCCGTTCCGCTCCCAGCCGTAGACGTACGGGTCCCGTCCCCAGCCTTCGAACCAGTGGTGTCGCCACCAGTCCTCGGTCCTGCCGATGGAGAGGTCCTCGCTTCGAGTCATCGCCCGGTAGACGGTGTCGACTGCGTCCCAGTCGTCGCCATCGAGTCGCCGGAACGAACCGTCTGCGTCGAGGTCGGCGACCACGGGTTCGAGGACGCCCGTGTCGAACTCGAGTTCACTCCGATGGTTGGTCGTGTCCCAGCCGTACTTGCGGTAGAAGCTGTACTTGAACGGCCAGAGGGCAGAGAGCGGTGCACCCCGGTCGCGGTACTCTTCGAGCGACCCGACGAGCATCCGACGGACGTTCCCGCCGTGTCGGTGCTCGGGGGGCGAGGCGACCGCAGTGAGCCCCGGCATCTCGACAGAGACACCTCTACATGTCGTCTCGAACCAGTAGTGTCGACAGACACAGAGTGGCTCGTCGCCGTCGTAGACCGCGCGGTTCGACCCGAGTTTCCAGTGGTCGTCGTCGGGGTCGAACTCGTCCGGCTCCTGATGCGCCTGGAAGGCGTAGCTCGTGTACTCGTGGAAGGTTTCGCGGTCGTCGTCGGGGAGTGGACGGTATTCGGGCATGGGTGGATGCTCAGTATGCACGTAGAAGTAGGTTCCTGCCGTGTGAGAGGTTTTCGCGTGGGCAGGTGCGGGGCTCCGGTTCACTCCTCGCGGCGTTTCTCCAGTTGCTCCTCGAACCACTCCCACTCGCGGGTGAACTGTCCGGTCTCCGCCAAGTTCCAGACGTCCGCGTCCTGGACCGGTGGACCGGTTCGCAGGGAGTTCACCATGTTGTAGAGCCACAGCACCACGCCGACCCCGATGAGGTACGCGCCGACCGTGGCGACCTGCTGGAGCGGTTCGTACGCGGGTGGATACTGGGCGTACCGGCGCGGGAGTCCAGCGTACCCGATGGCGAGCAGAGGAACGAAGGTGACGGCCACCCCGACGATGCTGAGCCAGGCGTGGGCCTTCGCGAGCCGCTGGTCGTAGAGCCGCCCCGTGATGAGGGGGTACCAGTAGTAGCTCGCGGCGAACATCGAGAACGGGATGATGCCGACGATGATGAGGTGGAAGTGGCCCACGACGTAGTACGTCCCGTGGAGGAGCAGGTCGACCGGAATCGACGCGAGGAACACGCCGGTGACCCCGCCGACGATGAACAGGCCGATGCTCCCGATACAGAACAGCATCGGCGCGGTGAGTCGGACCCGCCCGTTCCACATCGTGGTTATCCAGTTGAACGTCTTCACCGCCGACGGGACGGCGATGGCGACGGAGACGACCATGAACGACAGCTTCAGTCGCGGGTCGGTCCCGGTCGCGAACATGTGGTGCGCCCAGACGCCGAAGCTGAGCACCCCGATGGCGAGCGTCGAGTAGACGATGAACTTGAACCCGAACAGTTTCCGGCCGCTGAACTTCGGGAGGATGTAGCTGACGAGGCCGAACGCGGGCAGGACGAGGATGTACACCTCGGGATGGCCGAAGAACCAGAACAGGTTCTGGAACAGCATCGGCCCGCCGCCGGGGACGGTGAAGAACGTCGTGGCGAACGTCCGGTCGAGGAGCAACATTATCAGGGTGCTGCCGAGCAGGGGGAACGCGAAGATGACGATAGTGCTCATCGTGAGCAGCGTCCACGAGAAGATGTCCAGTTTGTCCCAGCCGACGTCGTCGGCACGCTCGGTGAAGATGGTGACGACGAAGTTGATGGACGCCATCGTCGTGGCGACGCCGCTCAGGTGTAACCCGAGGAGCATCGTCGACACCTGCGGGTTCACCTGTCCCGGGATGGCCGAAGTCTGTGACATCGGCGTGTACATCGTCCAGCCGACCGCGGGCGGGACGAGTTCGAGCAGGGCCGCCGCGGGCAGGCCGACCGCCGCGAGTCCCTTGCCGACGACGTCGGTGACGAGGCCGGCCCGGACCAGCAACAGTGCCGGTGGCAACAGCCAGAACGCGATGGCGTTGATACGCGGGAACGCCATGTCGTCGGCCCCGATGAGCAACGGCAGGACGTAGTTCCCGATACCGGTGAACACGGGTGTGGCGAAGAAGAACAGCATCGTCAGCCCGTGGGTGGTAAAGAGCTGGTTGTACGTCTCGACGTTCCAGACGTCGGCCTGTGCGGTCACGAGTTCGGTCCGCATCATCATCGCGTCCATCCCACCCCAGAGCGCCGCGACGGTCCCGAACAGCAGGTAGAGGATGCCGATGTCCCTGTGGTCGACTGTCGTCAGCCAGCGGACGAGCCCGGTCGGTTTGTTCGTCAGTCGGCCCGTTCCGGCGAGGTAGCCACCGTCGGCGACGAGTCGCGTGTCGTCGAGGCGACGGGCGAGGAGGACGACCGCGAGTGCGAGGGCGAGCACCGTGGCGGTACCAGAGACGAGCCCGGACACGAACGAGTACTCCATCACCTGACGTTTCACACAACAGGTAGAAATAGGCGGTGCCAAAGCCCACCGGGGTGACCGGGGTCGACGCGGGCCGACACGACGGGTGGCGGCTCAGGTCGGCGTCGAAGAGTGGGTGTACCGACCTCCGGTCAGGTACGCGTACACTGCCCCGAGGGTGAACCCGTAGGCGAGGTGCGCGATGAGCGTCGACACCGCGTACACGAGCAGGATGGCCCCGCTCAGCGACCCACGACCTGTCACCACGAACGGGACCCAGAGGAGGGTCGCGAACGCCATCCCGGCCGCCGCCGGGTCGAGGTCGAGCGGGACGTACGCTTCGAGCGCGACGAACAGGAGCGGCCACGCGAGGGTTCCTGCCGCGACGAACAGGGCGAACCCGACGTACACTCGGCCGGGGACGCCGGCGAACCGGGCGACGACCTCGAACAGTTCCATCCGGGTGCGGGTCTGTACTTCGAAGACGACGAACAGCACCGACATCACGGTGACACCGGCGAGACCACCCGAGATAGCCGCGAGCGGTGCCGGAACCGTCTCTCCCTCGTCCCTGGTGACCGCCATCGTCACGCCTCCGGCGGCAGCGGGACGCCGACGACCGGCCGGTCCGTCTGGAGCAGGACGGCCTGGGCGACGCTCCCGAAGATGAGTTTGTTTACCTGCGTTCGCTTCTGGTCGATACCGAGGACGATCTCGTCCACGTCGAACTCACGGGCCGCGGTGAGCAGGTCCGCGGTGGCGTCGTTGCCCCGCGCGTACTGGTGCGTCTCGACGGCCGTCCGGTCGCCGAACCGGTCGGTGAACACGTCGAGCGCCGCCTTCCCCGCCGCGACGACGGAATCGTCCCCGTCTCCCGTGAGTGAGTTGACGACGTACAGCGTCTCGACCGTCTTCAGTCGGTCTTCGAGGTAGTCACAGAGCCGGTGACTCGTCGCGGCCTCGTCCGTGCCGACGAGTAACGTGGTCATGCGAGTCGAGACGGGCGGGAGACCCTTGAAACCGTGGCCGAGAATGCGAGGCGAGTCGTCGGCGGTTCGCCCGGGCTACTCGAGGAACGCTTCGATGCGGTCCATCGCCTCGCGTAGCTCGTCGAGGCCGGTCGCGTAGGAGACACGCAGGTGGCCCTCGCCGCTCTCACCGAAGGCGCTTCCGGGGACCGCCGCGACACCCTGTTCTTTCAGCAGGGCCTCGGCGAACTCCTCGGAGGTGTACTCGTCCGGAACCTCGGGGAAGACGTAGAACGCGCCACGCGCCCGGAAACAGTCGATGCCCATCTCCGAAAAGCGAGAGAGCACGAATCGTCGGCGGCGGTCGTACTGGCTGACCATGTACTCGACCTCGTCGTCACAGCTCCGGAGCGCTTCGAGGGCGGCGTGCTGGGCAGTCGTCGGTGCCGACAGCATGACGTACTGGTGGACCCGGTTCATCGCGGTGATGGCCGCTGGTGGGGCCATCGCGTAGCCCAGTCGGAGCCCAGTCATCGCGTAGGCCTTCGAGAACCCGTTGAAGACGACGGTCCGCTCGCGCATACCCGGAAGCGTCGCGATGGACGTGTGGTCGTTCTCGTACTGGAGGTCCGCGTAAATCTCGTCGGAGATGACCGTCAAATCGTGTTCGCGGGCGAAGTCGGCGACCGGTTCGAGGTCGGCCTTCGTCATCACGGCCCCGGTCGGGTTGTTCGGGTAACACAGCATCAGCACGTCCGCGTCGGCGGCCCCCGCCGACTCCAGCGCCTCGCGAGTCAGTTTGAACTCGTCCTCCTCTCTCGTCTGGATGCGGAGTGGGTCCCCACCGGCGAAGATGACGCCGGGCACGTACGAGATGTACGCCGGTTCGACGACGGCGACGGTGTCGCCAGGGTCGACCAGCGCCCGGAGCGCCACGTCGACGCCCTCGCTGACGCCCGTCGTGACCAGAATCTCCTCGTCGGGGTCGTAGTGCTGGTCGTACAGGTCCGCGACGTGGCGCGAAATCTCCTCGCGCAGCTCGCGCTTGCCGCGGTTTGCAGTGTAACTCGTCTTCCCGCGTTCGAGGGCGTCGATGGCCGCGTCGCGGGCCGCCCACGGCGCGGAGAAGTCGGGTTCACCCACGCCCAGCGAGATGACGTCGTCGCGTTCCTCTGCCAACTCGAAGAACTTGCGGATGCCGGACGGCGGGACCGACGACACCCTGTCTGAGACCTTCATGGTCACGGCGAGACGGAGAGGCGGTCGTCGTCGTCGCCGTCACCGAAGGTGACACCCCGGTCCTTGTACGTCGTCATGACGTAGTGGGTGACCGTCTGGGTGACTTCCGGCACGGGTGCGACCTTCTCGGCAATGAAGATGGAGACGTCGTGCATCGTCTCGTCTTCGACCTCCATCAGGAAGTCGTAGTCGCCGCTGACGAGGCGCAGGGTCTTCACCTGCGGGAAGCGCGCGATGCGCTCTGCGATGTCCTGGTAGCTCGTCTCGCGGTCGAGGGTGACGTTGAGTTCGACCGTCGCGCGGACGACTTCGCGGTCCGTCTCGTCCCAGTCGACGATGGCCTGGTAGCCACGGACGACACCCTCGTCCTCGAGGGCTGCGATCGCCGCTGCTACCTCTTCCTCGGTCATGTCGGTCATCCGGGCGAGGTCCGCCGTCGTGTGACGAGCGTTCTCCAGCAGCAGGTCGAGCAGGTCGTCCCGTGCACTCATACTACGACACGCACGGGGACGACTCAAAAGCGTTTCTTCCGCGTCGTGGCTCGCCGCGGTCGGACGGATGAGTTCGTCGACTCAGCGAGTGCGTGCGTGCGCGAAGTCGACGTTCTCGAATCCGGCAGGTTCCCGGCCTTCGGTCGCGAACACGTACAGGGCGGTCTTCGCGATGCCGGTCAGGGTCTGCCCGAACAGGACCGTCACGAGCACGACCAGTACGGCGAACGCCACCGCCCCGAGGAAGCCGACGGGCGAGCCGCCGACGAGGACGAACACGCCGACGGCCAGCACGAGGCCGACCAGCGTGAACAGGATGCTGACGATGCCGACACCGAAGTGTGCACCCGCGGTCTCGCCCCAGGTGCGCTTGAACGTGTCACCGCTCCGGCGGATCGCCTCGGTGACGGAGACGTCCTCGAAGACGATGACCGGGACGACGAAGTACGTCAGGATGCCCCAGGCGACGCTGACGACCCCGGCGAGAATGTCGCCGAGGATACCCTCGTCACTGCGTACGACCTGGAGGACGACACCGACCGTCGCCGCGATAGTCGCCCAGGCGAAGATCGTCCCGGCGTTCCCCCAGGCAGCAGCGAGGCCGCCCCTGAGCGACGGTTCACGGCCCTCCAGTGACTCCCTGGCCTCGTGCATCAGCCCTGCCGTGAAGAACGAGGCGATGAACGTCGACCCGAGGTAGACGGCGAACAGAACGACCCAGGCGAGGACGCCCGGGTCGGTCCCCACGACGAACGTCGCGCCGCCGAGGAGCAACGAGAGGTACACCGCACCCGCGAGGCCACCGACGAGCGGGAAGGCCGCGAGTTCGGGGTCCCGGCGGAGGACGCCCAGACTGTCCATGGCGAGTCGCCAGCCGAGGCTCAGACGTTGGAAGAATCCCATATCTGGGAGGAATGTTCGGTACGGTGATAAAGACGCCTGATGTACTCTGGCACACCCAGGGAGTCCACTGCCGAGTGCGGTCTCAGTAGTTCTTGAACAGGCGCGCCCGCACGTCGTCTTTCGTCTGGACGTACTCCGTCGTCCCATCGGGCATGTCGACCTCGTACCGGGCGTCCTCCTTGCTCGCCTCGCGCCACTTGTCGTCGTGGGTGTCCATGAGGTTCATCATCGCGTTGAGGCGGTCCTCGCCGCTGTCCGGTGTCGTCGTGGCCGAGCCACCGTCGGCCTCGGCTTCCGCCGCCGAATCGTCGCCGCCCGAGTCAGCCTCCGACGAATCGGCCGCTTCGACCGCCTCGGCGGCCTCCTGTTCCGTCTCGCCGTCCTCGTCGCCAGACCAGTCGGCCTCCTCCGTCTGGGCGGGGGACTCCGCTACCCCCTCCACGTCGAGGTCGATGTCGTCGCCGTCGTAGTGGTCGATGAGGTACTGGAGCGCGTCCCGTGGCCGCACGTGACCGTAGCGGACCTCGTCCTGTATCTCGGTTCGTAACGATTCGAGGAACGCCTGCTGTTCGGGAGAGATGGTGAGTTCGGGCATAGGGGAACCCTCGAGACCCTGGGTAATAAGGTTGGACCTCGGGTCGGCGGTGAGCGAGCGATTCTGCACCGGGGCTCAGCCGATGCTGCACTGGTCCATGCTGGACGTGGTGATGTAGTGGACCTCCTCGTCCCGTTCGATGCGGTACGTCTGTCCGGTCGATACGTATCGGAACGCCTCGGCATCCAGACTCCGGTTCGTCGTGGAATCGCTCCCGTTGGCTAGCGTCCGCTCGAACACGACCCCTGCGTTCCCCGAGCGAAAACCACAAACACCGCCCACGACTACTCACGCCCATGGTTCTGCTCGACTCCGACTCCGACATGCAGAAAGGCGACGTGGCACCGGACTTCGAACTCCCCGGCGTCGACGGGAACACCTACTCACTGGACGACTTCGACGACTACGAGGGCCTGCTCCTCGTGTTCACCTGCAACCACTGCCCGTACGCGCAGGCCAAGTTCGACCTGCTGAACGAGTTAGCGACGGAGTACGACGAGGTGGCCGTCGTCGGAGTCAACCCGAACGACGCCGAGGAGTACCCCGACGACTCCTTCGAGGCCATGAAGGAGTGGACCGAGGAGGGCCGCATCCAGTACGACGCCTACCTCCGCGACGAGAGCCAGGCGGTCGCCAGGGCCTACGGCGCGGTCTGCACGCCCGACCCGTTCCTGTTCGAGAGGGAAGATGGTGACTTCAAACTCGTCTACCAGGGTCGCCTCGACGACGCGATGAACCCCGACGCCGAGCCCACGCGGTTCCACATCCGCGAGGCCATCGACGCCATGCTCGCCGGCGAAGCGGTCGACCTGGAGTGGCAGCCGTCGCAGGGTTGTTCCATCAAGTGGAAGGACGACTGACCCCCGCCGGAGAACCGTTCAGTTACCCGGACGTTCGCTCCTTACGTTTCTCCAGATTACCTGCAAAACACCCGCACATCCCCGGGAAAACGAGATAAACTGGTGTGGCTTAGTTCTATGTATGCGACAATTTGGGGGGTCGCGCACCTTGGGAGTACGACGGGTTCTGGGAGGACTCGCCGAGTTCGTATCGGTCATCGTGGGCATCCTGCTGTTTCCGGTGTTACTCGCGCGGGCGAGGACGTCGACGCTGGTTCAGGCAGTGATTCTCATCGGCGTCGGGTCGGTGGTGCTCGTGATGGTGCTGTTCCCGCCGCTCGCACTACTCGCAGCGTTGTTGCTGTTCGTCCTCGGTGGGACGGTCGGGGCGATGACGGTCCAGCAGAGACAGGTCGACAGTGTCGAACGGAAAGACGACTGAACGAAGAACGACGGTCGAACGACGTGGTGCTGTTTTCTCGATTTCGCCGCCGACCGGTCAGGCCGTCGGGTCGGCGGTGCGGTCCCGGAGTTCCGTGCGGCGAATCTTCCCGGTGACGGTCTTGGGCAACTCGTCGACGAACTCTATCTCACGCGGGTACTCGTGCGCCGAGAGTTCGTCTTTCACGTGGTTCTGGAGTTCGGTCACGAGCGAGTCCGACCCCTCGTACTCGTCGGTGAGGACGACGTAGGCCTTCACGATGTTCCCGCGCTCCTCGTGGGGTTTGGGCACCACGGCGGCCTCCGCGACGGCCGGGTGTTCCCCGAGCGAGGACTCGACCTCGAACGGGCCGATGCGGTACCCCGACGAGAGGATGACGTCGTCGGCGCGGCCCTCGAACCAGAAGTAGCCATCCTCGTCCATGTGTGCGAGGTCCCCCGAGAGGTACCAGTCGTTGACGAAGCACTCCTCCGTCTTCTCCGGCTTCTGCCAGTAGCCCGCGAAGAAGCAGGGATAGTCCCCGCGCTGGGCGATTTCACCGGTCTCGCCCGGCTCGAGTTCCTCGCCGGTTTCGGGGTCCACGACCGCCGCCTCGATGCCAGGCAGGGGCCGACCCATGCTCCCCGGCTTGACGTCCATCGTCGGGTAGTTGTTGATTATCATGTTCCCCGTCTCGGTCTGGCCGTAGGTGTCGTGGACGGTCACGCCGAGGCGGTCTTCGGCCCACTCCACGACGCCGCCGGAGAGCGGTTCGCCGATGGACAGCGCGTGGCGGAGGTCGAGCGATTTCCCGTCGAGGACCTCCTCGTTCGCGCGGAGCATGCGGTAGGCCGTCGGGACCGAGAAGAGGACGGAAATCGGGTACTCGTCGAGTAACTCGGCCCAGGTTTCCGGGTCGAACTCGCCCTCGTAGGTGAACAGGCTCGCCCCCCAGAACCACGCGCCGAGGGTGTTGATGGGCCCGGTGAGCCAGCCGAGGTCGCCGGTCGACCAGTACAGGTCGCCGGGTTGCAGGTCGACCGCGTATCGCTGGGTGGCCGCGACGCCCGCGACCCAGCGCTGTTTGTGCTGGACGCCCTTCGCGAGCCCGGTCGTCCCGCTGGTGTAGTAGAGCAGGGCGTCGTCTTCGCCGCCGGTCTCTGCGACCTCGTACTCACGGCTGGCGTCTTCGACGGCGGCCCGGAAGCTGATGTCGCCCTGCCGGATGCCCCGGCCGTCCTCCGAGAGCACGATGACGTGCTCGACCGAGGGCGCGTCTTCGAGCGCCCGGTCGATGGTGTCGCGGTTCTCCGCGGTCGTGACGACCACCTTCGCGTCGCAGTCGTCGAGACGGTACGAGATGCCGTCGGGCCCGAAGCGCTCGTTCACCGACCCCCACACCGCGCCGGTCTTGAGTGTGCCGACCAGTGCGACGTAGTGTTCGGGGACACGCGGCATGTAGGAGAAGACGCGGTCGCCCTGGTCGACGAGGTCGTCGAGGACGTTGGCGAACTGGTTCGAGCGGTCTCGCAGCTCCCAGAACGAGAGCGTCTCCCGTTCGCCGTCTGTTCCCACGTAGTAGAGGGCGACGCGCGAGCGGTCCTCGGCGTGTCGGTCGCAGACCTCGTGGGCGATGTTCAGCCGGTCCGGGGCGTCCCAGTCCGCCGCCGAGTAAATGTCTTCCCACGTGAATGTCTCACGTAGTGTATCGTAGTCGGTGAGGTTGTAACCGTGTTCAGGCATGCGTTCCGGAGGTTCTCGCGGGAGTATAATGATAGTTGACCCGGATACTCACGGGTCTGGAATATCCCCCGACAGGTACCTCCCCTACACCGCACGCCGATACTGGAGTGGCCACTCGACGGCGTCCTCCCGGCCCAGTTCCTCGGCGGCGTGGAGCGTGAAGTACGGGTCCCGGAGGTGCTGGCGGCCGACGATTGCGAGGTCGGCCCGGTCGTTGCGAATCAGGGCGTCGGCCTGCTGGCCGGTCGTGATACCGCCGACTGCGCCCACGAGCGCGTCGGTCTCTTCGGCGATTCGCTCCGCGAACGGCACCTGGTAGTTCGGCCCGGTGTCGGGGAGCCGCTGGTCCGGGTGGAGGCCGCCCGCCGAGACGTCCACGAGGTCGACCCCGAGTCCGGAGAGGTCCTCCGCGAGCCTGACGGTCTGGTCGAGGTCCCAGGACTCGCGGTCTGGCAGCCAGTCGGTCGCAGAGACTCGCACGAAGACCGGTTTCTCGTCAGGCCACACCTGTCTGACCGCCTCGGTGACCTCACGCACGACTCTCGTTCGGCCCTCGAAGTCGCCGCCGTACCGGTCCTCGCGCCGGTTCGTCACCGGCGACAGGAACTCGTGGAGCAGGTAGCCGTGGGCGGCGTGGACCTCGGCGACCTCGAATCCGGCGTCGAGAGCGAGGCTGGCCGCCTGTGCGAAGTCGTCGACCAGTTCCTCGACGTCCTCGGTCGTCATCGTCTCGACCTGCTTGTCGTCGTCGTAGGGGTACGCCTCGGCCGACGGCGAGGGCGCGACCCAGCCGCCGTCGTCGGGCGCGACGGGGTCGGACCCGTCCCACGGCGGCGTCTTCGTCCCCTTGTGGCCCGCGTGGGCGAGCTGGATGGCGGGGACCGAGCCCTGACGCCGCACGAACTGTGTGATGGGCGCGAGCGCGTCGGCGTGGTCCTGACTCCAGATGCCGAGGTCGCGGGGTGAGATACGGCCCTCGGGTGTGACGGCCGTCGCTTCCGTCATCACGAGGCCGGCACCGCCGACGGCCCGGCTACCGAGGTGTTGCTGGTGCCACGCCGTCGCCAGACCGTCGTGCTCACAGGAGTACTGGCACATGGGGGAGACCATGACTCGATTCGGAAGTGAGGTCTCGCGTATCGAGAGGGAACTGAAGAGGTCGCTCATCGGTCGGGGTTGGCCGCCGGCTTTCATACCCGTGCCGGAGGCCGTCTGCTTTGCCGGTAGCGACCCCCGGTGGGCCAGTACAGAAGGCGTCGTTTATCGCGCTGGCCGAGCAAGCGTCCTGCATGAACTGCGACACCCTCTTTGGCACCGAGAAGCCGGTCATCGGCATGGTCCACCTTCCGCCCCTGCCGGGTGCGCCCCGGTTCGACGGCGACCGGGCGGCCATCCGCGAGCGGATGCTGGCCGATGCCCGCGCACTCGACGCCGGTGGCGTCGACGGCATCATGGTCGAGAATTTCGGAGACGCACCGTTCTATCCGGACGACGTGCCCACGCACGTGGTCGCGGACATGACCGCGCTCTGTCGGGAACTCGTCGACAGCGTCGACGTCCCGGTCGGCGTGAACGTCCTCCGGAACGACGCCGAGGCCGCGCTCTCCATCGCGGCAGCGGTCGGCGCAGACTACGTCCGCGTCAACGTCCACGTCGGTGCGACCGTCACCGACCAGGGACTCCTGCAGGGCCAGGCCCACGAGACCATGCGACTCCGCGACCGACTCGACGCCGACGTTGCGGTCCTCGTCGACGTCGGCGTGAAACACGCCGTGCCGCTGGGCGACCGGCCGCTGAAGGCAGAACTCGCCGACGCCTGCGAGCGTGGCCTGGCAGACGGTATCATCGTCTCCGGGAGCGGGACGGGCGACCCGACCTCCCATCAGGTACTGGAAGACGCGAGGGCGCTCCTCGACGCCCGGTTCCCGGAGACGCCGCTGTTCGTGGGGAGCGGCGTGACCCGGACCAGTGTCGCCCAGACGCTCGACCTGGCGGACGGCGTCATCGTCGGGACCGACCTCAAGACCGAGGGCGAGACGACCAACCCGGTCGACGACGAACGCGTCGGTGCCCTCGTCGCGGCAGCTGACCGGGTGCGGTAGCGGCGCCCGGGGAGCGGTGACTGTACCCGCGAAAAGTCCCTGAGCCGCCGGCTCGGGGCACAGTAACGGTGGAGAAGGAAGTCACGTTACTCGACGGTAACGGTCGGTGCTTTCTCGAAGACCAGTTCTAGCACGCCGTTGCTGTATCGGGTGCTGAGTGGGTCGGTCTCGACCGTCGTCGGCAGTGACACCGACCACTCCCCGGCGTACGGGTGGTTCACCCGCAACGACGCGGTCCGACCCGTACACCGTATCGCGATGTCTTCTCGCTCGACGCCCCCCGGGACGTCCGCGACGACGAACACCGCTTCTTCTTCCTGGTATACGCTCCAGAGTATCCGGTCTGACAGCCAACCGGTGCTATCGAAGCGACCCCCCAGAGCGTCGCTAAACAACCTCTCGAACTCTTCAAAGAAGGGATCCATGTCATCCCTCCCGCCGGTATCCATGGGTGTAGATACGGTGTGACAAAGTATAGCTTGCGCGGTACCGGGTGACGAAAACAATACCCGGTCACGTTGTCACCACCCGGTTACGGTATCACAGTCCGGTAGTTACGTTTCGAGCGGCTCAGAACGCCATTTCACGCCCTCTCACGCACTCCCGTCGGCACGGGTGTTGATGTTAACGTGATAGTATTGCAACACGTCTCGCCCCAGCAACACGGGGTGTTCCATGTGACTCCGGTCCTCGACGCTCGCCTGGACCGTGTGACGCTCGCCACCGAGGTCGACGACCACGTCGACCATGGGCCGGACCCGTCCGGCTTTCAGACTCCCAGACTTGATGCGGATGCTGTTACGGACCGGTCCAGCCCCGATGGCGGCAGCCAGTCGCGTGTCGATGCTGGTTCGGCCCGCGCCCGTGTCGGACTTCGCGTACACGGTCTCCGCACCACTCGTCCCGATGACGGTCACCTCCTCGATGTACCCGACGGTCGCCGGTTCGGCTCCGTCGGTGACTGCCAGGGGGGTACACACCGGCATCGAGTCGTCGAGCGTCGCCGCGAGTTCGGCCACTCGGGCATCGTCGACGGTGCCACCTGCCTGTTCGATGGCCAGTTTTGCGATGTACGGCGCGGGCGAACAGCCGGTCGCCTCGTACAGACCTTTGAACCCGGCCGTGGGGTTGACCTCGAGGACGTACCAGCCGTCGAGCCCCTCGACCACGTCGACGCCCGCGTAATCCAGTCCGAGGACTCGGGTCGCTTCCAGTGCGATGTCGACGACTTCGTCGGTCAGCGCGTCCCCCGCGTCCTCGACCTCGCCGCCGAGCGCGACGTTCGTCCGCCAGTCGCCCGGTGGTGCGTACCGGAACATCGCACCGACGACCTCGTCGCCGACGACGTACACCCGCATGTCGCGGTGGCGCTCACCGTCGGTCTCGACGTACTCCTGGAGGAACGCCTGTTTCATGCCGACAGTCGGAGTCTTCTGCTCGCCGGTCTCGACGAGCCACGTGCCGGCCCCGTTCGTCCCGATGGCGGTCTTGTACACGGCCCTGTCGCCGAAGTCGTCCAGCGAGTCGTTGAACTCGTGATAGTCGAGTGCCAGCACTGCGTCGGGGACCGGGAGACCGTGTTCGGCGAGGACGATGGCGCTCGCGTACTTATCCAGCGCCGTCAGGACGTGTTCGGGATGGTTGAGCGTCGGCCGGAGGTGGGCGAACCGGTTCGCGAGACACAGCTCTTCGAGTGGTGCATCCGCCTTCGAGAGCAAGAGTCGGTTCACCACCACGTCGACCGGCGGGTCGAGGTCGACCACGCCGTCTCGTATCCGGATGGCCGTGTTCTCCTCGCGGAGCCACTCGGCGCGCGCACCGAGGGCTTCGAGGGCGTTACAGATGGCTTTCGTCTCCTTGCTACTGTGAAGGCTGAGGACGCCGACAACGGGAGCCCGGGAACCTGTCTCCATGACAGAGATACGCCGGGCGAATATATCAGTTCGCCGCGTGTCAGTCGTCCACGATGACAGGTTCCCTGTGGGTAATCTCGGTCCCCAGCACGTCGAGGAACTGTGCGAGCCACTCGGGGTGGTCCGGCCATGCCTGGGCCGTCACGAGGTTTCCATCCGTGGTGACGCCGTCGCGCCACTCCGCACCGGCCGCTTCGACGTCGTACTTGAGGGCTGGATACGCGGTACAGCCGTAGCCCTCGATGACGTCTGCGGCGGCCAGAATCTGTGCGCCGTGACAGATACACGCGACCGGCTTGTCTGTCTCGAAGAAGTGCTGGACCGCCGAGATGACCTCCTCGTAGTTGCGAAGGTACTCCGGCGCGCGACCGCCGGGGATGACAAGCGCGTCGTAGTCAGCCGGGTCGATGTCGGCGAACGTCGCGTTCACCGCGAAGTCGTGCCCGCGCGTCTCCATGTACGTCTGGTCACCACGGAAGTCGTGGACGGCGGTCTTCACCGTCTCGTCTGTCTCCTTCTCGGGACAGACGGCGTGGACCTCGTGGCCCACCGCCTGGAGGGCCTGGAAGGGCACCATAATCTCGTAGTCCTCGACGAAGTCACCGGCCAGCAGCAGGATTTTCTTTGCGCTCATTGGGAGTAACACCCACGTGATAGTTCGGTCGAAGAGAGCTTAATGGTTGGTACCACGGCACGGTGTGTGCGACCAGCCGCGTCGACTGCGGTCGTCACACCGCCGGGCGGGTCGTCGTGCTCTGTCGCCGTCTTCAGTCGTCGACGACCGTCGTCTCGCCGTCGAGTGGACCGTCGTCGACCGCGTCGGGCCCGGCGTGGACGGGCACCAGCGTCGAGATGCGGGCGTTTTCCTTCACGTCGAGGCCGGCACCACCCACGGATAGCGGCATCAGTGGGAGATGGTCGCCGACCGTCACCGTCGGGTGCGAGGCCCCGCGGGCCATGAGCTTGTTCCGGGGCTGGAGGAGGAGGCGGGCAGCGCCCTCACCGACCATGAACTCGTTGTACTGGACGACGTACTGCCCGGCGTCGAGTTCCCACCACTGGTACTCGTCGCCGGGGCTCCGCGTCGTCAGCTCGTGTGGCTCGAACTCCGACTCCTGGAGTTCGTCCTCGCCGAAATCGATGCGACCCCGGCCGACGACCTCGTGAATCGCGCTCACCGTCAGGTCGATACCGTGGTCACGAACCTGCGTCTCGGGGTGGACGAGTCCGTCCACACGTTCGACGATGTCCTGTGGCATACCCCGCCCTTTGTGGGCCACTCAAAAAAAGGCGGCGTGGCACAACCGTTTTGTTGCGGGCTTTCGATTGCCACTCCGTGAAACGTCGCCTCGGATACACTGTCCTCGTCATCGCCGGTCTCGCGTTCGTCGGCGTCACGTTCTTCGACCCACTCTGGAACATCCTCGTGGGCGAACAGGGAACCGTCCTCGGCGTCGAACCGGACGCCCTCAAACCGTGGGTCAGGAAGGGCCTGCTCTCGGTCACCATCGCGGGCAGCGCGTACGGCCTCTACCTGCTCGCGAGCCTCGGTCTCGTCCGTATCGTCCGCGACAAGCGACGCCGCCACGACGTCCGGAACGTGCTCAGACTCGCGTTCCTCGTCACGGCCGCCATCGCCGTCGCGGGCGTGTTCACCGGCCAGTGGGTCGGGGTGTTGTTCTCGCTCGGTATCGTCGGGTTCGCCATCACCTTCGCGCTCCAGCAACCGCTCTCGTCGCTGCTCGGCTGGGTGTACATCATGGCCAAACGGCCGTACCAGGTCGGCGACCGAATCCGCATCGACGACGCCCGCGGCGACGTCATCGACGTGGACTTCCTCGTCACCACGCTCTGGGAGGTCGACGGCGATCTCGTCACGTCCCACCAGCCATCGGGCCGGACCGTCACGGTCCCGAACAGCATGGTGCTCTCCGCGCAGGTGTTCAACTACGCTCTCGACGACTTCCCGTTCGTCTGGAACGAACTCGAGGTGCAGGTGTCCTACGAGACCAACCTCGACTTCGCGAAGGAGACGATGCGCCAGGTGGCCGACGAGTACCTCGGCGACGAGATGGCCGCCAGAACGCAACGTTACCAGCGAAAGCTCGAGAAGACCCCGGTCGAACTGGAGGTCAGCGACCGGCCGACCGTAAACGTCCGGATGGAACAGACGTGGGTCGTCCTCCGCCTGCGCTACCTCGTCCACCCCAAGCGGATGCAGGCGACCCGGAACGAACTGTACGACGAAATCGTCACACGGTTCCACGCGGAACCCGAGAAGGTCGGCTATCCGGTCGGTCGGTTCCGGTAGGGCACTGTCCCCTCGACCGTGAGGGACCTTTTTCTGTCACCTCGACGACGGTGCCGGTATGGACATCCCTGCCGACGAGATCGCCCGCTTCGTCGCCGCCACCGCGCCGGAACCCGACGACCTCGCCCGCGAGATGGACGAGTACGCCGAGGAGCACGACTTCCCACACGTCGGTCCCGAGGTCGGCGGACTCTTGCGGATGCTCGCGCGGATGGTCGACGCCGAGCGCGTCTTCGAGTTCGGCTCCGGATTCGGCTACTCCGCGTACTGGTGGGCACAGGCGCTGCCCGACGAGGGGCAGGTCGTCCTCACGGAGTTCGACGAGGACGAACTCGACATGGCCCGCGAGTTCCTCGCCCGCGGCGGGGTCGACCACCTCGCCAGCTACGAACACGGCGACGCCCTCGACGCAATCGAGGCGTACGACGGCCCGTTCGACTGTGTGCTCATCGACCACCAGAAACACCGGTACCGGGAGGCGTTCGAGGCCGTGAAACCGAAGCTCGCCCCCGGTGCGGTCGTCGTCGCGGACAACGCGATGACTGCCGGCCCCATCGAGTTCGAGAAGCTGCTCGCGATGGTCGAGGGCGAGGACCCCGGTGAGGTCAACGAACACACGCAGGGCATCTTCGACTACCTCGAAGCGGTTCGCGGTGACGACGCGTTCGAGACGGTCGTGTTGCCCCTGGGCGAAGGCATCGCCGTGAGCTACCGGCGCGACTGAGACGCGGAAAGAGGCACAGAGCAGCTGGAACGTAGAGAGAAAACAGCGAGACGGCGCGGCTCTCAGTCGAAGTCCGCCGGCTGGAAGCCGTCCTGCCACTCGTCGTCCGCGGTCGACTCACCGCTGTCAGTGCTCCCGCGGCCAGCAGTCTGGCCACCAGTCTTCGAACTGTCCGTGTCTGGCTCCCCGTCTATTCGCCCGTCGTCGCTCGTCTGGACCATCTCTATCTCCCTGACGTCCGTCTCGACCGCTCCCGCCGTCGTGGAGACGTCGAAGGTGTCTACCTTCTGAGACAGCGCGCGGGCGCTCGACGCGAGTTGCTCGATGCGCGAGGAGACGTCGGTGAGGTTCGCGGTCTGTTCCTCGGCGGCAGCGGCCACCGTCTCGGCCTCGGCACTGGTCTGCTGGGAGATGGAGGTCGCTTCCTCGACCATCGCGACGACCTCCTCGGTCGAAGCGGCCTGTTCCTCGGTCGCGGCCGATATCTCCTGGACACCGGAGTTGGTCTGGTCGGCGTTCTCGGCGATCTGTTCGAGGGACTGGGCGGCTTCGCGGACGCTGTCCGCGTTCGCGGCCACCTTCTGCTTGGTCCGGCGGACCTCGGTCGCGGTCCGGTCGGTTTCCGTCCGGATGCGTTCGAGCCGTTCCTCGACGTCCTCTGCGGCTTCCTTCGTCTCGCTCGCGAGGTCTTTGACCTGCTGGGCGACGACCGCGAAGCCATCGCCGTTCCCGTCTTCAGTGCCACGCGAGGCCTCGATGTTCGCGTTCAGCGCGAGCATGTTGGTTTGCTTTGCCACGTCGGAGATGAACTCGACCAGTTCGTCTATCTCCGCCATCTCGGCTTCCAGGGTGTCCATCGCGTCGACGGCCGCCTCGGACTCCTCCTGAATCTCGGACATGCCCGCGATGGCTGCCTGTGCCGCGTCCTGTCCGGCGCGTCCCGCCGTCGCGGTTCGCGCTGCCACGTCGGCCACGTTGTTCGTCGTCGCCGCGATCTCCTCGGTCGTCGTCGAGAGACTCTCCATCTCGCCGTTGACCGAGGCCAGGTTGTCGTGCTGGCGGTCAGCACCGACAGAGATCTCCTGGACCGACTCGGTCACCTGTTCGCTGGCCGCTCGGACCTCGCTGGCGGAATCGGCCGCGGTCTCGCTGGCTGCACGGACTTCGGCGGCGAACGCCTTCGTCTCCCCGACGGTCGTCTCTATCTCGTCCAGCATCTCGTTGCAGGACTGTGCGACCGCCTGCATGGCCCGTGACTGGCTCTGTGGGTCGAGTCGCCGGGTGAGGTCGCCGTCGGCCACCGTCGCCATCGTCTGTTGATACTCGTCCGCCTTGCGTTCGAGGTGGTTGCTGAGTTGCTCGGATTTCCGACGAGCGCGTTCTGCTTCCGACCGGGCGACTTCCACCTCCTCGATGCGTGTCTTCAGCGACTCCCGCATCTCGTCGAACGCCCGCCCGAGGTCACCGATTTCGTCGGCTCGCTGTGTCGGCACGTCGGAATCGAGATTGCCGGACTGGAGCTCCCGTGCCGAGTTCGACAGTTGCTTCATCGAGACGATAGTGTTGCGCCCGAGCGTGAGGCCGATGAGGCCCATGCTGGCGAACACGACGCCGACCAGCACGAGCATCTGGTTCGAGATGGAGTGCTGGAGCGCGTACGCCTCGCTGGTCGGAACGCGCGCCGAGACCGTCCACGGCATCTGGTTGGCGGCCGCGTAACTCACCGCCAGCGACTCGTCGCGCGACTCGATGTCGGCCTCGAAACCGGACGGCTGGTCCGGCAGGCCGACCGTGTCCACGGCGAGCGAAGTCGCGTCCTCGTCGGTCGACATGACCACTTCCTGGTCGGCGTTCGTGACGACCGTCTGGCCACCTTCGGGGTTCTGGAGCATGTCCGCCCCCAGCGTCTGCATGTTCGCCAGCAGGACGACGGCCTGATTCTCCTTGCCCTGGACCTCCGTGACGAACAGCACGTAGGGTGCACCGCCCGCACCCTCGCCGCCTTCGTCGACCAGGAACGCGTCCGAGAGTGTGACGTCCTGTGTCTCGTCACCCGTCATCTCCTGCACCCGGGCGGTGACCGGGTCCTTCAGGGACCCTTCGTCCTTCATCGCCTGTCGCCCACCCTGCTTGAGGATGATGTCGCCGTTGGTCTCGTCGACGAGGAACGCGGACGTGATGTGTGGGTTCCGCTGGACGACGCCCCGGAACTCGTCCTGTATCCGCCCGTAGGCGTCGTCACGGTTGCTCACGGTCGCGACCGTCGCCCCGACGGACTGGGTGTTTCGCGTCATCGAGGCGAACCACTCGTCCAGTTGCCCAGTCTGGAGTTCGGCGGTCGTCGTCAGTTCCTCTTGTGTCTCCTCTTGCAGGGCATCTCCCGCGTTGACGTAGACGTACGCGGCAATAGAGCCCGAAATCACCGTCACCAGCAGTAGCGCCAGCAGGAACTTCGCGGCGTAACTGCTCCGCACCGGTCCCGGCAGCAGTCGTCTGAGTACTCCCATCGAGTAGCGTCTACACGTGCGCCACCGTATAAGTTTCTGAAAATTTATATGTTGTCGAACAGGCTGGTGTGGAGCACTAGGACAGGAGAATGGCGGTACTGTTTCTCACAATAGGCCCCAGTACCTCTGGCGAATTCGGCCACAGGGCTCTTATTGGATGGTTTGTGGTGCTGCGATAAAACCCGTTTGGAAAACCAGGTCTGTACGAACAACTATCAACTTTCGGAGTAGATTTTGTCGTGTCTGACTCGACCGTGTCGGTCGTCGTCTTCTCTCCTGTCACGGGTTCACAACACGGTTTGTCGTGTCACGAGCCCGCTTTTGGTCGACACCGCTGTCTCGCTCACGGGTCGTTTCGCTCCCCGTTCGGTATCGGATACGCTCCCTGCGGTCGCGTATCCCTACTCCTCGAACCCGTCTTCGAACTTGAACGTCCCATTGCGCTGCACGACTTCCCCGTCGACCTCGATGAACGAGTCCTCGCTCATGTCGACGATCATGTCGGTGTGGACGACGGACTGGTTCTGCTCGTTGTCCTCGCCGACGTTCTCCTCGTAGGCGCGGCCGATGGCCATGTGGACCGTATCGCCCATCTTCTCGTCGAACAGCATGTTGTACGTGAACCGGTCGATGTCGCGGTTCATGCCGATGCCGAGTTCACCGATGCGCCGGGACCCGTCGTCGGTGTTCAACAGTGCGGTCAGCACTTCCTCGTTCTTCTCGGCGGCGTGGTCGACGACCTCGCCGCCTTCGAACTTCAGCCAGACGCCGGTGACCTCGCGGCCCTGGGCCATCAGCGGCTTGTCGAACAGCACCTCACCCTCCACGCTGTCGGGGACCGGCGCGGTGAACACCTCGCCGCCGGGCATGTTGTTCTCGGCGGTGTCGTTCAGGGCGTGGTTCCCTTTCACCGACATCGTGATGTCCGTCGTCTCGCCCGAGACGATGCGGACCTCGTCGGCGGGGTCGAGAATCTCGACCATGTTCTCCTGGAACTCGTGCTGTTCGTCCCAGTCCTTGTTGATGGCCCCGTAGACGAAGTCCTCGTAGGCCGGCGTGCTCATCTCGGCCTTCTGGGCGTCGCCGGCGGACGGGTACTGCGTGACCACCCACTTCGAGTCCATGTACGCCTCCTGGATGGGCTTGAAGTGCTTCGACCGGGCCTGGTTCTTCTCGGGCGGGATGTCACTCGTCTCGAACATGTTCTTCGACCCCTTGACGGAGATGAACGCGTCCGTGTTCTCCGCCATGGCCTGCAGGTGCGCGGGCGTCTCGAAGTCCTCCTCGTCCGCCGCGAGCATGTAGGCCCGGCGGACACTGGGAAGGCCGACGTTGGTCATGATGTGTGCGCCCTTCTCACCGACCAGCTCTGCGATGGCGACCATGAGGTCCTCGGCTTCTGCGGGCGCGTTGACGGCGATGCAGTCCCCCTTCTCGATTTCTGTACACTGCTCGACCAGAATCCGTGCGTGTTCGCGCACTCGTTCGTCCATAATCGTGTAATTCGTCAACATCCCAATATTCGTTTCGAAATACTGGCGAAAATTACCGCTCACCATCGCGCCGGCTCCCGGGTTGCGGGTCGACGTGCGGTTTCGCCATCAGGTCCTCGAACGGCCTGTCGTCGAGCCACTCCAGCAGGAAGACCAGTTGTTCGGTCGCGGCCTCGAACAGTCGCTCGCCCTTCTCGGCCGTCGCGTCGGTCTGGTCGCCGAACACCCCGTTCGGGGAGTTGTCGATGGCGTCGTAGTAGTTTCTCGCGCCGTGGACCGTCGGGTTCCCCTCCTCCAGATCGACACGGCCACCGTCGCGGGCCGCCTCCAGCTGGTCGGTCTTCACGTTCTCGGGGTCGATGTGGAGCATCATCGCCGTCTCCTTCGGGCCGCCGTGGGGGCCGTTGTGCTCGAAGATGTCGGAGACGAGGTCGGGAATAGACTCGTCCCACATCCACTCGACGGCGTAGGCTGTGCGGTCCTCTCGGAGCCGCCGACCGACCTCGCGCAGGTGCTGCATGTTCCCGCCGTGGGCGTTGACGTACACGATGCGGTCGATGCCGTGGCGGGTGAGATTGCGCGAGAAGCTCTCGACGTAATCGCGGAACTGCGGTGGGTCGACGGACATCGTCCCGTGGAACTGCATGTGGTGGGTACTCACGCCGACGTTGATGGTGGGTGTACAGAGGAAACCGGTCCGGTCGCCGGCCTCGCGAGCGAGTGCTTCGGCTATCATGTGGTCGGTACTCAGCGGGAGGTGCGGGCCGTGTTGCTCGGTCGAGCCGAGCGGGACGATGGCGACCGACTCTTCGGCGACGTAGTCTCCGAGGTCCGGCCAGGTCTGGTCTGCGAGGTACATGCGGGGACCTGCGAGACCCGGGGACGTAACGGTTCGGGCACCGGCGGGGAGGGACCGACAGATTCGGCCAGCGCCGGGAGCGGCTGGGTGCCCGGCTCAGAGCGTCTCGACGTACTGGTCGCGTTTCCACAGGTACAGCGCGGTCACGAGGACGTTCAGGTACGGCACCGCGACGAGGAAGAACGCCTTCGAGGGTACCCAGCCCGACTCGTGGTGGACGTACTTGCGGTCGAGGTAGAGCGCGAGGGGTGCAAGCGTCGGCGTGAGAGCTGCTGCGACCTCGAAGACGCCGTAGGCGTCGCCGGTCCACGGGAGGATACCCTGTGCGAGCAACGTCGGCTCTCGTGAGAGGCCGACGAACGCCCCGAGCAGGGTGAGTCCGGCCGGGAGCAGGACGGCGAGCCACCAGTTCTCGTTCGGCGGCTCGGGCTCGAACGGTCGCGGTCCTCGCTGAGCCACGTCCTGACCTCGGTCACGCGTGTTCGACCGGGCGAACTTTCCTCCCCAGCCCCCCGCAGGTGGTTCCCGGCCGATTTCGTCTATCCAGTGGTCCGCTCGGCGGGCCGGCCGGCGTCGGCGGGCCGAGTCGGGAGCGGTTGTGACCTCGTGTACCCTGTCGGGTTGGGTTCCACCCGATTCCGTAGTTCGCTCCCTGCCTCTGTCTCGCGCTCGCTCCCGTTCGTACTGCACCTCGCCGTCGCCGGTGTCGGTCGTACCGTGGGTCGGGTCAGGGCGCGCGTCGGCGTGTGGCCACGGCGCTGCCGACGTGTCTCTGGACCCTGACGCCGTGTCACCGTCGAATCCCGTCTCTGCGTCTGCCACCGCCCCGGAAGACGACACGTCCGGCTGTGACGCGCCACAGCTCGTGCATCGAACCGCCTGCGAGACCAGCACCGCGTCGCAGGACGGACACCGTTTCTGCCAGTCCGCGAGGTCGGGGTCGGTCGAGGGCCGGTCGGCTGCTGCCGGTTCGGTGGGCGAGTCGCTGTCGCCCTCGGACGCCGGTGTCGGGTCGTCGTCGGTCGTCCCGGCGACGTCGCTCTCGGCATCGAGACCCCAGGTCCAGTCGCTGGTCTCTGCGGCACGACCGGCCTCCGAGAGTGCGGCGCCACAGGTCGTACAGAAGTTGTCGTCGAGGCCGACCGGCGCACCGCACTCGTCACACGACGCCGAATCGGCCGTGCCGTTCCCACCCTCGGTGACCATCTATTTCTGACAGGTCGGGGGCGCGTGATAAAATACCTTCGTCCCGGCGGGTGCCAACCGGGTGATGTTGCCTGTGAGCAAATATCATTATGATTCCCTCCAAACTGGTTGGTATGCCTGGCGCAACAGCCCAGACGCTTCGACCGTTCCTGTGGCGTGCCGAACGACTCTTCTCCGACCGGGAGATCGTTTCACGGACCCACGAGGGCATCGTTCGGTACGACTACGAAGAGTACGCCGACCGTGTCGCACAGCTCGCCGGAGCCCTGGAACGGGCCGGAGTCGAGGAGGGCGACCGCGTCGGCACCTTCTGCTGGAACCACCACCGGCACTTCGAGACGTACTTCGGCATCCCGAACATGGGTGCCCAGTTGCACACCATCAATCCGCTCCTGCCCGACCACCACATCGAGTACATCGTGGAGAACGCCGACGACCGCGTCCTGTTCGTCGACCCGTCGCTGCTCCCGAAACTCGAAGGGCCAGCACAGTCCGACTCGTTCGACGGCGTGAAACAGTTCGTCGTGATGGGCAGCGAGGTACCGGAGACGTCGCTCGACGACGTGGTCGACTACGAGTCGTTCATCGAGGGCGAGGACACAGACTACGACTGGCCGCAGGTCGACGAGGACGCCCCGGCGGGGATGTGTTACACCTCCGGTACGACCGGCGACCCGAAGGGCGTCGAGTACACCCAGCAGATGCTGTGGGCGCACACGATGGCGACCCTGCCCGAGTCCGGCATCGGCATCGGCTCCGACGAGGTCGTCATGCCGGTCGTCCCGATGTTCCACGTGAACGCGTGGGGGATGCCGTTCTCGACCACGGCGGCGGGTGCAAAGCACGTCTATCCGGGCCCGTCGCCGGACCCGGCCGACCTCGCCACTCTCATCGAAGAGGAAGGCGTCACGCTCACCGCTGGCGTCCCGACGGTCTGGCTCGGTCTGCTGGAGTACGCGAAGGAGAACGAGGTCGACCTCTCCTCGCTCGAACGCATCATCATCGGCGGGTCGGCTGCGCCGAAGTCGGTCATCGAGACGTTCGACCAGCAGTACGACGTGGAGGTCGTCCACGCGTGGGGGATGACCGAGATGGCTCCCATCGGGACGGTCGCCCACCTCAAGCCGGAGATGGAGGACTGGCCCGCCGAGAAGCGCTACGAGAAGCAGGCCAAGCAGGGCCTGCTGGTACCCGGGCTGGAGATGCAGGTTATCGACGAGAACGGCGAGGAGGTCCCCCACAACGGCGAGGACTTCGGTGAACTCTGGGTCCGCGGCCCGTGGGTGACGACCGAGTACTTCGAGCGCCCCGAGGCCAACGAGGAGGACTTCGTCGAAGACCCTGACGGCACCTGGCTCAAGACCGGCGACGTGGTGACCGTCGACGAAGACGGCTACATCCAGATCGTCGACCGCGCGAAAGACGTCATCAAGTCCGGCGGCGAGTGGATATCGAGCGTGGAACTGGAGAACGCCCTGATGGCCAACGACGACGTGGCCGAGGCGACCGTCATCGGCATCCCGCACGAGCGCTGGCAGGAACGACCCGTCGCGTTCGTCGTGCCGACGGGCGGTGCCGACACCGAGACGCTACGGCAGGAACTGCTCGATTCCATCCAGGCGGAGTACCCGAAGTGGTGGGTCCCGGACGACGTGGTGTACATCGAGGAGGTCCCGAAGACCGCGACCGGGAAGTTCAACAAGAAGGTCCTGCGTGACCAGTACGGCGACGACTCGGACCTCGTCGCCGGAAAGGCCCCGGAGGAGGCTGCTCCCGAAGGCGACGACGACTGAAGGCGGACACCGTCTGTTTTCTGCAGTTACAGGGAACCAGCCGGGGATTCCGGCGCTGAAAGCTACTTGCCGATGGCGTCCTGTCCCTCCGGTATGCGCCGGCGTGCTATCCTCGGTGTCCTCGCCACGAGCCTGCTGGCCAGAGGGGACCGCCTGCGAGTTCGTCCACGACGCGTGACCACCACCCGAAGAACGATTTCCTCCGGGCGCGTTACTCGACCATCGTGCGCCGACGGACCCTGCTCGCGAGCGTCACCGGTAGCCTGACGGCCCTCGCCGGGTGTAACGGCTTTGGCGCGGGCCCGAGCGGCAGGACCGGGACACGTGAACCGTTCTCGGTGCCGACGACGACCCGAGGAGGCACTCCCGAGTCGGGTACCTCGCCCCTCCGGGCGCGGGCGGTCTCCACGCTCCGTGCCCCACCTGTCGAACTCGCGATTGCAGCCATCGCGACCACGTCGGACCGCCTCAGATACCGCGTCGGCTTCACCGAAGACGGGACGCGGAAACACCCACCCAGGGTGTGGATAGAGGCCACCAACACGGGGGCGACCCCGACCACGTTCCAGTTCGACGGTGTCGCTCCCTTCGGTGCGTTCGTGGGGACGTTCGAGGCACGGACGGCCAGTTCCACCGCGACCGGGTCGGCAACCCCGGCCCAGCCACCACTGCTCTTGCTCGTGCCGACGGACGACGACAGGTTCGACGTGGCGTGGGCGTGGGAAACCGATGGCTGCTGGCGACTCCCGGCGGCCGTCCGCGCGCCGACGGCGACGGAGTCGGTCGCGTTGAACCCCGGCGAGCGGACGGGCCGGGAGTACGACCTCGTCACTCCGGCGGGCGAGGACTGTCTGGTCCCCGGTGTGTACCGTTTTCGCGCCGAGGACCACGGGGCGACGTTCACCGTGTCGCTCTGGGAGTCGCGGCCGTCGCCGACGTCCCGCTTCAGCAGTGTGGCGGTCCCCGACCTTCCGGCCTGTGCGACCCGGTGGTTCCACGACGCCGACGGCGACATCTACCTCGAACCGACCAGCGAGTCGGTCACCACGCCCATCCCACTCCGTGTGACGCTCTACGACCTGAGTACCCATCGGGTGGTGCCGACCGCGGTCCAGGTGTTCAAACTGGTCGACGGGGCGTGGATTCCACTCTTGCCCACGACGGGTGGGAAACGACCCGACGCGCTCTTGCCCGGCCAGAGCGCCCAGCGAACCATCCGCCTCGGCGTCGAACCCGGGTCCGTCCACGCCCGGGACGCGCTTCCTGGTCTCCGGACTGGCCGGTACGCCGTCCACTTCGGGACCTACCGCGACGTGGAGACGACGCGCTGTGTCGCCGCCGTGCTAGACGTCACCGCCGACCCCGTGGCGGTCACGCCCTCACCGTTCGTGGTCGAAACCACCCGGACGGGCAGGCGGCTGGACGTGGAGACGACGACCGCGGGAGACGACCACCCCTCGACCGAGGAGTCGGCGACCATCGAACTCGGCCGCGCACCCAGCGCCGACCCGTCCACCACGTTCATCGTCGAACAGGTGTTCCAGCGACAGGCGCTCCGGGACACCCTGGCGAACCTCCACGACGACGAAACGCTCGATACGGTCCGGCTGACCACGACGGCCAGGGCGGTGGCACAGGTGCTGGGTCCCGCCACAGCGACCGGCGACGGTGACGAGGGCCCGGAGCGACCCCTCACCTTCGGCTTCGACGGTACGGTGTATCAGGTTCGCCGCGTCCGCCCCGAACCGGCCGTTCGAACCTGACGGTTACGGGAGCAGAACCCGCAGCAGGCGGTGCGAAGAAGCGGCGACACGTTCACCGTGCCAAACGGTATATAGGCCCACGGTTCGAACCGCGGCACATGGAACTTCTCGACGACTCCATCGTCCCCGAGGAAGCCCTGGACATCAAAGCCGAGGCCCGCGAGTTCGCGGCCGAGCACATCGAACCCAACGCCCAGGAGTTCTACCGGTCGGGCGAGTACCCGACCGAGATACTGAAAGCCGGGCAGGAGGCCGGGCTGGTCGCCCAGGACATCCCCGAAGAGTACGGCGGCCGCGGTCTCTCGCTGCCCCAGATTCTGGCCATCACCGAGGAGTTCTACCGCGCCGACGCCGGCATCGCGCTCACACTCCAGCTCGCCAGCTTCGGCTGCGAGATAACGTACGAGTACGGCAACGAAGAGCAAAAAGCGGAGTACCTGCGACCGGTCGCCGAGGGCGAGCAACTGTCCGGGCTCGCGGTGTCCGAACCCGAGACGGGAAGCGACCTCGCGGGGATGCAGACGACGGCGGAGAAAGACGGCGACGAGTACGTGCTCAACGGCGAGAAGTACTGGATCGGCAACGGCGTCGAGGCCGACTGGGTGACTGTGTACGCGCGCACTGGCGACAACCCGGACAACCGGTACGGGAACCACTCGATGTTCATCGTCCCGACCGACACCGAGGGGTACGAGGCCGAGCACATCCCCGAGAAGATGGGCTTCCGGGCGTCGAAACAGGCCCACATCACCTTCGACGACTGTCGCATCCCCGAGGAGAACCTCATCGGCTACGAGGGTAACGGCTTCATGATGCTCGCGGAGTTCTTCAACCACGGTCGGGTCGTGGTCGCGGGCCACGGGCTCGGCCTCGCGGCAGCAGCCATCGAGGAGGCGTGGGACTTCGTCCACGACCGCGAGGAGTTCGGTCGCAAGGTCAGTGACTTCCAGTCGGTCCAGCACGACCTCGCGGACATGCTCATCGAGTTCGAGTCCGCCCGGTCGCTCACCTGGCGCGCCTGCGAGAAGGTCGCCGGGAACCAGAACGCCGGCTACTGGGCGGCCATGGCGAAGACGAAGGCGACCGAGACGGCGACCCACAACGCCGAGAAGGGGATGCAACTCCACGGCGGCCGGTCCGTCCTCGACGAGCGCCGCATCGCCCGGGTCTACCGCGACGTGCGCATTCCAGTCATCTACGAGGGCGCGAACGCCATCCAGCGCAACCTCGTCTACAGACAGGCCTGACCCGCGGATTCCCGAGTCCCGGCAGGCCCGGGACGGACCCGCGCCCGCCGTGTGTGGCTGGGTAACCACAAGCGTCTTTATCCGAACCAGCGAACAGCAGCGACAACAGACGAGATGTTCGCGTGGGGACGGACTGACCTGTCGTTCATCGACGCCGAGGTGTACCTCTCCGAATGACCGCCACCAACACCGTACTCGTCATCAGCAACGACGCCGAGCTTCGGGAACGGCTGGCGGCACCGCTGGAGTGGTCCTACCCGAACGTCGACGTCCTCACCGCCGCGGGCTTCGACGGCATCATCGACCATCTCGACGACGGCTCGCTCGACTGCATCGTCAGCGACGACGCGACCGTCGGTGACTCGCCCGCCATCTTCCAGGCGACCCGCGAACGACACCCCGACCTCCCCCTGCTCGTCCTCTCGGAGTACCACACGGACCGGGGTGACGGCGTCGCCGTCATGGAGGTCGTCGACTTCCTCGACGCCATCGGGACGCCGGGGTCGGACGACGCCTTCGCTGGCTGGGTCGCCAACTCCGTCGTCCGGAACCCGCGTGACGGTTCCCCGCCGGGCGGGAACCGACCGGAAGACATCGTCCGCGACGTGAAACGGTCGCTCGTCGACGCGTCCTCGCCGATGGACATCGAGGAGGCCGTCTGTGACCAACTCACCCTCGGCGGCCGCTACACGTTCGCGTGGGTCGGCGAGTACGACCGCGGCGAGCGACAGGTCGTGCCGTGGGTCGCCGCCAGCGAGACCGGGGACTGGCCGATAAGTATGACCTTCCCCGTCGGCCGGTCCGGCCGACAGTCGGTCATCGACCGGGCGCTTCGAAGTCGAGAGGTCCAGATAGTCAACGACATCGACGGCCACGATGCTGCCGTCCCGTGGCGGGCGACGGCCACCGACCGCGGCTGTAACGCGGTCGCCATCGCACCGCTGGCCGTCGAAGACGAACTCTACGGTATCCTCGGGGTCTACTCGAACGACGACGACGGGTTCGACGAGATGGAGGTGAGCGCGGTCCGTGAGATAGCCAGTAGCGTCTCGCACGTCCTCGACACCATCGCCATCCGGGGGCGCATCGACCAGCAAGAACGCGTCCTGCGACGCTACGAACGGCTCGTGGAGACCGTCGGCGACGGCATGTACGTCCTCGACTCCGACGGCCACTTCATGACCGTCAACAACGCGATGATGTCGATGACGGGTTACTCCCGGGAGGGCCTGCTCGGCGAACACATCTCCATCATCCTCGACGAGGAGTCAGTCACCGCTGGTCGCGAGGCCATCCGACGGATGGTCCACGACCGGCGCATGGAGGGCGAGACGCAGGAGGTCACCGTCGAGACCAAAGACGGGCGGACCTTCCCGGGCGAGGTACAGATAGCACTGCTCCCGTTCGAGGACGACGAGTTCCGGGGGACCGTCGGCGTCGTCCGCGACATCACCGAACGGAAGAAGCGCGAACAGGAACTCGAGCGCCAGAACGAACGCCTCGACGCCTTCGCGAGCATCGTCAGCCACGACCTCCGGAACCCACTCGGCGTCTCGCAGGGCTACCTCGACCTGGTGAAAGAACAGAGCGACGAGTCCGTCGCCGAGTACATCCAGCACGTCGAGGACGGCCTCGACCGCATGGAGGACATCGTCGCCGACGTGCTCGCCATCGCCCGACAGGGGCAGACCGTCACCGAGACGGAGCCGACCGACCTCGAAGAGATAATCCGCGAGGCGTGGTCGAACGTCGACACCAGGTCGGCGACCCTGACGGTGGTCGATTCGACCGTCATCGCCGTCGACCGCTCGCGCCTGCTCCGGGCGCTGGAGAACCTGTTCCGCAACGCCGTCGAACACGGCGGCGAGGACGTCGCGATCGAGGTCGGACTGCTCGTCCCCGATGGGGAACAAGCGGACCCGGACAGTGTCGCTGACGGCCTCGACGCCGCGACTGGCGGCTTCGAGTTCCCGGACGAAGACGCACCGGAAGAACCGTCACTCGCCCGTCCAGCGGGGTTCTACGTCGCTGACGATGGCGAGGGGATGCCGAAAGAAGTTCGCGAGAACGCGTTCGATTCGGAGTTCACGACGTCGGAGGAGGGACTCGGTATCGGGCTCTGGGTCGTGCGAGAAGTAGCGAGTGCTCACGGCTGGACGACCCGTGTCGTCGAGAGTTCGGAAGGCGGTGCTCGATTCGAGTTCTCGGACGTGAAATCGGCCTGATTAGCTGCCGCCGGGGAGGTCCTGGAACGCCCCGACGAAGTCGTCGTGGTCCTGCATCCCCGAGACGGCGTCGTCTACCTTGTCGCGGAGTTCGTCGACCCGCGCACAGAGTTCGGTGTACTCCTCGTTGTCGTCGAGTTCACGCTCTGATTTCTCGGATTCGAGGAGCGACTTCTTCGAGACCAGCGAGTAATACTCCTGGATGTCGCTCTCGTAGTCCGACCGAGACGTGACGTTCTCGACGACGTCGAGCAGTTCGTCCTTCGAGACCGGCTTGACGAGGTAGTCGTCGAAGCCCATCTCGATGATGTCGAAGTCCGGGTCGACGGCCGTGACCATCACCACGCGACAGTCGTAGCCGTCTTCGCGGATTCGTTCGAGCACTTCGTCGCCGGAGAGGCCGGGCATCCGCCGGTCCAGCAGGACGATACGCACCGAGTCCTCCATCAATGCCAGTGCAGATTCGCCGTCGTAGGCCGCTTCAACGTTGTACTCGGTCGTGAGCCACGCCGCGAAGAGGTCCGCCAGTCGTGACTCGTCGTCTACGACGAGCACCTCGAGGCCGTCCGATGAGCTACCAGCCCCTTGACCGTCGTTTTCTGCCACACACGACCCATAGAGGCAATGGTTGATAAATGCCGCGCCCACACCTCTATTCTCTGGTATGTTTGCTGGTGGCACACAACTCCGTCTTTCGGTTCCGGTCGTGTCGGTTCGTCCTGTCGAGCCGAGACGTTAGGGAATCACACGGTCGCTGTGGGTGGTCAGGTACTCCGTCACACGGTCGACCACTGTGGGGTCGTAGGTCCAGGTGCCGTAGAACGTCCCGTCGCCCCTGTCCGTCGCCAGCAGGGCGCTCTTGGCGGCCTCTCGGTCGCCACCGTCGAACACGACGAACCACGTCCGCCGTATCTCCTCCGTCTCGAGCCCGTGGAACGTCACGCCGTCGACGGACTCGTGGTCGTCGGGGTACCCGAACACGTGCAGGTCAAGGTCGGTCGTCGCGAGTCGCCGGTAGACGTCCGTCTGGAAGTCGAAGCGGGAGAGCCGCTGGAAGCCGGCCCAGAGCGTCCCGGTGCCGACCCGGAACGCCCGGTCTTCTATCTCGCGCGTGACCGCCATCATCTCGGTCCGGTCGTAACTGGTGAACGTCGTCTCCTTGAGCGGGCCGAGCAGGGCGGCGTGTGCGGAATCGTCGATGCCGAGGTCGTCCGGTCCCGGGTCAGGACCGTCCAGCAGGGCGAAGAGGTCACTGGCCTCGACGGCGGTGTACAGCGTCTCGTCGTCTGTCAACGTCGCGAAACAGGGGGCGTCCGTCGCGGTGTCGTCGACCTCGACCCGCAGGTTCTGGTCGCGGAAGAACGACGCGAGTTGGGTGTCGAGCGTCGACCCGGGCGGGAGGTTGAACAGCGTCAACGTCTTCTCGCGCCGGCGGACGCGGTCGACGATGTCGAGGAGTGTCATATGCGACCGAACTACCCCAGCTACGATGCCCGTTCTCCCTAACTGGGTAGGCGCTCCGAGAGGGTCCACTGGACCAGGAGTGCTTCGACCCGGACGCGGTCGGTCGCACCGTCGTCCGCGAGGACGGACTCGCTCGTCTCGCGCATGCGGCGTTCGACCGGACCGTGGTCGGGTTCGTCCCTCGTCTGGCTCAGCATCGCTTCGAAGTCCTCGCGCAGGTCGAACGACGCCCGGGCGACGTTGCATCGCCCGAGCGGGTTCATCCCCATGTCCAGCACCAGGTCGCGCACGAGGTCCCAGTCGTTCGCACAGAAGTGGATCGACACCTCGCCGACGATGTCCTGCCACGCGATGGCGTCCGCGTGCTTCATGTGGGGGACCGCCCGTGGCGGCAGGTCGATGCGCGTTGACGTGTCCGGGGTATCGCAGAGGCAACACGGTTGCTCCGTCTTCCCGGTGTACATGGCCGTGACTGGGGGCCGAGTCGACAAAGCCCTGTCTCTGGCGGCAGTCGGGAGCGAAAAAACGGGCGACGTGTTCGGCGGTCTACTTGCCCTGGAACTCCGGCTTACCGTCGCCGAAGAACGCGTTGATGCCCTCGTGAACGTCCTCGGAGTTGACGACGTGACCGAAGCCCATGGACTCGACCTCCAGACCGGCCTCGTGGTCGTCCCAGCCCTTGTGCATCGCGCGCTTCGTGTAGCGCATCGCGAGCGGCGGGCCGCCGGCGAGCTTCGCGGCGTAGGCGTGTGCCTCCTCCTCGAACTCGTCGGGTTCGACGACCTCGTTGACGAAGCCGAAGTCGGCCATCTCGTCGGCCGGGTAGTGGTCCGCAGTGAAGATTATCTCCTTCGCGCGACCCATCCCGACGATACGCTGGAGACGCTGGGTGCCGCCCCAGCCGGGCAGCAGACCGAGGTTGAACTCGGGCTGGCCGAAGTTCGAACGCGTCGTCGCGATTCGCACGTCGGCACAGGTCGCCAGTTCCATGCCGCCGCCGAGACAGTAGCCGTCGATGGCGGCCACGACCGGCATCTCAATCTCCTCGAGGCGACCGAACGTCTCCTGGCCGAACTTCGAGAGTTCGACGGCGCCGAAGGGGTCCGCACCCCCACCGGCGATGCTCATGAAGTCGGCACCCGCGGAGAACGCCTTGCCACCTGCACCAGTCATGAGGATGGCACGGACCTCGTCGTCGTCCTCGAGGATGTCGAGTGCGGCGTCGAGGTCCTCGATGAGTTCGAGCGAGATGGAGTTCATCTGCTGGGGCCGGTTGAGCTCGATGTGGGCGACCTTGTCGCCGGGGTAGTGGAGGTTGAGCGTGTCGAAGTCGACCTCGCCCTCCTCGTCGGCCCCCGAATCACCATAGAAGCCCTCGTCGACGAAGGACTCGAAGGCCTCGTACGGTTCGTACCGGGCGTGCTCGGTGTCCTCGTAGGCGGACTCGAGCGCGGTGTAGAGCTTGTTGAGGCCGTACTCGTCGGTCATCTTCGCCGGGCCCTTCGGCCAGCGCCCGCCGAGTTTGACCGCCTGGTCGATTTCGCTGGCGGAGGCGACGTCGTCGCCGATGAGGTAGGCGACTTCGTTCGCGAGCACCGCGAGCAGGCGCTCTTTGACCTCGGCGTTCGTCTCGTCCATCGGGATGTCGGCCCCGTCGCCGTCCTCGTAGTCGTAAAAGCCCTTGCCGGACTTCTGGCCGAACTCTTCGTTCTCGACCTTCTCGACCATCATCGGACACGGCTCGTACCGGTCCCCGAGCTCCTCGTGCATGTAGTCGAGGACGTGGTGGCCCACGTCGATGCCGACGTAGTCCGAGAGTTCGAAGCTGCCCATCGGCAGGCCGATGTCGAACTTCGTCGTGGAGTCGACCTCCGCGATGGTGGCGGTGCCGTCGTGGACCAGCCACGCGGCCTCGTTCATCAGGGGCACGAGGATGCGGTTGACGATGAAGCCGGGGACGTCCTTGCGAACGCGGACGGGCGTCTTGCCCATCGCTTCGGCGAGGTCCTCGGTGACGTCGAGGGTCGCCTCGCTCGTCTCCGCGCCAGAGATGACCTCGACGAGGTCCATGCGCACCGGCGGATTGAAGAAGTGCATCCCGCAGAACTGGTCGGCGCGGTCGGTCGCGGTCGCGATCTCCGAGATGGAGAGGCTGGATGTGTTCGTCGCGAAGACGGCGTGCTCGGGTGCGTACTCGTCGACGTCACCCCAGACGTCCTTCTTGATGTCCATCCGCTCGACGATAGCCTCGATGACGAAGTCTGTGTCCTCGACCGACTCCTCGAGGTCGACGATGGGTGTCACCCGGTCGATTGCGGCGTCGGCGTCGTCCTGCGTGATGGCTTCCTTCTCGGCGAGCTTGTTCAGGCTCCACTCGATCTTGTCGTACCCGTCCTGGACGAGGTCGTCGTTGATGTCGCGCAGGTTGACGTCGTAGCCTGCGAGGGCGGCGACCTCGGCGATACCGTGGCCCATATTCCCTGCACCAAGAACTGTGATAGTGTTGATTTGGTCCAACTCCATGTTCGGACCGACAACTGGCAACCGTTTCAAGGTTTCCCCTGCTGAAACGGGAAACGCTTTTCGAGTTTATTTCGGGTTACATAGATTTTTAACCCTGAATTCGTTAATAGTTGCCTATGGACTTCGCGCTCTCAGACGAGCAGAAACAGATCAAAGAGGAGGTCCGGCGCTTCGCGGAGAACGAAGTGAAGCCGGTCGCACAGGAGTACGACGTCGAAGAGAAGTACCCGTGGGAGGTCATGGAGAAGGCCGCCGACGCGGGACTGCTCGGCGCACACATCCCCTTCGAGTACGGCGGGGCCGACTACGGCAACCTCGAATCCGCCATCATCACCGAAGAACTGTTCGCGGTCGACGCGGGTATCGGCCTGTGTCTGACCTCGGCTTCCTTCGGTGCGGACGCCATCATGGAGTTCGGGACCGAAGAGCAAAAAGAGCGCTTCCTCGAACCCATCCCGACAGGCGACGCCATCATGGGCGCGGCAATCTCAGAGCCCGACACCGGTAGCGACGTGTCCTCCGTGAGCACGCAGGCCGAGAAGGACGGCGACGAGTGGGTCATCAACGGGAACAAGATGTGGATTACGAACGGGACCATCGGCGACTACTACGTCGTCCTCTGCCAGACCGACCCCGAGGCCGAGGGCCGCTACAACGGCTTCAGCCAGATCGTCGTCGAGTCCGACCGCGACGGGTTCAAGTCCGAGAAGATTACGGGCAAACTCGGTATCCGCGCCTCCGACACCGCCGAACTCATCCTCGACGACGTGCGCGTGCCCGAGGAGAACCTCATCGGGACCCGTGGTATGGGCTTCCTCCAGCAGATGCAGTTCTTCGACGAGACCCGGACCGCCGTCGCCGCGCAGGGCGTCGGTATCGCGAAGGGTGCGTCCGAGGCCGCACTCTCGTACGCCCAGGAACGCGAACAGTTCGACCGCCCCATCTCGGACTTCCAGGCTATCCAGCACAAACTCGCCGAGATGCACACGAAGACCGAGGCCGCCCGCAACCTCACGTACAAGGCTGCCTGGAACGTCGACCAGGGCGAGGACATCACGATGCTCGCCTCCATGGCGAAGGAGTTCGCCTCCAACATCGCCGTCTCCGTGGCCGACGAGGCCGTCCAGATCCACGGTGGTGCAGGCTACGTGAACGACTTCCCGGTCGAACGCTTCTACCGCGACGCGAAGATCACCCAGATCTACGAGGGCACGACCGAGATACAGAAGAACATCATCGCTCGCGAACTGCTCGGCAAGGGCTTCTAATCGCGATAAACGCGAGTAGCCCATCGACCGGCGCTTGGAAACGCGTTTTCTCTCTCTCGACGTTTCGATTCGATACCGACTCCCATCACCCCGGCGTAAAATTAGGTTCGTGAAGTGACAGGGGTTGGTCACGCTCCGCCGGGTCACTGGACGTGGGACGCCCGGTTCAGCCAGTACGCCTGTAACTGGTCGATGCACGGTTTCTCTGGCGTGCACTCCCGAGTTCAGTCAATAATCGGAAGTTATCCGTGTAAATTCGTGTGGTTTTATAATCGACCAAAATGTCCCCATGTCCGATGGCAGAGATGGAATCGTTCGACGACAGTGATGAATCGAGCCCGCCGGAACTGGCGTTCTACGGCGGGCGTGCCGCGAGTGCCGTCCCGCTCGCCGTGTTCGTCGCCTGGGCCATCTTCCAGAGCGGCGTCCTCGGCGTCGGTGACACACAGGGCCTGGTCGTGGGGATGCTGGTCGGCCTCATCGCCGGGATGTTCCTCGTCAAAGGCTCGTGGAAAGACTACGCCGACACGATTTTCGACGGGATGACACAGCGGGTCGCCGCGACGGCCGTCGTCGCGTGGCTCTGGGCGGGCATGTTCGCGAACGTCCTGCAGGCGGGACAGTTCGTGAACGGCCTCGTCTGGGCCGCCGACGTGACCGGCGTCGCGGGCGACCTGTTCCCGGCGGTGACGTTCGTCCTCGCCGCCCTGCTCGCGACCGGTATCGGGACCGGGTACGGGACGGCCATCACGTTCACGACCGTCGTGTTCCCGGCGGGCATCCTGCTCGGGGCCAACCCGACGCTGCTGTTCGCCGCCATCCTCTCGGGGGCGGTGTTCGGCGACAACCTCGCGCCGGTCTCGGACACGACCATCGTGAGTGCAGTGACCCAGGACGCCGACATCGGCGGCGTCGTCTCCTCCCGCCTGAAGTACGCGCTCGTCGCGGCGGCGTTCGCGTTCGTCGCCTACGTCTTCGCCGGGATGTCGATGGCCGGCATCGACGTCACCGGGGCGGGGACGAGCCTCGCCGAGCAAGCGAACGTCTTCGGGCTCGTCCACCTCGTCTCGATGGGGGTCGTCATCGTGACGGCCATCAGAGGTCGCCACATCGTCGAGGCCGTCTCGTGGGGGCTGCTCACTGCAATCGTGGCGAACCTCGCACTCGGTCTCTCGACGGTGTCCGACATCCTCGTGTTCTACACGCCGAGTGAGACCAGTCTCGCGTCCTCGTTCACGTGGCTGCCGTTCGTCCAGCTCGCGGAGAACGCCGATGCACCGGTCTCGGTCGGTGGCGCACTCTACAACGGCGCGGTCGGCTTCTTCCCGCTCATCGTGCTGACGCTGCTCATCGTCGCGGCGGCGGAGATAATGATTCGCGGCGGCGGCTTCGAGGCCATCCTCGACTTCCTCATCGACTCGGTGGCGACGACGGTCCGTCGTGCCGAGGTCACGATGGTCCTCGGGACCGCGCTGGTCAACGGGATGATAACCATCAACACCGCGGCCGAGATCGCCATCGCGCCCTACATCGCCAAGCTGGGCGGCCGCTTCAACCTGAACGGCTACCGGCGCGCGAACATCCTCGACGCGAACACCTCCGCCCTCGGGTACATCTTCCCGTGGGGTGGCGGCCTGCTCGCGGGGTACGGGGCGATGACGAGCCTGACCGAGACCATCCCGTGGTTCACCCAGGAGATGGTCGTGAACCCGGTCACGGTCTGGCCGTACGTCTTCCACGGCTGGTTCCTCGTGGCGGTGTTCGTCTTCGCCGCGTGGACCGGCTACGGGCGTGAATACGTCCACGACCGGCAGTCCGCGGAGGTGCAGCGCGTATGAGCCTGTTCTCTTCCCTGTTCGCTGGCGTCGGCTTCCGGACCCGGACCCCGGCGTTCGGACAGGGTGAGGAGGTCACCGCCTTCGTCACCGACGTACGGGACGGTGATGCGGTCCTCCGCATCGGCGACTCGCGGCTGTACGTGGTCGGGGTCGAGGACCCGGAAACCCTCGTCGACGAGCGGGTCCGCGTCCGCGTCGAAGAGTTCGACGACGGGACGGACACCGGCAAGGCAGTCCTGCTGGAGACTATCGCCGGACGCGGCCTCTGACGACCGGCGACGAGTCGGTCGGTCCGCCTCGGGTTCTCGTCACGTTTCCCGACTGTCGGCCCGCGTCGACTGTCCGTTCTCCCAAAATACCCCCTTTTGCCTGACGATGCCCTAGAAGCGGTATCACATGGACACGACACGACGCGCCTTGACTCGGCTGGACCGACTCCCCGAGTCGAGCCTGTTGCTCGGCGCTTCGCTCGTGGTACTCGGCGTGCTGGCGGCGACCCTTCCCCTCCTCCCCGAGTTCTCCCGTCCCCGGGTGGCCGCACGGCTGGTCGGCATGGTATTGCTCGTCGCGGCCGGCGGCCACGCGGTCCAGGCGTGGACGAAGCACACGCAACAGCGACGAATCGGCCTCGAACTCCTGTTGACGGCCCTCTACGTCGTCGCTGGCGTCTCGTATCTGGTCGATTCTGTCGCCTCGTTCGTACGGTTCGGGACCCTCCTCGGTGTCTTCCTCGTGTGCCACGGCCTGCTGCACGTCGGGTACGGATTCAGGCACCGACCGGCCGCGTACTGGCCGATGATGTTCGTCGGTGGCGCACTGGCGGTGACGTTCGGGCTGTTGGTCCTCTTCCGAGAGGTACCCCCGGTGTACGGGACGCGGGGGGCGTTGATCGGGTTCGCCCTCGTCGTCACCGGCGTGGCCTGGGTCTTCGTCGGCCGCAGCACCGCCACGACGGAGGACTCGAGCCGAGACACCGAGTCGGTCTGAGCAACGACCGCGTCGAACGGGTCGCTTATTTCGGTCCCGGCCGTCCCCTCCCACGTGTCCGACTCCGACCCACACGAGTTCCTGCGTGCCGACCCGGACATCGGTCCACTCGTCGAGGAACACGGCGAACTGACGGTCGAACCGCACCCGGACCCGTTCGAGCGACTGGTCGTCTCCATCGTGAACCAGCAGCTGTCGGTCCAGTCTGCGGCCGCGATTCGAGAACGACTGTTCGACCGGTTCGAGGTGACGCCATCGGGATTGCTCGCGGCCGACGACGAGGCGCTCGCGGACGTCGGTCTCTCGGGACAGAAGATTCGCTACGTTCGGAACGTCGCCGAGCGGTTCGACGACGGCCTCTCAGTCGAGCGGTTGCACGACCTCGACGACGAGGCGGTCGTCGCCGAACTCACCGAGATAACCGGTATCGGCGACTGGACGGCGAAGATGTTTCTCATGTTCTGTCTCGGCCGCGAGGACGTCTTCCCGGTCGAAGACCTCGGCATCCGTCGCGGGATGGAGGAACTGTACGGCGAGGCGACGCGAGCCGAGATGGTCGAGACGGCCGAACGCTGGCGGCCGTACCGGAGCTACGCCAGCCGATACCTCTGGCGCGTCGTCGACTGACCGAATTGGGTGGACGACCGTGCCCGTTCGCGCTCGAGTATCGACCCCCCGAAGAAACGCGCAATACCGGCCCCGGCCGCCGGAAGCGGACGAACTATTGTCGTCGGGCGAATGTCACGGAGTAGATGCCACAGCCACGTCGAGCGCCGCAGTACGAACCGACCGCGGTGGGTGGCCAGGGTGTGCCGGCCCACACACGCGGGCGACCGACGAGAGGGAGGTGGCCCGCCAGTGAGTAATCGCGGGGACCTCCTGGCCGGCGCACGGGCGGTCGCGCCGTTGCTCCTTGGCATCATCCCGTTCGGGCTCATCGCGGGCGTGAGCGCGGTGAACGCCGGACTCGACCCGCTCCACGCCGTCGGCCTGTCGGTCGTCGTCTTCGCCGGCGCATCGCAACTGGCCGCCATCGAGCTGTTCGGCCGGGACGCACCACTGGCGGTCATCGTGGTCACCGTCCTCGTCATCAACCTCCGGATGACGATGTACAGCGCCTCCATCGCACCCTACTTCCGGAAGTTCGCGACGCGCTGGAAGGCACTCTGTGCGTACGTCCTCACCGACCAGGCGTACGCGCTCTCTATCACCGAGTACCGCCAGACTGACCCGGACGAACGTAGTCGCCGCTGGTACTACCTCGGTGCCGCGTTCACCCTGTGGGTCGTCTGGCAGATAACGACCGTCGCCGGGGTCGTCCTCGGCGCGAACGTGCCCGCCGGCCTCTCGCTGGAGTTCGCCATTCCGCTTACGTTCATGGCGCTGTTGTTCCCGGCGCTTTCGGACCGCACGACCGAACTCGTCGCACTTGTCGCCGGCCTCCTTGCGATTCCAGCGGCGGCGCTCCCGTTCGACCTCGGGCTCGTCGTCGCGGCGCTGCTCGCCCTGAGTGTTGGTGCACTTCGTGACCGGCACCGTGAAACAGAGACCGAGACCGACCACTCCTCGGAGGGGGCCGAAACGTGACGAGCTACGACGCCACGACGGTGTGGGCCGTCATCCTCGTCGCCGGGGTCGGGACGTTCGCCATTCGCTTCTCGTTCATCCTGCTGCTCGGGCGAGTGCAGGACGTGCCGGACGGCCTCGAATCGTTCCTTCGACTGGTTCCGGCCGCCGTGCTCGCGGCACTGGTCGTCCCCGCCATCGTTTCGCTGGAGGCCACGTCGGGTGGGTTCGCGCTCGACTACGACCCGGCGAAGGTCGTCGCCGCGGCGGTGGCCGCCGCGGTCGCCTGGCGAACCGAGGACGTGCTCGCCACCATCGCCGTCGGGATGGGAACACTTTGGCTGGTCGACTGGTCGCTCGCGGCGGCCGGGCTGTTCGGCTGACCTGTTCGGAATAGTTGTTAAACTGACCTGTCCGAGAGTCAGGAGATGCCTAATCGGCCGCAGACGGCAATAAGGAGGCCCTACCCGCTGTTTATCTCGACTTACTCGATACTGACATTCTCCGAGAATTCTCGGTGACCCGGAAATGTAAACCCGGCTAATTAAGCATTATGGCCGTCTTGGTGATGCCAGAACGTACGCTGTTACCTGGGGGGAACGAGCTCATGGAAACCACACAAACGATACAACCACTACCAGACGAGCCAGCCGACGAAACGGGACCGACCAAAGAGGAGCTGTTCGAAGTCCTCTCGAACAGACGTCGCCGACAGACACTCCACTACCTGCTCCAGCAGGAAGACGAGACGGCGACCAAACGCGAGCTCTCGCGCCAACTCGCCGCCTGGGAGAACGACGAGCCGGTCGATATGGTCTCCTCGAGCGAACGCAAACGCGTCTACATCGCGTTGCACCAGACCCACCTGCCGAAGCTGGACGACGCGGGTCTCGTGGATTACGAACCGTCGACGGGGACCATCACGCTCACCGACGTCTGCCAGGAACTCGACGTGTACCTCGACGCAGTGTCGGAAGACGACAGCTCGTGGAGCACGTTCTACCTCGGGCTCGGCGGCGTCTGTCTCGCCGTCACGGCGCTGGCCGGACTCGGACTCGTCCCGTTCGACCAGGTGCCCGGTCTCGCGCTTGCGGGGCTGTTCGCGGTTGCGATACTCGTCACCGGAGCCGTACACCACCTTCGTGACCGGGAGACTGGACTCGACGAAGGTGGACAGCTGTCCCGGTTAGGCGGTACCGACTGAAGAGAGCGCCGTCGGTCGAGCGCCTATTCGAGGACTTCTTCTTCCTCTTCGCGCTCGTCGTTATCGGCCTTGTCCGCGCGCTTGGAGACGTCGACCTGATAGTTCTTCAGGATGTCACGGCCGAGAAGGATGGGGTAGTCCATGTGCGAGCGGTCCTCGACGCTAGCGGTGACGGTGTGCTGTTGCCCGCCGACACCGACGACGAGGTCGACGACCGGTCGCGACTTGCCCTGCTTGAGGCTCCCGGACTTGACACGCATGACGGACTTGATGGGGCCGGCACCGATGTCTGCCGCGAGGCCGGTGTCGATAGACGTCCGGGTCGCACCCGTGTCCGACTTCGCGATGACGGTCTTGTTGTCGGAGGTCCCCGAGACGACGACCTGCTCGGTGTAGCCGACGATGACCGGCTTCTCGGGCTTCTCGGTGACCTCGCGCGGGGCACAGGACGGCCAGGAGTCGTCGAGCGTCGCGGAGAGTTCTCGCACGCGCTCGTCGTCGACCTCGCCGCCAGCCCTCTCGATGGCGAGCTTGGCGATGTACGGTGCCGGGGACCGGTTCGTCGCCTGGTAGAGGCCCTTGAACCCGGCAGTCGGGTTGACCTCGAGGACGTACCAGCCGTTGTCACCTTCGACGATGTCGACGCCCGCGTAGTCGAGGCCGACGATGTCGGCCGAGCGCTTCGCGATTTTACGGACCTTCTCCGGCAGCTCCTGTGTCGCGTCCTGGACCTCGCCGCCCAGTGCGACGTTGGTCCGCCAGTCGTTGTCCGGCGCGTAGCGGTACATCGCGCCGACGACCTTGTCGCCGACGACGTAGACCCGGATGTCGCGGTGGCGTTCGCCGTCGCGGTCGATGAGCTTCTGGAGGAACGCGTAGCGGTTCCCGACCTTCGCGTTGACGCGCTCGTCGGGGCCGACCTTCCAGGTCCCACCACCGTGGGTCCCGATGGCCGTCTTGTACACGGCCTCCTCGCCGAACTCGTCGCGGACCGCGTTGAGGTTGTCGCCGTTGAGTGCGAGGAACGCCTCGGGGACGCGGATGCCGTTGTCCGAGAGCGCGGCAGCAGTCGCGATTTTGTGTGTGGCCCGGAGTGTCGCCGGCGGCTCGTTGAGCATCGGCCGCAGGCTGTTCAGCGTGTTGGCGAGGCCGAGTTCCTCACACGGCTGCTCGGTGTTCGAGAGCAGCATCCGGTTCGCGATGACGTCGACGTCCGGTTCGAGTGTGACACCCTCCTCTCTGATTCGGACTGTTGTGTTCTGCTCTCGGAGCCACTCTGGCTGGTGGCCAAGCTCCTCGACTGCATTACAGATTGCCTTCGATTCCTTGCTGTTGTGAAGGCTTAGAACCCCTACACGCACACTCTCAGAAGTATCCATATCACCGCAAACTCACGCCCCCTCCAAAAACGTTGTCAGTCACAGCCCTGATTGTGGGTCGCCAACAGGGCTCTGGCGGGCCGATGGGGTGCTGGCAGTGTCAGAGATACGCTGCGTCCCACCGGGTCGGCTTCCGGCGGTTCCCACACTCGTTGCAGACCACTTCTCCCATCGTGCTCATCGCGTTCTCGAACGACTGGCACGCACCGCAGAACCAGCCGTACTTGTGCTCGCGGTCGGAGTCACTGTAGGCCTGGTAGAACGGCCCCTGGGAGCCGCGGGCCGCCTCACTGTAGCTGACGTACACCGTGCCGTCTTCGGTCTCGAACGGGTCGAGCGTCTCCCACTCGGGCACCTCCTCGCCGTCGACCTTCCGCCAGATGTTCTCGCGGAACTCCGTCTCGCCGATTTCGACGGTGCGGTCGCCGACCTGCTCGTAGCCGTGGCCCTCGTAGAACTCGTTCCCGAACTCGTTCCCGTCGAGGACGGCGCTACTGATGCGTTCTGCCCCGAGGTCGAGCAACTCCTCCTGGGTCCGGACGAGCAACCGCGAGCCGATACCGCGGCCGCGGGCGTCCGGCTCGACGTGGAGCCAGGTGAGCCGGCCTTCGAGCGGGTCGTTCGTGAGGAGTTCGCTCTGCGAGAAGCCGACGATTTCGCCGTCGTCCTCTACGACGAGCAGCAACACGTCCTCGTCGTCGATCTGGTCGCGGAGTTCCTCTCTGTCGTACCACTCCGAGATCGCTTCGTCGATGACCGTCGCATCCAGGAAGCTCTCGTACGACGCATGCATCGACCGGCTCGCGATGTCACGAATCGTCTCGGCGTCTGCCGCTTTCGCTTCACGTACCTCCATGTCCCTGCCTACGACTGGCATGCTTATAATGGTCGACCCACAGTACCACGTCTGGGACGACCGGGATGCCGGAGGCGGTTTCGACAGTCCATCCCGTGACTCGACACGCACATGCCTTTATAGCATGGACCCGGAGACACCGTATGAGCAGCGAGGATTCGTCCGACTCGAACGAGCCGTTCACCTACATCGGGGGCAAGGTGGACCCTGGCGAGTCGGCCAACATCCGCTACGGTATAAGTGAGACGTATCTCGGTGACCCGGTACGGATTCCGGTCACCATCATCAACGGGGAGCATCCAGGCCCGACCGTGTTTCTCTCTGCGGCGGCCCACGGAGACGAACTCAACGGCATCGAGGTGGTTCGGGAGGTCGCACACGAGTGGCCACTCGAAGAACTCCACGGCTGTCTCGTCTGTCTCCCCGTCCTGAACGTCCCGGGCTTTCTCGCCCAGCAACGCTACCTCCCAATCTACGACCGCGACCTGAACCGGTCGTTCCCGGGACGGGACGACTCGACCAGCGCGAAGCGAATGGCCCACCGGATCTTCACGAACTTCATCGAGCCCTGCGATTACGGTATCGACCTCCACACGTCGACCCGGGGCCGAACCAACATGCTACACGTTCGGGCCGACATGGACGACCCTGCCGTGTCCCGACTGGCCCGTGCGTTCGCCTCGAACGTCATCATCTCCAGCGAGGGCCCCGAAGGCACACTCCGACGTGAGGCCTCGGATATCGGCATCCCGACCATCACCATCGAGATGGGCGAGGCACACCGCTTCCAGCGTCACCTCATCGACCGGGCGCTCGACGGGGTTCGGAGCGTCCTCGCAGAGTACGGCCTGCTGCAGGCAGAGGCGGTGCGCTGGCCCGGCTGGCGGACCATCATCGAAGGGCACTCCGAGAAGACGTGGCTGCGCGCGGACGCCGGCGGCATCGTCGACATGCACTTCGAGTGCGGGGCCCTCGTCCACGAGGGCGACCGCATCTGTACCATCACGAGTCCGTTCAAGACGGACAACGACCCGATATACGCTCCCTTCACGGGAGTGATGGTCGGTGTGCTGGAGAACCCGGTCGTCTACCCGGGGAACCCGCTTTGCCACCTGGTCGAACTCGACCAGTCGACGCTTCGCGCTGTCGAGAGTGAACAATCAGCGCCGCCGGATACCCCGGTCGAGATGGCCTGACTCTCCCTGCCGTCCTACCTCGCTTACGTAACTACTATAACTGCACAATCCAACCCTCCGACTGAGAGTATGAGTCAGTCTTACAATCGCGGTCTTATCGAGGACTTCAGTCGGTGGAAGGAGTTCTCGGCCGGGATGTGGGCGTGGATATTCCACAAGTTCACGGGATGGGTTCTCATCGGGTACCTGTTCACCCACATCGCCGTGCTGAGCACTGCCATCGAGGCATCGACGGCGTCGGCGAGCGCAATCAGTGCGGGCAACGACGTCTACTCCGAGACACTGTTCGCACTCGAGAGCGTCTTCGTCGTGCGCCTCCTCGAAGTCGGCCTGCTGGCGGTCGCCGTCTTCCACATCCTCAACGGCATCCGCCTGCTGCTGGTGGACCTCGGCATCGGGCTGGAATCGCAGGACAAGACGTTCTACGCGTCGCTGGTGCTGACGGGCGTCATCATCGTCGCGAGCGTCCCGACGTTCATGGCGGGACTGGGGGGTGCCTGAGATGGCGGGCGCACCGACCTCCTTCGAGCGCGGCGGCTGGGGCTGGCTGTTCCAGCGCATCACGGCCGCGTTCCTCGTCGTGGTGCTCGCGTTCCACTTCTTCCTGCTTCACTTCTACCACCACGCGTTCGAGATTACCTTCGCCGGTACGTCGGCCCGCATGGAGGACCTCGGCTACTTCGCGACGATGTGGCTGTTCCTCGTGACGGCGACGTTCCACGGCGTCAACGGCGTCTACAACGCGCTCGTCAACCAGGGAATCAGCGGGAGCGCGAAGACCGCAATCAAGGGCGTGTTGGGCATCGCTGGCCTCCTGCTCGTCGCGCAGGGTACCAGAGTCGCACTCGCAATGAACGGGTTCCTCTAACATGAGTACGCAACTACCCGACACCGAGACGGAAGAGACCGAGGTCGAACCGAGCGGCAAGCCGCATCAGGACGAGCGGATGGCCGAGAAAGCCCGGAAGAAGGCGTTCCAGGACGCACAGAAGAAGGCGAAAGAGGACCTCGAAGTGGCCGAGAACTCGGTCCACATCAAGGTCTTCCGGTACGACCCCGAAGTCGAGGACAAACAGGAGCCCCGCTTCGACGACTTCTACGTCCCGTACAAGAAGGGAATGACCGTCCTCGACGCGCTCATGTACGCGCGAGACCACTACGACTCGTCGCTGACGTTCCGGCACTCCTGCCGGCAGGCGGTGTGTGGCTCCGACGCGATGTTCGTCAACGGCCGCCAGCGCCTGTGCTGTAAGACCCAGCTGTCGGAGATGGCCGAGCCGGTTCGCATCGAGCCGCTCCCGCACCAGGAGGTCGTCAAGGACCTGGTCGTCGACATGGAGCACTTCTACGACCAGATGCACGCGGTGGAGCCGTACTTCCAGTCCGAGGACGTCCCCTCGAACGGGGAGCAGCGCCAGTCGCGTGAGAACCGCGAGAAGATCAAGATGTCCACGCGCTGTATCTGGTGTGGCGCGTGCATGTCCTCGTGTAACATCGCCGCGGGCGACAACGAGTACCTCGGCCCGGCGGCCATCAACAAGGCCTACCGGTTCTACATGGACGAGCGCGAGAACGAAGAAGAGCTGAAAGAACACCGACTGCGCATCCTCGAACAGGAACACGGCGTCTGGCGCTGCCAGACCCAGTTCTCCTGCACCGAGGTGTGTCCGAAGGACATCCCGCTGACCGAGCACATCCAGGAGCTCAAGCGCGAAGCAGTCAAACAGAACCTGAAATTCTGGTGATACCATAACAATGTACGAACACGACGTGCTCGTGGTCGGTGGCGGCGGAGCGGGCCTCCGCGCCGCCATCGCCGCCCACGAAGAAGGTGCAGACGTGGCGATCGTCACAAAACTCCACCCGGTCCGCTCGCACACCGGCGCAGCAGAGGGCGGCATCAACGCGGCCCTTCGCGAGGGCGACGACTGGGAACTGCACGCCTACGACACGATGAAGGGCTCGGACTACCTCGGTGACGCGCCCGCCATCGAGACGCTGGCACAGGACGCCCCCGAAGAGGTCTTCCAGATTGAACACTGGGGCATGCCGTTCTCTCGTGAGGACGACGGTCGCGTCTCCCAGCGCCCGTTCGGCGGCCTCTCGTTCCCGCGGACCACCTACGCCGGGGCCGAAACCGGCCACCACCTGCTCCACACGATGTACGAGCAGGTCGTCAAACGAGGCATCGAGGTGTACGACGAGTGGTACGTGATGAACCTCGCCGTCACCGACGAGGAGACCCCCGAAGACCGAAGCTGTCACGGCCTCGTGGGCTACGACGTCAAGTCCGGTGAGATAGCCGGGTTCAAGGCGAACAAGGGCGTCATCCTCGCGACCGGTGGCCCCGGTCAGGCGTTCGACCACACGACTAACGCGGTCGCCTGTACCGGCGACGGCTACGCGATGGCCTACCGTGCGGGCGTCCCGCTGGAGGACATGGAGTTCGTCCAGTTCCACCCGACGACGCTCCCGAGTACGGGCGTCCTCATCTCCGAAGGTGTCCGCGGTGAGGGTGGTATCCTCTACAACGCCAACGGCGAGCGCTTCATGTTCGAGTACGGCTACGCGAAGAACGACGGGGAACTCGCCTCTCGTGACGTCGTGTCACGCGCCGAACTCACCGAAGTGAACGAGGGCCGTGGCTTCGAAGACGAGTACGTCATGCTCGACATGCGCCATCTCGGTGAAGAGCGCATCGTCGACCGGCTCGAGAACATCCTCCACCTGGCAGAGGACTTCGAAGGTGTCGACGGACTCAAAGAGCCGATGCCGGTCAAACCCGGCCAGCACTACGAGATGGGCGGCATCGAGACCGACGAGAACGGCCACACCTGCATCGACGGCCTCTACGCGGCCGGCGAGACCGCGTGTGTCTCCGTCCACGGTGCCAACCGCCTCGGTGGGAACGCGCTGCCCGAACTCATCGTCTTCGGCGCACGCGCGGGCCGTCACGCTGCCGGTGCCGACCTCGGCGAGGCCGAAATCGAGACCGGCGAGCGCGGCGACATCGAGTACGACGAGACCGACCTCCCCTACCAGCCCGGCGAGGTCGGCATGTCCGGCCCGCAGACCGACGCCGTCGCCGACGGTGGCGCGGTCACGGCCGACGCCGACAGCGTCGTCGACGCCGCGGTCCAGGCCGAGAAGGACCGCGTCGAGCACCTGCTGGAGAAGGACGACGGCATCCAGCACTCCCAGATTCGTGCCAAGCTCCAGAAGACGATGACCAAGAACGTCAACGTCTTCCGCGAGGAAGAAGGCCTCAAGCAGGCGCTCAAGGACATCCGGGAGATTCGTGAGGCCTACCAGGACGTGTACGTCGAGGACCCCTCGCGCACGTTCAACACGGACCTCCAGCACACTATCGAGACGCGCAACCTCATCGACATCGCCGAGACCATCACGCTCGGCGCACTCGTCCGCACGGAGTTCCGTGGCGCCCACTGGCGCGCGGAACATCAGGAACGCAAGGACGACGAGTGGCTCAAGCACACGCTCATCGCGTGGCACGACGGGGAGCCGACCATCTTCTACCGGCCGGTCATCCTCCAGGGCGAAGAGAAGAAGTACGAGCCGAAGGTCCGCTCGTACTGACACTGCCCCACGTGAGCCAGCGAGGTCGGTCGCCGGGTCTTCCCGGCGAGCTGGCTTCACTCGCGCGTGAGCAGTACCCCAGAACCGGACCGCGCTTCGACTGACTCTCGTTTTTCGGAACTCTCAGGCCAGTCCGAGCGCCTGCATCACGTCGGTGATGGTGACGCCGGCTTCAGACATCGCCTTGAACCCGAGGAAGATGCCGACGATGCCCATCACGCCCGCGAGGTTCGGGGGCGCTGGAATCGGGACTTCGACGAACTTGAACAGCGCGCCTACCGCGAAGCCAGTGAGAGTCGCGAAGAGAACCTGTGTCATATCCATAACGTCATTTCACTCGGAGGGGTTCCGGTAAAAACTGTTCCATTCGACTCCCGCACCAATGTCTACTTTGAGGACTGGTGTGTACGTCCCCGGCGAGGAAGGGTAGCTCAGGGTAGAGCGCGTCGTGGCGTCGTCCACGACGGTCAATGAAAGGCTTCGCGTGGTTCAAGTCCCGCCCCTTCCGCTCGTTGTCCGAACGTCAGTGAGGACACGAGCGGTGACTGCGGGACTTGAATAGCGAGCAGCTTTGCTGCGAGTGAGCTCAAGTCCCGCCCCCTGTCAACAACTGTTCTCAGATACGGAGAATGACACACCGTCTCGTGCGTAAGTGTGCCATCGATTGTTCTCGGAAATATCGCCGCAGTCGTTCGATTCTGGCTCTCGGTACCGGGGTGTTTCTCAGTTCTGTAGAACCGAGAATTACGCTCTCTTTATATGTCGATACCTGTCGTCTGTTGAGATGTAAGAGGACGATTACGATGGCAACCAACACCTACACGACCGAAAGCAACACCTTCGAGAGCACCCTGGGCGGGATTCACGTCAGCGGTAAAGCCCACAGTCTGAGCGCGTGGTTCGTGCTGTCGCTGCGACTCATGATGGGCTATGCGTTCTTGCACGCTGGCTGGGACAAGATCTTCGCGGCGGAAGCGTTCAACGCGAAGGGGTACCTGCTGTTCGCGGCCGGGGCGAACGGGAACCCGCTGGCGGACATGTTCGTCTGGATGGGTGAGACCGCCTGGTTCGTCGAGTTCGCGAACATCGCCGTGCCGTGGGGTGAACTGTTCATCGGCCTCGGACTGCTCGTCGGCGCGATGGTCCGCCTCGCAGCGTTCTTCGGAGCGCTCATGATGGCGATGTTCTACTTCGGGAACTGGAGCATCGAACACGGCATCATCAACGGCGACTTCGCGTACATGCTCGTGTTCCTCGCCGTCGCAGCCTTCGGTGCAGGGCGCATCCTCGGCCTGGACACCCTCATCGAGAACTACGACGTCGGCGGCCAGAAACTCATCGAGAAGTACCCCAGACTCGACTACATCCTCGGCTGAGCCGGGAAATTCGGCTCACGTCGGTAGTCGAACCGGGAACAATTCTTGCGGTTCTCTGTTTTCTCCGATTTCACTGCGTTTGAGACGGGTCTTCGAGGTCCCCTCGCCGACGACCATCGGGAACACTCCTTCAGTTCCCGGATATTTCGACTATCGTCGTACCTGGGTTTTATTATCGTCGAATAGAGTGGGTTCGATAGCATGAGTGCGACACGACGTGCGGAACGAGCGGACTCGACAGCGGTCCGGTCGGTGGGTTCGCCGACCGCCAAACTGGTGTGTCTCTACCTGAATACGACGGGTGCGTCCACGACGGCACAGCTTCAAGACGCGCTCGGGCTTCGCAAGCTCACACTCTTTTCTGTCCTCTCGACGCTCGAAGAGCGAGGACTCGTCGAACGAGACGGAACCGGTTCGGTCGAACTCGCTGCCGGTCAGTAGTACCGGTCGTAGAGACGGTCACCGACGAACGAACCGATGCTGAGTGGCACGAACACGAACCCGAGCGCCTGCAACATGACGAAGGTCACCCAGCGCGAGAACGGGTCCTGCGGCGGCCAGAACAGGGGCAGTGTGACGACGAGGTAGTCCCAGAACACCGCGACGAGGACGGCTGCGACGACCAGCGAGCAGCCGACGCGCACGCCGACCCGGTAGATGTCGGTCTGGCGGTCCGTCGGCGGGTCAGGCCACTCACGGGCGGGGTCTGCCATACGTGGATTATGGGCCGGAGCGTCAAGTAGGACACGTCCCGCAGTCGATGTCGACGGTCCGGCCCCGAACAGCGAGACGTCAGAGTTCGATTCGCTCGACGAGGTCGTCGGTCTCGTTGCTGGTCTTGATGGCGACGATACGAACGAGGTCTTCGAGCATTGAGTCGCGGAGTTTCGCCTTGAGGAGGTTGTCGACCTGGTAGACACCGGCTGCGCTCGTCATCTCTATCTCGACGAGGACGGGATACTCGTCTCCCTCCTGAAGTGAGACGTTCTTGATGGCCTGACTGGAGAGTGTGTTGATGCCACGTCCACCCTTCTCGTACGGGATGCGCGAGCGTCCGGACTCCATGTCGAGGGCGTCCGCGACGCGTACCACCCCAGCCTCGCGAGTGAGCGGTTGCTCGGCGGTGTGGTGGCAGAGGATGGCGTGGAGGACCTCGCCTTTCATGCGGACGCAATCCGGTTTGTTGTAGAACTCGGGGAGGATGCGGTCGAGTTCGTCCGAGGCGAGCGGTATCGAGTAGTAGGAGTGGTCGTCACGGTGGACGATGTGGCCGATGTCGTGGAGGGTGGCAGCGAGCGCGATGATGACCGACTCGTCCTCCTCTTCGAGCCCCTGGTCGCGGGCCCCGTTGAAGTCGACGTCGGCGCGTTTCAGCAGGTCGTACAGACAGAGGGCGCGATTACGGACGATAGAGATGTGCTTCGAACCGTGGTCGTTGTACCCCTTCCGGGTGACTGCGTTGACGTTCTGTGCGTCGAGATACGCCCGTATCTCGGGGTCGTTCTCCACGAACTCCAGGACCCTGTTCAGCTTCTCGTCGTCGAACGCGTGCTCGTCTGCAGGAGAGTAGACACGTCCCTCGACGCCAGCCTCGTCGGTATCGCTCATACAGTGACCGTCTCCGGCCGGCTAGAAAAGCCCTTCGCGTGGGGCGGTTTACTCGGCTGCTTCGGCGGCTTCGCGGACGGCGTCGTAGTCGGGTTCGACACCGGGGTCGTCGCTGACCCAGGACCACGTCACTTCGCCGTCGGCGTTCACGACGAACACGGCACGCTTTGCGACACCGTAGACACCGAGGTCGTCGAAGTCCATGCGGACACCGTAGTCGTCGATGATCTCCTTGTTGAAGTCGCTGACGAGGCCGAACTCGAGGCCGTTCTTCTCGCGGAACTCGTTGAGCGAGAACGGGGAGTCGACAGAGACGCCGTAGACCGTCGCGCCGACGTCCTCGAAGCCAGCGAGCTGGTCCTGGAACGTGCACATCTCCGTCGTACAGACGCCGGTGAACGCGCCGGGGAAGAACGCCAGCACGAGTGGCGCGTCGTCGAGGTTCTCGGAGAGCGTGAACGAGTCAACGTCGCCGTTTGCGAGCGGTGCGGTGAAGTCGGGAGCTTCGTCGCCTACGTTTACCATAACAGGTTCGCGTTGGGAAACCATCGACAAGTGGGTTGCGCTACAGGACGGAGAGGACGGTATCCCCCACAGACCTGTGGTTGTGCGGGTGAGATTGACACGGGGGAGCAAAAAGGTTATAATTGCCAGCGGGTAAGCCACGCATAGAGATGGCACTCGAACTACCAACACTGTTCATCGGCGGCGGCCTCGGCGGTCCCGAGATGATCGTCATCTTCCTCATCGTCGTGCTGCTCTTCGGCGCGAACAAGATTCCGAAGATTGCACGTTCCACCGGTGAGGCGATGGGTGAATTCCAGAAAGGGCGTGAAGAAGTCGAACAGGAACTGCAGGAGATGCGTGACGGCGCGACGGGTTCGATCGACACCGACATCGACACGGACCTCGACAGCTCCGCCAGCACCGAGACGGTCACCGAGACCGAGTCGGCGTCCGACTCCGACGACAAGTAAGCGAGCGGTCGATCCCGCAATCTTCGTTTTTCCGTGCGCGGGCGTGTGGCCTAGTGGATAGGGCAGGAGGTTCCTAACCCCCTGATCGCGGGTTCGAACCCCGTCACGCCCGTTCAGTCGTTTCACTCCTTCACGGGCGTTCCTGGGTCCCGTTCGCAAGCTCACGGGACCCCCGTCACGCCCGCGATTTTCCCCGAGTGCAATCGAGGACGAATACCGAACGCTGCGGGTCGAACTCTGTGAGTCGCAGCCCACGCAGAGTGAAGCCCGTGCAGGACCGTCTTGCTTCACTCCCGAGCGTTCCTGAGCCCCGTTCGCAGGCGCACGGGACTCCCGTCACGCCCGACGTAGTATTTCACCGGGGGACGGCAGTGGAGGCGTCGGGTTCCCGAACGATTCCGTGACAGCCACCGCCGTCGCACACGAGTAGTCACGCGCACGAGAGGGTCTGTGAGGAAGTGGGTAAATCACGTGCAGTGACAGTAGTGGGACAGTCGAAGGAACGAGCCTGGTCCGTCGTCACCAGACAGCGGGGGGGTTTCTCTCCGGCTCGAGTGGACGAATCTTCGAGCGTGGTGAAAGTCGAGCAGTAAAGCGTTTTTGGCCGTTTCGGCAGTTCGATTCGCCGGTTTAATTCTATCTATTTACCACGGTATTCTACTCTGCGTATATTAATCTAAGATATTTTGTAGTGAACTAAAGGGTGCCGTGACTGCGACGTTTCGTCAAAAAACCCATGGACGGCACGGGTTCTAATCCGTGATTACCCAGTAGAATGATGTGATTAAAACCGATTCTCAGGAATGATAATCTGTGGAAGGTTTTTTGACTGCCGACGAAAAGGGGTAGTCAATGGCTGTTAACGACGCCGACGGAACCGAGTCGAACCAGTTCGAGGGGACTGACGATTCGGCCTCCCTGTCGGAAGAGAGCCCGCCCGACGGGCCGACGACGGGCTCCGACACCAGAGTGGGCGACTATACCTGGCGAGAGTTCATGGAGGAATTCGGTTACGACGACGATATCTCCACGCTCTATTCTGGTGTTACCCGACAGACGACAGATGATTCACAGCGACTGGGCCTCGGCAACAGCGAAGGAGAGGCCCAGACAGCACCACACGGTGACGACTGGGACCGTGTGGACTTCGACCCAGAACTGTACCTCGGCTACCATCCGGACGAACTCCCCGAGCTCATCACCGAACAGGCGGGCGCGAACGGGAAGTGGCTCTGGGAACAGTTCGCGGACTACTGTGACCCGGAGACGACCCCTGTAGTCAAAGACGAGTGGACGTGGGAGCACTTCAAGTGGGAGTACCACTACGACGACGGCTCGGTTCCCCACGACAGCGACGGGAACAAGGTCGAACTCGACGAATCGGAGTACCTCGGCTTCGAGGCCGACGAAATCGAGGGCGTGTTGAGTCAGGGCGACGACTTCGCACAGGAACTCAGGCGCATCGTCGACGACCGAACCGTCAACATCACCCACGAGGACGAAGACGAGTTCTTCTCGACCGACGCGGGGAACACGACGGTCGCCAACCGCTACGACCTCGAGAAGGCGGTGCCGATGGAGAAGAAGCTCCACTTCCGCGAGGTCGAGCGGTACTGGGTCAACAAGCCGTACTCTTTCGTCATCATCTTCCACTCCGAGAAGGAGAACGAGAAGAAGTACTACGCGATAGAGCCGTACCGCAACCAGATAGAGGACGACCTGCAGGAGTTCATGTCCGGCAAACTCCGGACCGCCATCAAGTACTCCGAAGACGAGATTACCGTCGAAGGAGACGAGGACGCCCGCCGTGGCGTCATCGACAGGGAGACCAAACGGCTGCTCCGGCGGTACGACCTGTTCAAGGCGGTCGACCGTTCGGGCGGAAGCGACAAGGGCATCGTCGAACAGATTCGCGCACTGTTCGACACCGACGACTCCGGGGACGACGAGAACACCGAACCCGAAGTGGTCGAACTCGACGGCATCAAGGCACGACCGGAACCAGCAGTCCTCGAAGACGACGCGGACCAGCTCAACGAGTACCAGGTGGAGAAACTGCTGTACTATCTCAAACGCAACTTCATCGGGTACGAACGCATCGACCCCATCAAACACGACATCAACGTGGAGGACATCTCGGTCGACGGGTACCACTCGCCGGTGTTCGTCTACCACTCCGGCTACGAGCAGATCATCTCCAACATCTACCACGGCCAGCGTGAACTCGACGACTTCGTCGTCAAACTCGCCCAGCGCTCCGGGAAGGGCATCTCGAAACGACGACCGCAGGTCGACGCGACCCTCCCGGACGGCTCTCGTGCCCAGCTCACCCTCGGGAAGGAGGTGTCCGACCACGGGACCAACTACACCATCCGTCAGTTCAAGGAGGTCCCGTTCACGCCCATCGACCTCATCAACTGGAACACGTTCTCGCTGGACGAGATGGCGTTCCTCTGGCTCTGTATCGAGAACCACAAATCGCTCATCTTCGCCGGCGGTACCGCGTCCGGGAAGACGACGAGCCTGAACGCGGTCTCGCTGTTCATCCCCTCGAACACCAAGATCGTCTCCATCGAGGACACGCGTGAGGTCGAACTGCCCCAGCGGAACTGGATCGCGAGCGTCACCCGCCCCTCGTTCAGCGAGGACGCGGAGGGTGACGTCGACGAGTTCGACCTGCTGGAGGCCGCACTGCGACAACGCCCCGACTACATCGTGATGGGTGAGATTCGTGGTGAAGAAGGCCGGACGCTGTTCCAGGTCATGTCCACGGGTCACACCACCTACACCACGTTCCACGCGGACTCCGTGGGTGAGGTCCTGAAGCGGTTCACGACGGACCCCATCAACGTCTCGAAGACGATGTTCACCGCGCTGGACCTCGTCTCCATCCAGACCCAGACCCGGGTGCAGGGCAACAAGGTCCGCCGGAACAAGAACCTCACCGAGATCAACCACTACGACGCGGAGAACGACGAAATCAACGTTCAGGACGTCTACCAGTGGCAGGCGGAGACGGACGAGTACCTCAAGATGGGGGACTCGAATACGCTCGACGAGATACAGTTCGACCGCGGGTGGAGCTACGAGAAACTCCAGGACGAACTGTTCAAGCGCCGTGTCATCATCGCGTACCTCATCAAGAACGGGCTGAACCAGTACGTGCAGGTGGCCGCGACCGTCCAGGCGTACATCAACGACCCGGATACGATTCTGACGCTCATCGCGAACGGAGAACTCGAGACGAGTCTCGAGGACCTGCGCGAGATGGAGTCCGTCGAAATCGACGTCGACCCGGAAGACGAAGAACAGGTGCCTCGACCGGACGCGAACGACGAGACGTACAACCTCTCACAGGACATCCTCGAACGGGCCGAGGAGTCCCTGTTCGACGAGTACCGCGGCAAGGAACTGAGTGGGCTCGGCGTCGACTCGGCCCTCTCCGGGTCGGGGATGGACGACGAACCGGAAGCGACAGTCGAGGCGGATACCGCCGACGGCGAGTTCGACTTCGGCGGCGACGACGACGGCTCGTTCATGCTCGGTGGCGACGACGACGAAGACTTTACGTTCTCCAGCGACGGCGACGAGGTCGAAGACGGGCCCTCGTGGCTCAACGACGACGGCGGCTTCGACTTCGGTGAAGACGATGGCTTCGGTAGTTTCGGCGACGGGAGTAGCGAAACCGAGGCGGCAGAAGCGAGCACCAGCGACGCGACGGAGTCCGCGCCGGAAGACGCCCCCGAGCTCGAATCGGGGACGGTGTCCGAGTCGGACGAGGATGCGACCGACACCGCCGCGGCGCCCGACGAGCCCGAGACGCTCCCGGAGACCGTCGACGAGGACGAGCCCGAAGACGAGATAACGCTCGACCTCGAGGCTGCCGCCGCGGAGATCGCCGACGAAGACGCCGGAGACGACGGTCAGTCCCGGACGGCAGACGGCGCGGCGCCCGCAGGAGAGACCGTCATCGACGACGCCGAGACCGCCGACGACTCGGACATCGACGACGCACTGCCTGACGACGGTGGGTCGTCCCGGGTCGACGATGCTGGCGACGACAGTGGGTTCGCCGCGGACGAGGACAAGGACCCGGGTCCGATCTTCGGCGACGTCGAAGACACCGGAACCGAGTCGATGTTCGACACGGAGAGTGGCAGACCGGCCGACGAGACCTCCTTCTTCGGCGGGGACGACGAACCGTTCTTCGGTGAGGAGGACAACGTCGGCTCCATCTTCGGTGACGAGGGTGGCAGCGGCATCTTCAGCGACGACACCGACGAGCCAGTCCCGGACGACGGTGGGATGTTCGGTGATACGGACGACGACGGCGACAGTGACGCAGACGAGGAGTCTGTCTTCGGTGACGCAGACGACAGCGAAGACGAGGAGTCTGTCTTCGGTGACGACGACGTGGCCGACGACAGCGATTCGGTCTTCGGTGACGCAGACGACAGCGAGGAAGTCGATGACGGTGACAGCATCTTCGGAGACAACGACGGCGAATCCGTCTTCGGAGGTGACGACGCCCCCGGTGGAGAGCCCGAGGACGGCGAGGGAGCAGAACGTGACGCGAACGGGTCGACCGACGGTGATGACGAATGAGTCTGCAGACGCGTGGTGAGACCTCCGGGTCCGGGTTCAGCACGTCGTCTGACTCGCTGGGCGACATGTTCTACCCGCTCTACGAGCGACTGTTCGACGAGAACTCGGACTTCGTCGCGGACGTGGAGTCGAAGCTGGCCCAGTCCCGGATGGCCGACACCGTCGAGATGTACCTCTCGCGCTCGCTCGCAATCGGCGTGCTCACAGGCGGGATGCTCTGGGTGCTCGGGACCCTCGTCGGCTACTTCATCTTCGCGACCGGACTCATCCAGACCGAGAGCCTGCTCGGGGCGACCATCCCGAACGCGACCCTGGTCGCCATCATCCAGGCGATCAAGGTCCCGGCACTCATCCTCGTGACCGGGCTGTTCCTCGGGTCCATCGGGTTCGCGATGGGCTTCGGCGCACTGGTCGCGGTCCCGTACTCACGCGCGTCGACCCGGAAACGCGAGATTGACATGCTCCTGACGGACGCAGTGTCGTTCATGTACGCGCTCTCGGTCGGTGGCCTGAACCAGCTGGAGATTCTGGAGGCGATGGCGCGGGCGGAAGACACCTACGGCGAGGTGGCAAAGGAGTTCCAGTCCATCGTCCAGGAGACGGAGTACTTCGACACCGACTACCGGACTGCCATCCGGAACCAGGCGATGGAGACGCCGAGTAACGAACTCTCGCAGTTCCTCACCGACATGCTCTCCATCGTGAACTCTGGTGGTGACATGGAGGGCTTCCTCTACGACAAGAAAGAAAAGCACATGCGGACCGCGAAGCAGCAACAGGAGATGACCCTGGAGACCCTGGAGCTGTTCGGCGAGATGTACATGACGCTCTCGCTGTTCCCGCTCTTGCTCATCATCATTCTGGTCATCATGCGCATGCTGGGCGAGGCCCAGGTGACGATGCTGTTCGGGACCGTCTACGGGCTCATCCCGCTGACCGGTGCCGGGTTCCTGGTCCTGGTCTCGACGGTCAAAGAGGACGAACCGGGCGACGGGTTCCTGTTGCCCTCGGACGCGGACGACCGGCTGAGCGTCCAGCAGGGGGCTGGCCTCCTCGACCTCGGCCTCATCGAGCAGTTCACGGGCGAGTACAGCGTCTTCGACCGCATCAAGAACCGCGAAGGTACCTACGAGACCATCCAGGTGCTCAAGGCCCCGCACCTCTTCTTCCGGGACAACCCACTGTACACGACGGCGCTGACCGTCCCGGCCGTGCTGGTGTTGCTGGTCGTCGCGATGGTGTCGGGTGCCGTCCCCACCTCGTGGGACGGCATGGTCGACAGTCCGGTGTGGGGAACGTTCGTCTACATCTACATGCCAGTGTACATCGTGTTCCTCCCGCTGACCATCTTCCGCGAGTGGAACGTCCGGTCCCGTAAGACGGTGATATCGAACATCTCCGACAACCTCCGGAAGCTCTCGAGCGCGAACGACACCGGCCAGACCCTGCTGGAGTCCCTGCGGACCGTCTCGGACACGACCAGCGGCAAGCTGGCGACGGAGTTCGAGACCATGCACACGAAGGTCAACTACGGGATGAGCCTGAAACACGCGCTGGTCGAGTTCAACAACAAGTACCACATCCCCCGGCTGGCGCGCACGGTGAAGCTCATCTCGAAGGCACAGGAGGCCTCCAGCCAGATTACGGACGTGCTGACGACGGCCGCACAGGCCTCCGAGAACCAGGACGACATCGAACGCGAACGCAAGTCCCGCACCCGGATGCAGGTCGTCATCATCATCATGACCTACCTCACCCTGCTGGCGGTCATGGCCATCCTGAAGACGCAGTTCCTCGACGTGCTGACCGGGTTGACGGACGCGAGTTCCGGTGGTGGCGGCGGTGCGGCCGGGGCAGGTGGGCCGAGCTTCGGTGGCAACGTCAACACCAACTTGCTCTCACTGCTGTTCTTCCACGCGGTGACGATGCAGGCGCTGCTCTCCGGGCTCATCGCGGGCTACATCAGGGACGCAGACATCCTGAGCGGTCTCAAGTTCGTGCTCATCCTGATGACTATCGCACTGGTGGTGTGGGCGGCGGTCGCGTGAGAACGATGAAATCAGTTGGAAAGACCATCGAGTGCGGGTCCGACGAGCGCGCACAGACGACACAGGACTTCGCCATCGGCATCAGCATCTTCCTGCTGACCGTCGGCTTCACCTTCGGGTTCCTCCCGAGTCTACTGACGCCCTTCGGCTCCCCGATGGGCGACGACATCACGGCCAAGTCCGACCGGGTCGCGGCGACCCTCATCGCCGAGAACCACGTCGAGGGCGAGCCACGAACGCTGAACTATTCACAACTCGAGAGCTTTCTGACGAACAACCCCGAAGAACCGGACCTGCAGGACCACTTCGGGTTGCGAAGCACTGCAGACGTCAACATCACGATAGTGAACGTCACCGACACCGGGACGCGGCTCCCGCTGAAAAATTCGAGCAGTTTCAACATGACCGCCGGAACCCCGTACGAGGGGCAGACGCCGGCTGCGTCGACCACGCGGGTCGTCGTCGTCACCGGCGGCCGGTGTGACGTCCACTGCTTCGTGGTGGTGAAGGTGTGGTAATCATGAGACAGGACCAACGAGCACAGGCGTACACACTGGAAGGGTTCATCGGGTCGGTCCTCGTCCTCGCGGCCGTCCTCTTTGCCCTCCAGTCGGTCGTCATCATGCCGACGACCTCCGGGAAGGTGAGTCGTGACGTTCAGGAACAACTGCGAGTCGAGGCCGACGACATCCTCATCATCAGTTCACAGGAGGAGTCGCTCTCGTGCCAGATCAGACACTGGAACGGCACGGAGAATGAAGATACCTTCGCAGATGGCATCGACGAGCGCATCGGCTACGGTCCGGAGCCCCCGCCAAACGTCACCGCATGTGACGCGGACGGGACAGCCTTCGGCGAGATGTTGAACCAGACCTTCGGCGAACAGGGACGCGAGTACAACATCATCGTCTCCTACCGCGACCCGACCGACCCTACCCTGTCGCCGTCGGAACGGATGGTGTATCGCGGGGTGCCGACCGAGTCGGCTATCGCTGCGACCTACACGGTCACGCTGTACGACAACCAGACGCTGACCGGACAGGGCTGTCAGCCGGACTGCCCCGAGCTGTGGGAGACGGACAGCGACGAGTTCCCCATCCCGGACGCGGCACCGAACAGTCCGGTGTACAACGTCGTGGAGGTGCGAATCGTCATATGGTGAGGCTATTCGACTTCGAGGACCGCTCACGCGCCCAGATCGTCCTCGTCGGCGCGGTCGCTATCGCGTTCATCGTCCTCGGCATCGTCGTCGTGTTCAACACAGTGTTGTTCACCGAGAACGTCGACAGCACGGGGAGCGTGAACGCGGTGGGCCAGAGCGAAGAAGTCCGCCGGGGAGTAGCAAGGACGGCCATCGAGATATCGCGCCATGTGAACCAGGAAAACGATATCCCGAGTGACGTCGAGACGAAGATGGCCGACAACGTGAGCGGGTATAGCACGCTGTTGCAAGAGACCTACTCACAGCGGAGTCCGGCGCTCGTCAACGTCAGCTACAACCACTCGGAGACGCAGGTCGGTGCGAGAGTGTTCCAGGACGGTGTCAGCAACTTCCAGAACGGCGGCGACAACTGGGCACTCGCGACCGACAGTGGCTCGTCCGATACCGCCGACGTCGCTCGTTTCGAGATGAACACGACGTTGAGTAGTCTCACGTCGGACTGGGAGGACTCCTTCCACATCGCGGTCCAGGGTCGAGATGGGAGTGATATGAAGTGGCGCGTCCTGCGATTCTACGAGAGCGGTGGAGACCTCGTGGTGAACACTTCGACGGTGACGAACCCCACCGTCAGTACGCCAGGAGGCTACGTCTGGCAGGACGACGTCCGGAACCCGTCCACAGTCACCTGTAGCGTGAGTTCGACCGACGCGTTCACCATCAACGTCACTGACGGGACCGTCGAGGGTGCCACGTGCTCGTTCGACTTCACCGACGACATCGACCACGTCGCCGATGGCGGCTACGAGATCTGGATGCGAGACTCGGAGAACATGACCGGGAACTACTCGCTCTACCTGAGTAACGTGAGTTCCGTCGACAGCAACCTCGACAGGTTCGACTCCGGTGGGTCCGCCCCCTACTACGCACCGATAGTCTGGCGTGCAGGAGTCGACGTCACGTACGAGAGTCCGACCATCTCCTACCGGGAGACCCACCGCACTGACCCCGTCTACAACACCTCACGATGACCCGCGCTATCCCCCTATTCGACGACCGTGGCGTCTCGATAGCCGTCACACACGTGCTGACCATCGGTATCACGACCATCCTCATCGCGGGGCTGCTCGTCGGCGCCGGTGGACTGCTCCGCGACGAGAAGGCAGACGCCGCCCGCGACGAGATGCGGACCATCGGGAACCGCATCGCCGGAGACCTCGCGAGTGTCGACCGTGCAGCCGACGGGACGAGTTCGACGATGAACGTCAGGACCGTCCACCCGTCGTCGGTCTCCGGGTCGAGTTACACCATCCACCTCAAACCGGGGTCAGCCTGTGCCGTGTATTCGACACCGTGTCTCGTGTTGAACGCCACCTCGACCGACACCACGGTCTACGTCCCGTTCACGACGTCGGAGCCGGTCGTCGAGAGTAGAGTCACCGGTGGCACCTTCTTCGTCGTCTACGACGGGTCAGCGATTCGACTCGAAGACGACCCGGTGACCCCAGACCGGGGCCGTCCCCTGTTCTCCAGACGCCCCTCTCCGGAGGTGGCCCGATGAGAGCACACGTCGATAGACGAGCGGTGAGTGACGTCATCGCGTTCGTCATCGTCTTCTCCATCATCATCACCTCCGTCGGGGTGGTGTACGGTATCGGGTTCAGCAGTCTCAACGAGTTCCAGGAAGGCGAACAGAAGACGAACGCGGCCCGCGCGTTCCAGGCACTCTCGGTCAGTCTGGACGACATCCAGGAAGGCGCCGCCCCTGGGCGCTCCGGTGCCATCCAGCTCAACGAAGGTACCCTCCAGGTCGCCAGGCAGTCACGCATACTGGTCGACGTTGGACTCGACGGGGCAGGTAACTCGACCGTCGCAAACAACGTGACAGGGTCGCTCCAGTACAGTTTCGAGAACACGGACGTCGCCTACGAGAACGGTGCCGTGTTCCGCAAGGACGGGCCAAACAGCGTCATGATCGAAGACCCGTCGTTCGTCTGCTCTTCGGGGCAAGCTGTCGTGTCCATCGTCGTCCTGAACAGTGACAGTAATGCTATCGGCGGAGACATCAATGCCGAGATTATCAGCCGACAGAACGAAACGGAGATCCTCTACCCCACGGCCGCTCCCCGAGGGTCGGGTCCCGCCGTCGAGAACGTCTCTGTAGAGGTCCCGACGTCCTCCTTCGACGAGGCGTGGAATCGGTACTTCGAAGACGAGGACCAGTGGAAGAAGACTGGCTCCGGCAGGTACACCTGCGAAGCCTCGTCCGTCGTCGTCCGTATCACCTTCGTCGACGTCGAGTTCCAGTGACCCATCGTTTCGGTTGAAATCGCGGGAGTTAAAAAGGGGAGACGTGTAGGTCTGATTGCAACGGGCGCTTAGCTCAGTCTGGACAGAGTGCTTGGCTTCGGACCAAGTTGTCGCGGGTTCAAATCCTGCAGCGCCCATATTTTCGAGGGATGTAATCGGTAGACAGCGGCGGGATAGCCCGCCAATCGTACGCAGCGCCGTTGCTTTCGTTCGATGGCCGAACGACGGGTGGTTTCCACCGGAATTCGCGTACAGCCAAACGGGTGGCAATTCTGAAAATCAATCGCTGATTGAGCGGAGGCTCCCGCTTGTCTCGATTCGGTGTTCTCTTTCTAAACAATCTTGAACACCATCAGAAAACCCGTGTTGATGACGTTCTCGTGAATAAATTGCACACAGCGTGGACGAGTCGTATTCTACCGTTCCGGTCACCCGCTGTTCGTCCTTACTCCCACGAGAGCCCCCGTGGCGTCTCTGGCGGGGCGAGCGGACTCGTCGGCAGATCACCACTCGGATCAGGGTCGTTGTAGGCCTTTGGAGCCACGTCGTTGGGTGCGTTCGAGTAGAACAGGGAGGCAACCGCGTGGATGTGTTCGCGTCCAACGTCGAGTTCGAATTGACCACCGCCGAACATCCGGATGTCGTGTTCTCGGCAGTAATCGATGGTGTCGAAGAGCGACTGAACTGAGCCAAACCGGGACGGCTTGATGTTGAGCCACTCCGGCTCCCACGGGAGGTCTTCGACAGTCTCGACGCCGCGAATCGGGTAATCCCAAGTCACGCGTGCTTTCTCGCCCTCGAACAGTGGTCGCGTCTCGTCGTTCAGTTCCGGATCTTCGATGAGTGCCTCGGGAAAGCCCTCGATGATTCGCTCGTACAGGTCCGGGTCGGCTGGCTGATCGACCGTCGTCCCGTGGTACTGTCCTTTAAGATCGAGTGTTCGGACAGCGTCGGTTGCCGCGAGTCGCTCAACGACCTCTGTCGTCCACTCCGATGTCGGGTCCAGTTTGAACTCTAACTCGGGGTTTCGGTCGAGCCAGTCGAGCACGACGTCGCCGGTCGGCGGGTCCTCCAGACGCGTGCTCACGACGAATCGAACCGGATCGTACGTGCGGCCGAGGCGGTCGGCGAGGTTCGTGTCGGCCTGTTTCAATGCGAGGTCGAGCGCGGCGCTCTCGAAGGCCCACTGTCGATAATTACGGAAGATCGACTGGTTCGGTTCGGTGCCGTGGAACAAATCGATCTCGGAGACCTGGCCCGAGAACTCGTCAAGAGTGTATTCGCCCGTAATGGGGAAGTCCCCTGCAGAACCGTGTAGGGCATCGTGTGCGTCGTTGTCGTACGTGACGTCCTCGCCACGCCCGGTTTCGCCGTCGCCGTGTAACGAGACGATGGTCGTCGCCCGGACGAAGCCGCTCGACGTGTCCCGCTCGCGCTGTTCGAGATCGTAGGCTTCTACTTCGAGTTCGAGGTCGGAGACGCGATCGTACAACACTGTGAGCTTTCTTTTGTCCCGACGATATTAATAAGTGAGAGAGACAGGTAGCGAACCAGGTAACACTCGTGTCGTGCGCATACCTCCAAAATGATAGGTTGTTGGCATCTAGTCCTGCTGTGAGCTGAGCCCACGGCGAATTCGGGATTGTTGACGAAGTCACAGACCGTCTCTCAGAGTAGGGCTCACAGGCAGGCTCAGGGAACCTTGATGTAGTGGTATCCGTCTTCCTGACGCCGCGTGAGTTCTCCGACGGACGTGGGTGCCGTCTCGACGACGTCGAGGATGTCGTCTCGCGTCAATCCAGCGGCCTGCATCGACTTCTCGCACGCGACGAACTGGACAGCACCCTGAGAGAGGTCGGCGATCTCCTCGGCGTAGTCGGAATCCGATCGAACGAGTTCGATGCCAGACGCGTTGGCGACGACTGCGACGGCATCCATCTCGATGGATTCGTCGTCGAAGATACCCTCGGCATATCGCATCGCCGCGTCCTGAATGTCGGCTGCTCCATCGGCCACGTGAAAGACGGTCTTCATACCACGTATCTTCAACGGCGGCCGGTAAGTGTTTTCCCTGCCGTCGGGTGAGCCCCCTCGAATCGCATGGCGAAATTCGGACCGAACCGTCCCGACAGTGACGCTTCAGAACTCGGACTGCTTCTTGTACTCGGCACAGCGGCACTGATCGTCGCGTTCGCAGCAGTTCGATAGAGGAACAGTGGTGATGTCTAGCAGGCTACGAGACAATGTCGGTCAAAGTGGGTGAGCTCTAGAGATACACTCATGTGCTGCCCGTTCCTACCGTGGGTATGCCGATCGAAGACGCCGACGGCCTCCGGCGGATTCTCGAATACGATGACGTTGCAGTCGTCGGAGCTTCGACCTCGTACGAAAAAGCAGCGCACATCGTACCGGCGTACCTCCAGCGCCACGGCTACGAACTACGACCCGTCAATCCAAACGCCGACGAGGTCTTCGGAGAACACGCGTCCGATTCACTCACCGAGGTGAAAAAGACAGTCGACGTTGTCGAGATTTTCCGGCCGAGCGAAGAGGTTCCGGAGATAGTCGCGCAGGCGCTCGCTCGTGACGATGTGAAAGCGATCTGGATGCAGCCCGGGATTCGGAACGACCGGGCAGCACTGGAAGCCGAAGCGGCCGGTCTGGACGTGGTTCAGGATCGCTGTATGAAGGTCGAGCACGGCCAGCTCGTTCGCAATCCCATGGATTGAGTGACCGATCTGCCGCAGTGTTGAGGCCTCTCTCAGTTCTTTTCTCTCGAATCGACAGAGGAGATATACTCAGAGGGCCCATCCGGAACGATTGCGTCTGGTATCATTCCTATAGCTGTATCCTCTCTCAACTGGAACCCCCTCATCCTGAACTCGCGCTGTCTCACAGAGAGGAGAATCGGAATCGATAAAAATAAATTATTTGATACTAATTGCGGTTTTGAGACGGTCGATTTCGGCTGCCTCACCCTTCAAAGGTCGATTCGTTCGACAGTCGAACCAGAGCCTGCAGCGCCCATGATTTTCCGAGGAACTTCGTGACGAGCTAAATCTGGGCACGAAGGATTTGAACTAGCGAGCAGCGCCGCTGCGAGTGAAGTCCACGATTCTGCAGAACCCATCAGTCTCCTGTAGACGTTTCATCTGAGTCGTCGCGCGCGGCCCTGGATACTTCAGTCCAGCAGACCGGGGTTTCACTCGCGCACTCCGTCATTCAGGAGCAGTTACGCTTCGTCGAGCCAGTCGGGTTCTTCGACTGTCGTCGTGCCGATATCACTGTACGATAGCACGAAGTGGAGGGTCAGTTCGGCGTCGTCTTCGGTCATCTCGAGGTCGTACTGCATCGCTCGGAGGGTGCCTGCGTCGTCGACGACGAGGCGAAGGTCCGCCATCGACACGGAGCTGTGGTCGAACTCAGAGGCGTCTGCCTGGTCGGTGGGCAGATACAACTGTTCGAGGCTGGAGGCCGTGTAGACGTACATCGTCTCACCGTCGACCGTCGTCTGTCCGTCGTACGTGAGAGTAGCGGATTCGTGGTCGAGTGTGGCGGTGGCGTTCATGGCAGTGAGGTACGTCGAAACCTCGTACTCGTCGGCGCTCACGTGCTGGTACTGGACGGTGTCGCCGAACGTGGAGCGCTGGGTAGCGGTTCCATCGGGAGCGACGTAGAGGTCGAACTGCATCGTCGAGTTGTCGCCGCCGGTGGTGAATCCGTCTCCAGCGAGGGTCCCTTCGAGAGTCTGTGTGCCCGTCACGAGGTCGGCCCTGACGGTCCAGTCAACGGCGAAGGTCTGGGTCTCGGCCGGAGTCACCTGGGTCAGGTCCATCGAATAGTCGAGGGTGAAGTTCTGGGCGTCCTGGAGCGAGGTCGCGTGTGTGGTGGACAGCCGCGTTGCGTCGAGTGGGTGCACCCGGGTCCCGGGCGTCTCGTCGCTCGTCTGCCCTCCGGTCGTCGCCGTCGGTTCGGTCGGGGAGCCATCGGCGGCGGTATCATCTGTCGTGGGGGTCGCTACGTCGGTGGGTGCCGCCGTGGTGGTCGAGTCTGCTTCGGTACCGTCAGGCGTTGCCCCTCCCGTACACCCGGCGAGGGCGACGATGACGACGACAGCGACGAGAAGGAAGCGCCGAGTCGGTGGGTGACGGGAACTCATTCACCTGTAGACGGTGCGAGTCGTGGTAAATCTAGCTGTGACGCGGGTCGTCGTCCGACGGGCGATTAGCGGACGGTAGCTGCTGGCCAGTCGACCGGTGGCAGTCGTCTCTCTATCTCCGCCCGGTCGTCTTCGACCCACCTGGGCAACTGGAGCGCCCCACCGAGTTCCTCGACCGGTTCGTCGACCGTCAGCCCCGGGCCCTCGGTCGCGAGTTCGAACCGGATGCCGCCGGGGTCCCGGAAGTACAGCGACTGGAAGTACGTTCGGTCCGTGATGCGGGTCGGTTCCAGCCCGATATCGCGGAGGTAGTGGTACCACGCCAGCAGGGCATCGCGGTCGGGGATGCCGAACGCGACGTGGTGGACGGTGCCTTTCCCATCGCGGCCGAAGCCGTGTCCGTCTGTGCCAGCCGACTCGGGAAGGGACAGGTCGACGATGGTCGCGTGGTCGCCGGGAACCTGATATCGAACCCGGTCGTCGGTCTCGGCGACGAGTTCGTACCCGAGGTGTTCGAGGACGCGCGCCGTCTGGTAGGGGGCCGGAGAGAGCAGTGTCGTCCCCGCGAGCCCCCGGATGGCGTGCTCGGTCGGGACCGGTCCGTCTGCCCACGGCTCGAACCCGGGTCCGGCATCCGTGGTCGCGACGAGTTCCAGTGGCAGCCCGTCTGGAGCCTCGAAGGCGAGGCCCTCCTCCTCGAAGCGCGTGAACTCGGTGTAGTCGACCCCGTGCGCCGAGAGGCGGTCCGCCCAGTAGTAGAGCGAGTCCTCGGGAGTCACCAGTGCGGTCTCACCGGGCTGGGGCGGACCGACCCGGCCGTCCGGGCCGGCGTTCGACGGGAACAGCGTGAGCAGGGAGCCGAGGCTGCCCGCCCCGTCGCCGAAGTAGACGTGGTGGGCGAACTGGTCCTCGTAGTTGACGGTACGCTTGACCAGCCGCATCCCGAGCACGTCGCTCACGAAGTCAACCGCCTCCTGCGGGTCACCCGACAGGGCGGAGACGTGGTGGAGGCCCGAGACGGCGGGCGGCATCTCCACAGGGTCGGAGGTGGTCGCAGGGTCGGAGGTGGCCGCGGACTCGTCGTCGTGTGGTGCCGTCACTCAGTCCTCCCCCGTGCCGTCGACCAGACCCGCCACGATGTCGCGGACGTGTGCTATCTCGTCCTCGTTGACCGTGTGGCCCATGCCCTGGTAGATTCGCTCGGTCACGTCTGCCTCCAGGTCCTCGAACACCTGGGTGGTCTCTTGCACACGTTCGAGCGGGATGTGCGGGTCGACGTCGCTGCAGCCGAGGAACACCGGCGTTCCGTCGAGAGACCCCTCGTAGTCTCGCGGGGTTCCTTCGGGGCCGATGACGCCGCCGGAGAGCGCCATCAGGCCGCCGTAGCGCCGGGCGTTCCGGGCGACGAACTCGCTGGCGAGGCAGGCCCCCTGCGAAAAGCCCACGAGGGCGATACGCTCGAGGGGGATGCCCGCGTCGGTGGCTGTCTCGACGGCGTCATCGACGGCCTGCAGCGCCGAGGTGAGATGGGGTTCGTTCGACGGGATGGGGGCCATGAACGAGTTCGGGTACCAGGTCCCGCGCTGGGCCTGCGGGGCGAGGAACGCGACGCCGTGGACGAGGAACTCGTCGGCCATCGCGAGCATACTGCGAGCGCTCGCGCCGCGCCCGTGGAGCATGACGACGGCACCGTCGGCCACGTCGAGGGGTGCGCCCGCACTGGCAAGGGGCTGGTCCTGGTGGGCGTCGGCGCTCATCGACTCGTCACCTCCGCGCCGTCGAGGGATGGCAGGCTCGCTTCGAGTCGCTCGCGGTCGTCTTCGAGCCACGGGGGAAGTTTGAGGTCGGTCCCGAGGGTCTCGACCGGTTCGTCGACGGTGAAGCCGGGCACGTCGGTGGCGACCTCGAACAGGACGCCGCCGGGTTCGCGGAAGTAGACCGAGCGGAAGTAGTTTCGGTCCTTCTGGTCGGTGACGTGGAGGCCGATTTCGTCGAGGTCGGTCGCGAGTTCCTCTTGCGCCTCGTCGTCGGGCACGCGGAAGGCGACGTGGTGGACCGTGCCCGCGCCCGGGACGCCCCGGCCACCGACGCCCCGGAAGATGTCCACGACGCTGGCGCGGGCGCCATCTGCATCGTCGCCACCGACGGTGTAACGGACCCGGTCGTCGGTCTCCTCAACGCGCTCGTACCCGAGCGTCTCCAGCACGGAGCCGGTCACGTCGGGGTCCATCGAGTGCAGGGTGACACCGTAGAACCCGCAGATTGCGTACTCGGCGGGAACCGGTCCGTCCGTCCAGGGTTCGATGCCGGTCTCGGCGTCCGCGTCGGTCGCCACGAGTTCCATCGGCTGGCCGTCGTGGTCGCGGAAGGGGACGACCGTCTCGTCGAAGCGTGAGTGGGGGTCGTCGTGGTCCACACCGAGGTCGTCGAACCGGTCGAGCCAGTAGTCGACCGCGTCTTCGGGAATGGCGAACGCGGTGGCCGTCGCCTGGCCCGTACCGGGCTGGCCGCCCTGCCCGCCGTCGAACGGGAAGAACGTCAGGATGGTGCCCGGCGTGCCGACCTCGTCGCCGTAGTAGAGGTGGTACGTCGAGGTGTCGTCGAAGTTCACCGTCCGCTTCACCAGTCGGAGGCCGAGGACCCCGGTGTAGAAGTCCACGTTCCGCTGGGGGTCGCTCGCGACCGCCGTGACGTGGTGGATACCGTCAGTTTGCATGGAGCGTCCTAGGGACGCCACAAACATATACCTAATCTGACATTCGTGTAACCAGGGGACATCGATGTCAGGGGGTGCACAGTCCGGTTGCGTCCCTAACACGTTGGGCAGGACAGGTAGGGCGGCGGTCGGGTAACACCAGGTATGAGTACGAGGTCGCTCGGCAGCATCGTCGGCGAGACCCAGATGGGCACGAAGACGCTGCACGCTTGCAACGTCACGAACGAGAACGCGCTGAACGCAGTCGGCCGGTTCCTCTCGAAGCACGAGGTGAAGAAGGTCAAAGACAGGACCGCGTCGGGGAAGCCCAGGAACACGCTCCTGCTGGAGTCGGGAGGCCAGTTCGTGGCGGCGAATTCGCTCGAGACCGTCGCCAGGTTCGCCAGCCAGCGCGGGCAGCCCTCGCACACGACGGAGATTCCCGCGGTCATCGCGCACCTCGACGGTACCCGGTTCGAATCCTACGACAAGCGCCGGATGAGTATGGCCTCACGAATCGTCGAGTTCCGGGCGTGGAACGACCGGAAGGGAGCCCTGCATTCTGGTTTCCAGCAGCTCTCGAAGGTGGACCTCCAGCGCACCGTCTACAACAACCTGTCGACCGCCGACCTGGACGTGTACGTCTACGGCGAAGCCGACTGGGAGCGTCCGGAAGCACTCGACGTACAGGTGCATGCGAGCAGCGCGAACGAGGTCGTCAAGCACTGGTGGGTCGTCTACGACGGCGCTGGGCAGGACGACCGGAAGGCGGCCCTGCTCGCCCAGGAGACCGGCGACAACGAGTTCTACGGGTTCTGGACGTACGACGCCGGGACGACCGACCAGATTCTCGCTCGTCTGGCGGCGCTGCGGGAGGCCAGCCAACCAGTTCCGAAAAGATAGCTGGTTCGGATACGAACCTCTAAGTGGAGTGGTGTCGTATCCGGGTACGATGGCAACGAGTTCGGACGACAATCCCAACGCGGCGGCCTGCCCCGTCATCGACTCCCTCGAACAGATCGGTTCGCAGTGGCGACTCATCGTCCTGCACGACCTGCAAGACGGCGAGAAGCGCTTCAACGAACTCAAGCGCTCTACCGACGCGAGTTCGCGTACCCTCTCGCGCGTGCTCGACGACCTGCAGGAGATGGGCTTCGTCGACCGTCGACTGGAGGAGGACGCGCCCGTCGCGACGTTCTACTCGCTCACTGAGAAGGGTGAATCACTCTGTCCGGTGTTCGACGCTATCGGTGAGTGGGCAGCCGAGTGGATAGAGCCGGCTGACGGCCACGACGATACGGCCGAGATTCCGCCGACCGGCGAGTGAGTCGGCCCGCTTCGTAGCGTCTTCGAAAATCGTTCGACACCGCCGATGGTCGCTGGTCGTGTCCGTCTCAGTCGGCGCGATGCCGGGCACCGTCGGTTCCTGCACGCCGCACACTACCGAACGCCCGTCCTGTCAGAACTCCTCGTCGGCTCCTGTCCAACTGTCACTCCAGTATCGGGACGGGTGAGTCGGTGGCGATCCACGCGTCCTTGTGGCCGAGTTCCTTTATCTCGACCCAGCCGTTCGTACAGTACACCAGCTTGCATTTGCTCTGTTGTTGTTTCATACTCCCCCCAGTTCGTGCAATCTCGGGGACGGCGGATTGCGACGTGCTATCAAATGGCCCTTTCGCCCAAAGTTATGAGGTTCGTACCGTGCTCCGCATCGACCGCTCGCCGGACTGAGAAGTCCGTTTTGTGGAGGTAATCGGGTGCTTACCGGACCGAACGAGGCGTTAGGAACTGCCGACGAGGCACGGTCAGGTCGCACACGAGTGGGCGGTGTCGCGCAGTGACTCGCCGAACCGGCTGTTCGGCAACGGGCTGTTCGGCTACGATTCCTCGTGCGGGTCGAGGCCGAGTTCTTCGTTGACCAGGTCGACCGCCTCCTCGATGGCCCCGACCGACGAGAGGTAGCCAGCACCGACGGTCGTCTTGAGCGTCAGGGCGGCACGCCCCGTCAGGACGCTCGGACCGACCTGTGCGACCGCACCGTCGCCGACGGTGACGAGCCAGCCCGGCGACTGGAAGGTGTATCGCTCCAGTCGCGGCTCGAAGTCGCTCACGTCGGCGTCTTGCAGGTGGTGGACCAGTCGCGTCACGTTCTTGGCGGCGACCCGGGCCTCCCGGATGGCCGCCTGTGCGCTGGCTGGAACCGCTGTCCCGGCGTCGTCGACAACCCTCGCGGCGTCACCGACGACGAACGTCGTCCCGTCCAGTCGCAGGTTGCTGCGGACGACCGGTCGCTCGCCGCGGAGCGCGTCCGGCCCGCGGATGCCGCCGGTCCAGACGAGCTGGTCGTAGGGAAGCGGGTCGGAACCCGCCAGTCGAATCTCGTCGTCTGTCGCCTCCGTGACCGTCGCGCCGGTCCGTACCTCGACGCCCCGAGCGACCAGGGCGTCGTGGACGGCGTCCTGGAAGTTCCGGGGGAACGACGGCGCGACACTGTCGAGCTGTTCGAGCAGCGTCACCGTCACGCCGGCGTCCTCTTCGGCCGCGAGTGCTGCGAGTTCGCCGGCGACCTGGACGCCGGAGAGCCCTGCGCCGCCGACGACCACGCGGCCGTCGTCGTCGTCGTCGTCGCTGTCGTCGCCGTCTCTCCTCCTGTCGAGCACGTCGAGGAAGTCCGCCCGAATCGCGTGGGCGTCTTCGAGTCGCTTCAGGGGCGTCGAGTGTGCCTCGACGCCGGGCAGGTCGTAGAACGCGGTCTCCGCACCGAGACAGACCGCTGCCACGTCGTACTCGAGACGGGTGTCGTCCGCGAAGAAGACGGTTCGGACGTCGGTGTCGACCGCCGTGACGCGACCTTCGCGGAGTGTGGCCCGGTCGAGTATCTCAGACAGCGGAACCGTGATGGCGTCGGCCACGGAGGGGCGGCGGACGACCCGGTGTAACTCGTGCTGGACCAGGTGGACGCCCGTGTCGTCGACGAGCACGAGCTCGGCGTCGTCCGGCAACGACTTCTCCAGTTTCTTCGTGAGGGTGACACCGGCGTAGCCGGCACCGAGGACGGCGACCTTCATGCTCCGGCGTAGGGGTTCCGCCTGCTTAGTCGGTCGGGTGACGGGGGATACGAGAGAAATCGAGCTTTCTTACGGTCTCGCGGCCAACCGTCGGCCATGACCGACGCGATAGTCGCCGACGGACTCCGGAAGACGTACGGCGAGACGGTGGCCCTGGACGGCGTCTCCTTCGCCGTCGACGAGGGCGACGTGTTCGCCCTCATCGGCCCCAACGGTGCGGGCAAGACCACGCTGGTGCGGTCGCTGACGGGGACGGTCGAACCGGACGCCGGGACGGCGCAGTTGCTCGGGTCGTCCCCCGAAGCCGTCTCGAAGGAACGCCTCGGCGTGTTGCCCCAGTCGTTCTCGCCGCCGGAACGCCTCTCTGCACGTGAGGTCGTCTCCTACTACGCCGGGCTGTACGACGACCCGCGGGACGTAGACGAGATACTGGTCGAGGTCGGCGTCGAGGACGCTGCCGACACGTGGTACGAGAACCTCTCCGGCGGCCAGCAGCGGCGGGTCTGTCTCGGTGCGACGCTCGTGAACGACCCTGACGTGCTCTTCCTCGACGAGCCGACGACGGGCATCGACCCGGCCGGCCGACGGACTCTCTGGGACCGCATCGAGTCGCTCGCGGCCGGCGGGACGACCGTCTTCCTGACGACACACGACATGGCCGAAGCCGAGCGACTCGCGGACCGGGTCGGCCTCCTCTCGGCCGGCGGACTCGCCGCAGTCGGCACACCGCAGGAACTGGTCCGGGCCCACGGCGGCGACCGGCGACTCACCGTGACGGTGGACGGTGACGTGTCGGCCGCTGCGACGGCGCTCGACACCTGGTCGGCCCGGACCGACGGCAACCGGGCGATACTCGACGGCGTCGACCCGCAGGCCATCGGCGAGGTCGTCGCCGCCCTCGACCGTGCCGGAGTCTCCTACACCGAACTCTCGTGGGCCGAACCCGACCTCGAAGACGTCTACCTCTCGCTCACCGGCGAGGCCTTCGAAGGGCGCGAGGCGGTGCCGGTGGAATCGGCGGCCGACTGAGACAGGGTCGGAGTCTCGGCCCAGTCGTGGGCCTCGTCACGAAAGCGGTAAGGCAGGGACGGTCGTGGGTTCCCGTACGAACCACGTGAGCACGATACAATGGACGACAGGACCCTGACCGACCGGCTGGAGCGGCTCGGCCTCTCCGAGAAGGAGATAGACACGTACCTGACAATCCTCGACCACGGCGAGGCGAAAGCGAGCACCATCGCCCAGGACGCAGGCGTCTCGAAGCGCTACGTCTACAGCGTGAGCGAGAAACTCGAAGAGCGCGGCTTCGTCGAGGTGAACGACCACGCCGTGCCGACGCTCATCCGGGCGAACCCGCCCGAGGAGGTCATCGAACGGCTCACGACCGAGTTACGGTCGCTCGGCCCGGACCTCGCGGAACGATGGAACCGCGTCACCGAGGAGCAACGCGAGTTCGAGGTCATCAAGGCTCGCGCCACCGTGATAAAGCGTATCAGGGAGTTCCTCTCGACCGCCACCGACGAGGTCACCCTCTCGATTCCGGCGAGCGTCCTGCCGGAGATCGAAGACGAACTCCGGGAGACCACCAGCCGTGACGTGCTCGTCTTCCTCATCCTCACCGGCTCCGAAACGCCCGAGGTCGAGTTCGCCGACGGCGACGGCCCGGTCGCAAGCGTCGTCCGCGTCTGGGAGGAGCGAGCACCGGTCCTGTTCACCGTCGACACCAGACTGGGCGTGTTCGCGCCGTACGAACTGCTGGCGCGTTCGAACACCGGCGAGCAGGCCGTCGCAATCGCCCAGGAGCAACTGGTCCCCATCCTCGTCGGCTCGTTCTTCGGCAACTACTGGCCGGTCGCCGAGGAGGCCGCGGTCGCGGACCCCGAACCGCTCCCGGTCACCTACCAGGGCTTCCGCCACGCCGTCTTCGCAGCGACCCGGTACCGAAACCAGGGAATCGACATCGTCGCCACTGTGGAGGCGCTGCCGGTCCACGGCGACGACGAGGCCGTGACGCTCACCGGCCGGGTCGTCGAGGTCCACCAGACCCTCGTCAAACCGGTCGTCAAGAGCTCCATCGCGGTCGAGAACTCGCTGGTCATCGCGGTCGAAGACGAAGACGGCGAGACCGTCGAGGTGTCCATCGGTGGCCCTGGCGCGTTCATCGAGGACTACGAGGCGAAGTCGGTCACGCTCGAAGCCGCCGAGTGAGGCCATCCGGGTCGACCTCCGCCAGCAGCGTCTCTCGCGCACCGAAACCGACGCGCCTTAGCAGGTCCACACCCGAGCGTGTCGTATGACGACGGTGAGACGCGTCCGCTCGGAGTTCGTCGCGGCGTGGCACTCGTTCCTTCGCCGCCGCGTGGCAGTGTTCTTCACGTTCTTCTTCCCGATCCTGCTCATCGGCATCTTCGGTGCGCTGGTCCAGACGAACCCGACCGGCGGGGGGCTGTTCGCCGAAGACCCGGCGTACTACGTGCCGGGCTACCTCGCGGTGGTCGTCCTGCAGACGCCGCTGTCCCGCATGGGTTCCGAGGTCGCGCGCCACCGCGAGGGCAGCAGGTTCGAGAAACTCTCGACGACCCCGCTCTCGCGGGCGGAGTGGCTCGCCGCACACACGCTCGTGAACACCTCCATCATCGGCATCGCGGCGTTCGTCCTGCTCGTCCTGACCGTCCTCCTGACCGGTGCGGGCGTCACGTTCTCGCCCCTCATCTTCGCGTTCGTCCCGCTCGGGGTGGTCTGCTTCTGTGGCGTCGGCTCCCTGCTCGGCAGTTTCGCGGACTCACAGGACGGCGCTATCACGGCCGCGAACGCGGTCGGGCTCCCCCTGCTGTTCCTCTCGGAGACGTTCGTTCCGCCGAGCATGCTCCCCGAGTGGTTCCACCCCATCATGGCGCTCTCGCCGCTGACGTACTTCGCACAGGGGCTCCGACAGGCCATCTGGGCGGGCACAGAGGGCGGAACGGTCGTGCTCGGCCTCGACGCAGTCCAGTCGCTGGCGGTCCTCGCGGCCCTCGCGGTCGTGTTCTTCGCGCTCGGGGCACGAGCGATTCCACAGACTGACTGAGTTCTCAGAGGAAGTCAGAGAGTGTCTTCTCGCTGGCCTCTCGCTTCTCCACGTCGAACTCGGCCAGACGGACGAACTCCATGTCGTTGTCCCGGAGCGCCCGCTTCACCCGGTCGCTGGCAGAGGGCGCGACGAGCATCCCGCGGACCTCGGGGTTCGACTCCCGGTAGAGGTCGATGTAGCGTTTGAGCTGGTCGAAGTTGTTGAGTGTCGCCTGCCGGCGCTTGACCTCCACGACGACCGGGACGCCCGACTCGTCTTTTGCGAAGAAGTCGATGAACCCGTACTTCGTCTCGCGCTCGTGCTCGACGATGCGGATGCCCGGTTCCAGTGCCGTCTCCGGGTTGCGCTGGATGTACTCGTGCATCTCGGCCTCGGTTCCCCGTTCCTGGTACTCGACGGGGTCGTCGGCGTCGAAGCGCGTGAGCAGGTACGGATCGTGGAGGTAGACGCGCAGGTACTCGTTGGGGTTCGAGCGGCGGGCGTAGAGGAGGGGTGCGGTCGCGTCCCCGGAGTCGTCGTCTTCGAACTCGACCTTGATGGTCGCGCCCCCGGGCATCCAGTTCACCGGCTTGTGTCCCGAGGGTCGATGGACGAGCAGAGTCCCGTCCGGTTTGCAGACCACGAGGCGGTCGCCAGGGCCGAGGTAGCCGCCGCTTCGGCCGTCGTACTCGACCTCGCACTCGGCCATCACCGAGACCATGGCTCCGTCGCGGAGTCCCTCTCGGACGACGCGCTCGACGGTCTCGGCGTCGGGCGCGTGGTGTCGTTCCGTCGTCATGGCTCTCGGGTTCCCGCCTGCACACGAAAAAGGTGACCGATTCGCGGTCGATGCCACACCGGGTGGCGGCCGTGCTTACTCGAGGTCGAAGCGGTCGGCCTGCATGACCGAACTCCAGGCGTCCACGAAGTCGTGGACGAACTGCTCTTCGGCGTCGTCTGCGCCGTAGACCTCCGCGAGGGCGCGGAGTCGGGAGTTCGACCCGAACACGAGGTCGGCGCGGGTCCCTTTCCACGTGACCTCACCCGTGTCGCGGTCACGGCCGACGTACACGTCGTCGTCGTCCGCGGACGGCTCCCACTCGATGTCGTTGTCGAGCAGGTTCTGGAAGAAGTCGTTGGTCAGCGTCTCCGGTTCGTCCGTGAAGACACCGAGGTCGGAGTTCTGGTAGTTCGCGTCCAGCGCGCGCATGCCGCCGACCAGCACCGTCATCTCGGGTGCCGTCAGGTCGAGGAGGTCGGCCCTGTCGACCAGCAGTTCCTCTGCGGACCGGTCTGCCTCGTCCGAGCGGTAGTTACGGAACCCGTCAGCCGTGGGCTTGAGCGCCTCGAACGAGCCGACGTCGGTCTGCTCCTGCGAAGCGTCGACACGGCCAGGTTCGAACGGCACCTCCACGTCGTAGCCGGCGTCGGCCGCCGCCTGCTCGACGGCCGCGTTGCCACCGAGCACGATGAGGTCGGCGAGGGAGACGCGCACGTCGTCCGAACGCGAGCTGTTGAAGTCCTCCTGGATCCCTTCGAGGGTGTCCAGTACGGCCTCGAGCGCCTCGGGCTCGTTGACCTCCCAGTTCTTCTGCGGACGAAGACGGATTCGAGCGCCGTTCACGCCGCCGCGCTTGTCGCTGTCGCGGTACGTCGAGGCCGCGGCCCAGGCGGTCTTTGCAAGCTGGGAGACCGAGAGGTCCGAATCGAGGAGTTCCTCCTTGAGCTCGGCGACCTCCTCGTCACCGATAGTGTCGTAGTCGACGTCCGGGAGCGGGTCCTGCCACAGCATCTCCTCGTCCGGGACCTCCGGGCCGAGGAACCGGGTCGGCGGGCCCATGTCACGGTGGGTCAGCTTGTACCAGGCCTTCGCGAAGGCCTCCTGGAACTCGTCCGGGTTCTCGTGGAACCGCTTCGATATCTCCCGGTAGTCGGGGTCCTCCTTCAGGGCGAGGTCCGTCGTGAGCATCATCGGCGGGTTCGACGCGTCCGGGTCGTGGGCGTCCGGCACGTCGTCTTTCGCGTCATCGTCCTTCGGCCGCCACTGCCACGCACCGGCGGGACTCTTCTCCAGTTCCCACTCGTACTCGAACAGGTTGTCGAGGAAGCCGCTGTCCCACATGGTCGGCGCGGAGGTCCATGCACCCTCCAGACCGCTGGTGATGGTGTCGGGGCCCGTGCCGGAGCCGAACTCGTTCTCCCAGCCGAGACCCATGTCCTCGATGGGCGCACCCTCGGGGTCCGGACCGAGGTTGTCGTCGGAGGCGGCACCGTGGGTCTTCCCGAACGTGTGGCCGCCGGCGATGAGCGCGACGGTCTCCTCGTCGTTCATGGCCATGCGGTCGAACGTCTGTCGGATGTAGTTGGCTGCCTTCTGTGGGTCCGGTTCACCGTTCGGCCCCTCCGGGTTCACGTAGATGAGACCCATGTGGTCTGCACCGAACGGCCCTTCGAGGTTGCCCTCCTCGTCGTGGCGCTCGTCGGCGAGCCACTCCTCCTCGGGACCCCAGTCGACGGCCTCGTCCGGCTCGTAGGCGTCCTCGCGTCCGCCGGCGAAGCCGTACGTCTCGAAGCCCATCGACTCCAGGGCGACGTTGCCGGTCAGGATCATCAGGTCGGCCCACGAGAGCGAGCGACCGTACTTCTGTTTGACCGGCCAGAGCAGGCGTCGCGCCTTGTCGAGGTTCACGTTGTCCGGCCAGCTGTTGAGAGGCGCGAAGCGTTGCATTCCGGCTGCGCCGCCGCCTCGGCCGTCGACGGTCCGGTACGTGCCGGCGCTGTGCCACGCCATCCGGATGAACAGTGGGCCGTAGTGGCCCCAGTCGGCCGGCCACCAGTCCTGCGATGTCGTCATCACGTCCTCGATGTCCGCTTTCACCTCCTCCAGGTCGAGTTCCTCGAACGCCGCTGCGTAGTCGAAGTCCTCGTCCATCGGACCGACGTCGGTCGCGTTCTGGTCGAGGATCTCCAGGTTCAGTTTGTTCGGCCACCACTCTTGGTTGGACCCAGTCATCGTAGGGCATTTGTTGCGTTCCCAAGTTAAGATTGTCTACTTCGGAAATGAAGTCTTCACAATCGCCCAAAGACTCTGCCGAATCTATGAACTTTTGTTCGTGGTGGCTCGCTCCCCGTATTTTCCGGACTGGGGGGTCAGTCGAGCGGAATCCGCGTTCCGCCGGTCCCGTCCCCGTCCGACCAGTCACCGCTTCCGGTGTCAACGTGCGAGTTCGCCCGGTTCGTCACGACGAGGCGCTCCGTCGTCTCTCCGGCAGGCCGCCCGACGGCTAACTCGACCGTATCGCCGGGTCGAACCTCGGTCATGAGGTAACGAACGAGCTCCTCGTGGGTGTGTAGTTCCTGCCCGTCGATGCCCGTGATGACGTCGCCGCCAATGGGGACCTGCCGTCCCCTGAGGGTCATCGTGTCGGTGCACCCACCGAGGACACCGCTCGCGGGCCCTTCACGGACTTCGACGACCAGCACCCCGCGCGGTTCGGCGAGCCCGTTCGCCTCGGCAACCGTGGGTGAGACGTCCATGGTCCGCACGTGGAGCGTCGCGTGCTCGACACGCCCGGCCGCGACGAGCTCGGGAACGACCCGCTGGACGAGTTTCGGCGAGATGGCGAAGCCGATGTTGTCCCCCTGTCTGGCGCGGTTGACGCCGACGACCGCACCCGACAGGGTGACGAGCGGGCCGCCGGAGTTCCCGGGGTTGATGGGGGCGTCGGTCTGGACCGTGTCGGGGATGGTGAACCCTTCGTGGGTCGGCATCGACCGGTTCACACCGGAGACGATGCCGGCCGAGATGGTGCCGTCGAGACCCATCGGGTTCCCGAGCGCGGCGACCGGGATGCCTGGTTCGGGGTTCGATTCGGCGACGGGGAGGGGCGTGACGTACGCCGGAAGGTCGGCGACGCGCAACACCGCGAGGTCGGTCGCGGGGTCGGAACCCACCAGCGTGGCGGTCCGCCACTCGCCGCGAGAGAACCGAACCTCGAGTCTGTCGGTGTCGTCCGGGGAGACCTCGCGGGAGGCAGGGCGAGGACCGTGGTTTCCGGCGATGACGTGGTGGTTCGTGACGATGTGACCGTCTTCGTCGTAGACGAACCCGGACCCGGCTCCGGAGAGCCCATCTCCCGAAGACGGGTAGACGGAGACCACGGCGGGGATAGTCCGGCGGTACAGAGCTGCGTACGTGGAATCAGGGGAAGTCATGTCGTGTGCGACACGTTCGCACTAACCTTGGGTAAGTCTCGGTTGTATTTAAACCAGACGCCGAGCGGAGTCTGGCCCGGGAGTCACGGCTGTACGACCCGGTCGTCGCAGCCGCGATTTCAAGAGCCGTCGCCCGGGCGGGCTTCACTCGCACTGCCGGTGTCCATGACGCTCGCGCTCGGCTCCGCCGTCCGTGTTCACCGGGAGTGACCTGTCCGAACTTCGGATTCCGGTCCTGGTCCGGATAGGCGGGTCGCTCGAAACGTTCGAGTCCGCGGTGCAGGACCTGCCCGGAGGACGGCGAACTGTTCCGGAGTGGTGAGATAGGGTGGCGAAGTCGTGCGGGCGAACCGGTCAGGCCGTCTGTCCGTCACGTCGTCGCTGGAGGACGCCGCGGAGGTACGCGCCGCCCCCGGTCAGCAGCAAGAGCAGGCCGGTCGCGAGTGCGAGGGACACCCCCGGTTCTGGCGCGTAACGCTCCACGCCAGCGAACTCCTGGAACCGGGTCCAGCCGGTCAGGGTGACGAACGCACCGGCGAGGGCGACCACCACGTCGGGCCGGCAGCGCCGGACCCTGGAGATGGCGACCACGATGAGCGCGACGACGACCGGCCCGAGGATGGCCACGTCGGTCCCGCGGAAGCCGGTCTCCATGCCGGCGACGAACTCGCTGGTGTAGTACGGCTGGCCGTCGGTGTCTCCGACCGGGAGTTTGCGCACCCAGGGCAACCACGCGCTTGCGACGGCGAGCACGCCGGCGAGGGCGGTCGCTGCGAGGTAGGAGCGAGAGGGCGACTCGCGCATACCGGCACGTGTCACGGGGCCGGTAAAAGCTTTCTCCGGGGCGTCACCTTACGCCGAGAACGCCCCGAACACCGCGTCGAAGTAGGGGCCAACGAGACCGGAGACACCCGCCACGTCGAAGACGACGAGCAGGTAGTAGCTCGCGACGAGCAACATCACCGCGCCGGTGACCCGGTTGATGGCCGAACTGTGCCTGGCGAGGGTGCGAGTCACCCGCTGGCCCGCGGACTGCGAGACGAGGCCGAACAGGAGCAGCGGCGTCCCCATCCCGATGCCGAACAACAGGAACCCCAGAAAGCCCTCGACCGGCGTGTCGAACAACACCGGGGCGCGGGCGAAGAACAACGCCAGCAGGCCGGGGTTACAGGGGAGCACGATCGCTCCGAAGAAGAACCCGTACCCGAACGCCGTGGAGGCCGGATGGCTGGTCTGGGGCGGCTCCTTCGTCGGCAGCCGGTGTGCGAGGTCGAGGTCGAACAGCAGGGCGATGCTGAGTACGGCGAGGACGCCGAAGGCGACGGGAGAGACCACCTCGACGACGGTCGTCAGCGACTCGCCGAGGAGGAACGAGAACAGGAGGCCGACCACGCCCATGAACGCGATGACGCCGAGGGTGACGAGTCCCGCGAGCACGCCCGACGGGAGCGCGGTCTCCTCACCTTGCGACGAGAGGTAGGCGAGGAACCCGGGGTACAGGGGTAAGGCGCACGCCGCCGTCAACGGCGTGGCGAACCCGATGACGAACACCTCGACGAACCGGTCTAGCATCCGTTCGCCTGCTCGCGGAGGAAGCTCGTCGTCTTGTGGCCGTCCTTCAGGCGCGTCGTCGAGCCGTCGGGACAGTGCAGGAGCATGGGGACGATGGGCGGAGAGGTCATCGACGTGCCGAACTCGTCGACGAGCTGGCGAGTCACGGCGGTCGGGGAGACGGCGTAGTACCAGTCGTAGCCGTGGGATTCTGCGTGCTTTCGGACCTTCTCGGCGTCCTCGTTCTGGTCGATGTTCAAGGCGACGCTGACCACGTCGTCACCGACCGCCTCGTGGAACTCGATGAGTTCGTCCTGCTGGCGCTTGCAGTTCGAACACCAGACGGCGAACGTCTCGACGAGGACCGGTTTCTCGAACTGTGAGACGCTGAACGTCTCACCGGTGAGCACGTTCGTGAGTTCGGCGTCCTGCCAGGCGGCGGTGGTACCGGAGCCACCAGCCCCATCGCCACCGTCTGTCGAGTCTGAGCCTGTACCGCCGCCGGAGAGGCAGCCGGCGAGTCCGAGTGTACCGAGGCCTGCCAGTCGGAGGGCGTCCCTGCGGGAGAGCGAATCCATGTCGGACATGGAGGACCGGTGAGATATAAAGCGCCACCGGGCTGTGCGCGGCCGGCGCACGAGCGACCACAGGGACGAGGCGCCTGTACGACCCTCAGAACAGCGTCCCGACGAGCATCGTCCTGAACTCGTAGTCGTAGATGTGGTTCAACATGACGTAGGTGACGACCCCGAGGGTGAGCGAGAGGATCCACGCTCCCGCCGCGATACGCCCGACCTTCGCGTGCGCGGTCTGCTTCAACTCGGCCGGCGTGTGGGTCAGTCCGAGCACGAGCGCGTAGAGGACGACCGGGACCGAGACGACCGAGAGCAGGATGTGAATCGCGAGCATGGCGATGTACGCCCAGTAGACGACGCCGACAGCGCCGACGATCTCCTTCTCGCCGCCGCCACCGACCTTCACGAGGTACAGCGCGAGGAACACGAGGATGAGCGTGAAAGAGGTCAGCATCGCCTTGCGATGCCTGTCGACCTCGCCGTTGCGAATCCAGTACCAGCCCAGTGCGAGGCTGACGGTCGCGATGGTGTTCACGACCGCGATGGCGTGTGAGAGCTGGTTCGTCATCTCGCGGGAGATGTCGGGGTAGATGGGGACGAGGCCGGCGAACGTGCCGAGCACGAGCGCGTACCCGACGACCGTGAGCACGATGGTCGTCTCGCGGACGTTCTCGCGGACGGTCGTCCTGACGTCTGCGGTACTCATTGGCGAGGGGTTGGGACGACGGTGGAATACCGCTTTCGCTTGCGGTCACCCGGTGACGCGGGGCGACGACGAGCACATCGAGCCCCAGAAACGCTACTTCCGTTTAGCTAATCCAGACTGAGTTGTAGAAACCGACGCTCTCGCTGGACAGACCTTCCGTTAGAGTAAAACCTGCCGCAAGGGAAAAGACAGCCATGAGCACCGACCAGTCCCAGCGGTCGATTCGTTGCCTCGTGGCCAAGGTCGGATTGGACGGCCACGACCGCGGCGCACACGTCATCGCACGGGCCTTCCGCGACGCGGGGTTCGAAGTCATCTACTCCGGCCTGCACAAGGCCCCGGACGAAATCGTCCAGGCCGCCGTCCAGGAGGACGTCGACGTCGTCGGCATCTCCATCCTCTCGGGCGCGCACAACACGCTCGTCCCGAAGATAATCGACGGCCTGAAAGAGTACGACGCGTTCGAAGACACCCTCATCCTCGTCGGGGGCGTCATCCCCGACGACGACAAGGCGTACCTCAAGGAACTGGGCGTCGCCGAGGTGTTCGGCCCGGGCACCTCCATGGAGCAGACGGTCCAGTTCGTCCGGGACAACGCGCCGGAACGATGAGCACGAGTACGGACGACCTGCTCGAGGACCTCCTCGCGGGGAAGCACCGCGCGCTCGCGCGAGCAATTACGAAGATAGAGAACCGCGAGCCGAGCTATCGCGACCTCGTCTCCGCGCTGTACGAGCACACCGGTGACGCCGAGGTCATCGGTATCACGGGGAGTCCCGGCGCTGGCAAGTCGACGCTCGTGGACAAACTCGCCAGCACGTACCGCGAGCAGGGCTACACCGTCGGCATCGTCGCCATCGACCCGTCCTCGCCGTACACCGGCGGGGCCGTCCTCGGCGACCGCATCCGCATGGCCTCGAACGTCGGCGACATGGACGTGTTCTTCCGGTCGATGAGCGCCCGGGGGAATCTGGGCGGCCTGTCGACGGCGACCGCGGACGCGGTGAAGGCGATGGACGCCTTCGGCAAGGACAAGATCATCATCGAGACCGTCGGCGCCGGCCAGAACGAGATAGACGTCGTCCGGGCGGCGGACACCGTCTGTGTCCTCGTCCCGCCGTCGTCGGGCGACAACGTCCAGATGCTCAAGGCGGGTATCCTCGAAATCGGCGACCTGTTCGTGGTGAACAAGGCCGACATGGACGGCGCGGACCGCACCGTCCAGGAACTCCTGGAGATGGTCCACATGGGGTCCGGGTCGATGCAGGTCGACGCCGGCCACCACGGATTCGACGACGCCGAGGTCGACCTCGACATGCCCGGCGGCGAGGACGCCGCCGACGCGCCAGCCGTGGAGCCGTGGCAACCACCCGTCCTCGAGACGGTCGCTACAGAGGGCACAGGTGTCGAGAAACTCATCGAGACGTTCGACGAGCACCACGACTACCTCGTGGCGTCGGGCCAGCTCGAACAGAAGCGCCGCCAGCGTATCGCCGAGGAGATTCGGACGCTCCTGCGCGACGACGCGGCAGGACTCGTCCAGCGGGAACTCGACAGCCTCGGGGGTGTCGAAGACATCGTCGACCGGGTAGTGGCCGGTGAGACGGACCCCTACAGCGTCGCCGACGAGGTCATCCAGCCAATCGCGGCGTGCGTCTCCGAGGAGTAGCGGCACCGACCACGATTCAGCCTCCGTGAACCCGAACCGTCGATTCGAGGAGTGACTTGACCGCGCGCCGGAACCGTTCCGAGGCCGCGTTCTCCGAGATGCCCAGGCGCGCGGCCAGTTCGGCCAGCGAACTCTGGCGCGGAATCTCCAGGTAGCCGATGTCCAGCGCCGCCACCAACACTTCGTGCTGGGCAGCCGTCAGTCCGAAGCCGCCAGTCCCCTGCCCGTCTCGCTGTTCGTACCGGCGATGGAGGTCGACGCTGAGTCCGTTCTCGACACAGACCTCGTGGAACCGCTCGAACGCGTGGTGGTCGGGAAAGCCCACGTTGAACCGCCAGCCGTCGGGTCCGGCGACGACCTCGTAGACGACGCTTGTCACGTCGACGAGCGTCGGATAGACGCTCGTGCGCAGTCCCTCGCCGACGAGTTCGGTCTGGTACAGCCGCCCGTCGTCGAACTCGACGATGCGGGATGGGGCCGCGACCGTCGAGTCGTCCGCCAGCGCCACGTCGAACGCGTCGAAGTCACCACCGGCCGCCCAGAGCAACAGCCTGACCCGTCTCTCGTCCGTCGCGTCGAATCGTTCCACCCGCAGTCGCATCGCTGGCACCGCCTCGCGTGTGTGGCGAAGAAGCGGGCCGTCCAGACTGAACTCCAGAACCAGCATCGTCACTGTGTTTGCGGTCTCTGCCAGTCAGCTTTCAATCGTTGCCATGTCCCTGAAAGCGGTTTATGTTTGACCCTGTATTCGATGGTGAACTACCCGGGTCCCTGCGCGGGTGACTCCACAGGGACCATAAACGACGGGAGTACTACCGCTACTGGATTATGTGGTTGCTCGTCCAACGTGTTGGTGCCTCACTACCCTCGTTCGGTCGAGACCTGTGACTACTCCCGGACCGTCACCGTAGTGGGGTTTCACTGTTCGGACCATCCCCCCGGAACGGACATCGCAGGCAGGCTTCTCCCCACTGCCCGCACGGTTTCCATCGACCGAGCCCACCTGGTCGGGTCCCCCCACTCGCCGGGGTGACTCGGTCGACGATTGCGATGGGAGTACCCGACGACGATTCCGTCCACTGTCCGTCGCGTCCGTGGGGAGTTCAATCCCAATTGTCGGCAAGATTAAGTTACAGCCCGACGAAGTTCAGGTATGAACCTCAAGAAGGCAGTAGCAACGGCAGGCGTCGCGGTCGGTGCCGTCGCCGCGACGAACGCCGTGCTCTCGCGCAAGACGGAACCGCTCGCGCCACCGCTCCCGGGTGAACGACACACCTACCGCTGGCGCGGGATGGACGTCTCCTACACCGAGGCCGGGGACCCGGACGCACCGGACCTGCTGTTCCTCCACGGCATCAACGCGGCCGGGACGAGCCACGAGTGGCGCGAGATTTTCGAGCCGCTCTCGAAGGCGTACCACGTCATCGCGCCCGACCTCCCGGGCTACGGGCTGTCGGACCGGCCGCCACTGGTGTACACGAGCGAACTCTACACGGACTTCGTGACGGACTTCATCCGCGACGTGACAGACGACCCGACGGTCATCGCGTCCTCTCTGACGAGCGCCTACGCGACGGGAGCCGCCCAGCAGACCGACGTCGAACGGCTCATCCTCGTCTGTCCGACCACGGATAGTATGCCCGGCGGGCGCAAGCCGCTCGTCCGCACGGTCATGCGTGCGCCCCTGGTCGGCACGGCGCTGTTCAACGCGATGTCCTCGAACCCCTCGCTGGAGTACTTCAGTGCCGACCACGGCTACTACGACATGTCGGGGTACAACAAGGCGAAACAGGAGTACCAGTGGCAGACCACGCACCAGCCGGGCGCACGCTACGCACCTGCGTCGTTCCTCTCGGGCTACCTCGACTCAGAGATGGACCTCGCGACCGCACTCGCCGAGGTGGACGCCCCGGTGACGCTCGTCTGGGGCCGCGAGGCAGACACCACGCCGCTGGCCGAGGGTCGACGGCTCGCGGACGCGACGGGCGCGAGGCTCGTCGTCATCGACTACGCGATGCTGGTGCCCCACGACGAACACCCCGACAAGTTCGTCGAGGCCATCGAGGAGGACCTGCCCGAGATATCGGCCGAGACCTTCCGCGAAGAGCGCAAACAGAGCCTCGAGAAGCGTCGTCAGCGCGACCGCGAGGAGCGCGACCAGCGCGACCGGCCGGGTGACGTGGGCGTCACCGTCGAAAGCGAGCGCAACTCTGGCGACGCCTCGTCGGACACCGTCGAAATCGACGTCGAAGAGACCGGCGAGAACTAACCCGGTCCGAAAGGCGAGACCGCTGTCGGGCCCGCTCTATTCTGCGCGGAAGACGACGACGCGGTCACCGGTCGTCTCCGTCTCGTCGACCCCGAGTGTCACAGACATCCCGACCTCGACGTCTGCCGTCTCGACACCGACGACCATCCCGGTCACGCGCACCGGGCCGAATCGAGCGATGGCCGTGGCGAACGGCGCGTCCTCGCTGAAGTTCGGCGTCGGGACGTGTACGATGGTGAACGTCTCTATCTCGCCCGTCTCGGGGAGTGGCTCCTCGGTGAGTTCGGTCGACCCGGTCGCGGGGTCGACCCGGCGGGGCGGCAGCCAGCCGTCACCGTCGGGGCCTTCGAGGTAGTACGGTTCGCCCGCCTCGATGGCGTCCAGCCAGTCGTCGTATCCGGCGTTGACCGCGGTTCCGTCGCTCATGCGACCACCTCCAGGACGTGAACCACAGCACTCGCGACGGTGCCACCCGCGTTGTGGGTGATGCCCGTCGTCGCACCCTCGACGTACTCGCTGTTGGGGTGGTCCCCACGCAGGAGCTGGGTCATCTCGGCGACCTGGGACGCGCCGGTCGCGCCGACCGGGTGCCCCTTGGCCTTGAGACCGCCGGAGAGGTTGACCGGGAGGTCGCCCTCTCGCGTGGTCTTGCCCTCGCGCGCGGCCGAGATACCCTCACCGACCTCGAACAGACCGAGTGACTCCATCGCCAGCACTTCGGCGATGGTGAAGCAGTCGTGGACCTCTGCGACGTCGACGTCGCTCGCCGAGATACCGGCGTCCGCGTACGCCTCTTCTGCGGCCTTGTCCGCCGCAGGAGAGCGTGCGAGGTAGTCGCGGTCGTGCAGCGCCATCAGGTCGCCACCCTGCCCGGAGCCGGTGATGGAGACCGGAGCGTCGATGTCGTGTTCTTCGGCGAACTCGTCCGAGACGAGCACGAGTGCGCTCGCGCCGTCCGAGATGGGACAGGAGTCGTACAGGCCCAGCGGCTCGGCGACCATCGGCGCACCGAGCACGTCGTCGGGCGTTATCTCGCGCTGGTACTGTGCCTTCTCGTTCGGCACGGCGTTCTCGTGGTTCTTCACCGCGATAGCGGCGAGGTCCTCGCGCGTGCCGCCGTACTCGCTGAAGTACGCGTTCGCCATCAGCGCGTACGCGCCGGGGAACGTCATCCCGGCCTTGACCTCCCAGAGGTCGTCGGCCGCGATGGCGAGTGCTTCCGTGGCCCCGGCCGTCCCGAGGTTCGTCATCCGCTCCGCGCCGCCGACCAGGATGACGTCCTTCTCACCGTTCCGGACGTTCTTCACCGCCTCGCGGACCGCGACACCGGAGGAGGCACACGCCGCCTCGTATCGGGTCGCCGGGGCCTCGACGCCGACGGCTTCCGCCATCAGCGGCCCCTGGTGGCCCTGGTGCTCCGCGAGCTCGCCCATGAAGTTGCCGTAGAAGAGCGCTTCCACGTGCTCTCTCCCTACCCCAGCGTCCTCGAGGGCGTCGAGTCCAGCCTCCGCGAACAAGTCCCGGCCCGTCCGTTCCGGGGAGGCCCCGAACTTCGTGAGTCCGACACCTGCGATTCGTACCTCTGTCATCGTCTCCGACTAGTCCGGGAAGCGTTTAATATGTCGTGGTTAACGCCTCGACAGCCGAGACAGCCCGCGTACCGGCAAAACTGTTTACTCGGATTCGAGATAATTTCTTGGCTGTCGTGCGTCTGCCGCGGCCGACGCCGGGGTTCGTGACGTGTTTATACCTCCGTTCCCAAGCCCTTCTCATGGCAGAGGAATCGCAGTCGTCCACACGCGCGCCGAAGCGTCCGAAGGCGAGCGCCTGGCCAATGCTCATCGCGGTCGGGCTGGCGGTCTCCGAGGTCGGCGTGCTGTTCGGCAGCCTCCCCATCTCGGTGTTCGGACTGCTCATGTTCTGTGGCAGCGTCGCCGGCATCTTCGCCGAGACTGGCTACGTCGACCACCCGTGGACCGTCATGGCCGGCTTCGCGGTCCTCCTCGTCGTCGTCGGAGCCTACCTGTTCGTCGACTTCGGCGGCACGGTGGGCGGTGCAGAACTCATCGGCGTCGACAACCGCATCGCCTACCGGGGCGTCTCCATCGCGATGGCCGGCATCGTGACGCTGGTCGCCGCCGTGGTCGGCCTGTTCCAGACCTCCCTCGACGGGTCGACCGCATCCTGACCGCGCCGAATCAACAACCTATTTGGTCGCCGCGCCGAAGCCACCGACAACGATGGCGCAACAACGGAAGATCTTCGACAAGGACACGCTGCTCGACCTCACGGTCAACGTCATTCCGCTGGGAATCATGCTGTTCTTCCTCGTCCTGTTCGTGCCGATGGTGTACGGCCCGTTCTCGTGGGACTCCACGTACTCCATCCTGATGTTCGCCCTCATCGTGACGCCGTTCGTCCTGCTGGCGATTCTGACGTACTTCTCGGCGCTCGCGATCGAAGGTGACGCACACGAGAGCGAGGCGGAAGGCCACATGACCAAAGAACACCAGGAGCGCGCGTACGGCACAGCCGACCACGACGCGGACGAAGACGAGAACGGGAGCGAACCTGCGTCCGAGGCTTCGGCCGCCGAGTGATTTTTCTCCGAACCGACACACCGCGGGCGTCCCGAATCTTTCTTTAGGGTGTAACCCTCAGCCACCCACATGGACCTTAGCGGACAGATACTGCTGACTGCCCTGATGGCGGTGGTCCTCTTCGGCGTGGCCTTCTTCCTGACACGCCTCGAGGACTGGCGCACATACACACCGCTGGCCGGCGGTGGCACGGGTATCGTCAGTCGCGAAACCGGGTACGGCCACGAAGAGAAACCGGGCGGTCTCATTCGGTGGTTCACGACCGTCGACCACAAAGACATCGGCATCCTGTACGGCATCTACGCCATCGTCGCGTTCGCGTGGGGCGGCCTCGCCGTCGTCATCATGCGGGCCGAACTCGCGACGGCAGAGGTCGACGTGACCTCGGCGCTCGCCGGGGCCGCCGGCGTGGGACAGGGACAGCTCCTGTACAACTCCCTGCTCACGAGCCACGGCATCACGATGCTGTTCCTGTTCGGGACGCCCATCCTCGCGGCGTTCTCGAACTACCTCATCCCGCTGCTCATCGGCGCGGACGACATGGCGTTCCCGCGCATCAACGCCATCGCGTTCTGGCTGCTGCCGCCGGGCGCGGTCCTCATCTGGGGCGGGTTCTTCCTCGCGCCGTTCATGGACAGCATCGCACCCTCGATGATCAGCTGGACGATGTACCCGCCGCAGTCGACCGCACAGACCGCGACCGGTGGCGCCGCACAGACCATCGCCCAGCTCAACGCCGGGACCGACCTCATGCTGCTCGGCCTGCACCTGACCGGTGTCTCGGCCACCATGGGTGCCATCAACTTCATCGCGACCATCTTCGCAGAGCGCGGTGAGGACGTTGGCTGGGACAAGCTGGACATCTTCTCGTGGACCATCCTGACCCAGTCCGCGCTCATCCTGTTCTCGTTCCCGCTGCTGGGCAGCGCGCTCGTCATGCTGCTGCTCGACCGGAACTTCGCGACGACGTTCTTCACGGTGGAAGGTGGCGGCACCATCCTCTACCAGCACCTGTTCTGGTTCTTCGGCCACCCCGAAGTGTACATCCTGGTGCTGCCCCCGATGGGCATCATCAGCTACGTGCTCCCGCGCTTCGCCGGCCGGAAACTGTTCGGGTTCAAGTTCGTCGTCTACTCCACGCTGGCTATCGGTGTGCTCAGCTTCGGTGTCTGGGCACACCACATGTTCAGCACGGGTATCGACCCGCGCATCCGCGCCTCGTTCATGGCCGTCTCGCTGGCCATCGCGATTCCGAGTGCGGTGAAGACGTTCAACTGGATTACGACGATGTGGAACGGCAAGGTTCGGCTCACGACGCCGATGCTGTTCTGTATCGGGTTCATCTCGAACTTCATCATCGGCGGTGTCACCGGCGTCTTCCTCGCCGCGGTCCCCGTCGACTTCCTGCTTCACGACACGTACTACGTCGTCGGGCACTTCCACTACGTCATCATGGGTGCCATCGCGTTCGCGGTGTTCGCGGGCGTCTACTACTGGTTCCCGCTCGTCACCGGCCGCATGTACCAGGTCAAGCTGGGCAAGGCACACTTCTGGCTGACGATGATCGGGACGAACCTGACGTTCTTCGCGATGATCCTGATGGGCTACGCCGGGATGCCGCGCCGGTACGCCGGCTACGCGGGCATCACGGTCGGTCCCATCAACCTCATCACGCTGATGCACCAGCTCGCGACGGTCGGGGCGTTCATCCTCCTCGTCGCGACGGTCATCTGGCTGTGGAACATGGTCGAGTCCTACTTCGAGGGCCCGCGCGTCGGCCCCGACCCGTGGAACCTCGAAACTGACGGGCTCCCGTCCCACGAGTGGGACTGGTTCGCAGACCAGCAGGAGACGGCACTCGCCGACGGCGGCGAAGAACAGGAAGTCGCGACGGACGGCGGCGAAGTCGTCGACGACGAATAACGCGACACTCCCTTTCTACTGCGGTTCGGTATGGAGAGCGACGCGGCCGTGGCTGTGGCCCTCGCGTCGACGTGAGAAGGAATGACGGCCTCAGCTCAGGACGAGCACGAACCCGGTCACGAACATCAGCACGACGATGGCACCGAGGACGACACCGATGAGCTCCTTTTCGGTCATGCGCGGGGCTTGGAAGCCGAGAAGGAAAGGCTAATCGTTACGAGGTCCAACCCTCGCGTGTGAGCAACACCATCACCGGCCGACGCGAGGGAAACCGCGTCGTCCTCACGGTCTACGTCGCCGTCGTCCTGCTCTCGGGCGTGTTCGGGGCGGCGGTCGGCGTCTTGCTCCCGGTCGACGTCGGTCGGAACGTCGACGTCGCGAGCATCGCAGGAATCGAGTTCGCCGTGACACCGTTCAACTTCGCGGTGTATGGGATGGCGATGGTCGGCGTGAGCCTCGGCATCTTACTACTGCTCGTCAGGTTCGTTTCGCGGTACGACGACGCCAGTGTCGGTGACCGATAGGGAGCCCTCAATAGTCGTTCTGTCCGGTATCGAACGGTCGTTACGGGACCGTCCAACAACATATCAAAATTTGTAAACGTCTATACGACACGAGCTCGAACATCCCGTATGGCACTTTCAGAGTACGTCGGCAGAGCGTCGCCGACCGAAGGCGCGACGGTCGTCCGCGTCGCACCGCACAGCCACTGGCGACCGGGCAAGAACCGAACGGAACCGTGTGCACACTGTGGCGAGTCGCTCGACCTCGCCAGCAAACACGTCCTCGTCGAGATCGAGGACGAGGAGACGGGTGAGACGATACGGAAGTTCTTCCAGAACGAGCGCTGTCTCGACGAGTGGTTCGAGGGCTGAACTACGCCGCGTCTTCCTCCCGGACCTTCGCGGCGATGTCCTCGACGACCTCGGGATTCCGGAGCGTCGAGGTGTCACCCAGTTCCTCGTCGTTCGCGATGTCTTCGAGCAGGCGGCGCATTATCTTCCCCGAACGGGTCTTCGGGAGTTCCGGCGTGAAGACGACTCGCTCTGGCTTCGCGATGGGGCCGATGGCCTCGTCGACGCCGTCGATTATCTTCTCGCGTAAGGCTTCGTCGCCCTCGACGCCGTCTTCGGTGATGACGTAGGCGTACACCGCCTCACCCTTGACCTCGTGGTGGCCCCCGACGACGGCCGCCTCCGCGACGCCGGACACGCCGACGATGGCGGACTCTATCTCCATCGTTCCTAACCTGTGGCCGGAGACGTTGATGACGTCGTCGACGCGGCCGAGGACCGTGATGTAGCCGTCTTCGTCTATCTTCGCGCCGTCTTCCGGGAAATACACCCACTCGTCGGCGTCTGGGTCGGAGTACTCCTGCCAGTACTCGCTGACGAACCGGTCGTCGTTCTGGTACAGGGTCCGGAGCATCCCCGGCCACGGCTTGTTCACGACGAGGTAGCCTGCCCGCCCGGCCTCGACCGGGTCACCCTGTGCGTCGACCACGTCTGCGGAGATGCCGGGCAGTGGTGGTCCCGCAGAGCCGGGTTTCATGTCGCCGATGCCCGGCAAGGTCGTTATCATCATGCCGCCGGTCTCGGTCTGCCACCACGTGTCCACGATGGGGCAGGATTCGTCGCCGATGTGCTGGTAGTACCACTTCCACGCCCGCGGGTTGATGGGCTCACCCACCGTCCCGAGCAGGCGCAGGCTGGAGAGGTCGTGACGCTCGGGGTACCTGGTGCCCCACTTCATGAACGCCCGGATGGCCGTCGGGGCAGTGTAGAACACGTCGACCTGGTACCTGTTCACGAGGTCCCACATCCGGTCGCGGTCGGGGTAGTCAGGGGTGCCCTCGTACATCATCGTGGTCGTCCCGAGCGCGAGCGGTCCGTAGACGATGTAACTGTGCCCGGTAATCCAGCCGATGTCGGCCGCACACCAGTACGTGTCTTCGGGTTTCACGTCGAGGACGGCGTGACTGGTCCAGGCCGCGTAGGCGAGGTACCCGCCTGTCGTGTGTTTTACGCCCTTTGGCTGGCCCGTCGTCCCCGAGGTGTACATCAGGAACAGCATGTCCTCGGCGCCGCGCTCGACCGGCTCGACCTCCTCGCCCTCGTGGGCGTCGACCAGTTCGCCGTAGTCGTGGGCGTGCTTGCCGAGGAAGTGTTTCAGTTCGTCACCGAGGCGGTCCACGACGACGGTCTCGACGTCGTGGTCGACCTGTCGCAGCCCGCGGTCGGCCTTCTCCTTGTGGTTGAGGGCGTCGCCGCGTCGGTAGTAGCCGTCGCAGGTGACGAGGTACTCGGATTCGGCGGCGTTCATCCGTGTGGCGAGCGCGTCCGCGGAGAACCCGGCGAAGACGACCGAGTGCGGTGCGCCGATGCGGGCACACGCCAGCATGGCGATGGGTAACTCGGGCACCATCGGCATGTACAGCGTGACCACGTCGTCCTCGCCGACGCCGAGGTCGCGAAGGGCCGCCGCGAAGGCGTTGACCTCATTGTAGAGGTCGAGGTACGTGTAGGTCCGCGTCTCGCCGAGTTCGCCCTCCCAGCGGATGGCGGCCTGGTTCTTGCGCCCGTCTTCGATGTGCCGGTCGATGCAGTTGTACGAGGCGTTGAGGGTGCCGTCCCCGAACCACTCGTAGAAGGGGGCGTCAGAATCGTCGAGGACATCGGTGTACTCCTGCTCCCAGTCGAGCAGGTCGGCCGCGCGCCTCCAGCACTCCGGCCAGTTCTCTTCGAACGCCTCGTAGATGTCCGGGTCCGTGACGTTCGCCTGTTCGACGAACGCGGCGGGTGGTTCGAACGAGTCCTGTTCGGCCAGCCTCGCCTCCAGTTCGACCGCAGGTTCCTCGGTGTCGTCGGCCATGGTACCCCTTCACGTATGGCGGAGATAAAAATTCCCCCACCCCCGTCGCTGGCGGCGGGTTTTCGACACTACTCGCCGAAGACGACCTCGACGACCTCGACGCCGGTCACCGTCGGCTCGCCCTCGGCGGTCCGACCCCAGGTCAGACGCGGGACGACCGCGTACTCCTCTGCACCGTCTTGCAGTCTGAGCAGGCCGGTGCCACCCGTCGCGACGCGCTCCGTGATGGTCTTTCGGTCGCCCTGGGCGAAGCGGTTCATTCCCTCCGTGCCCTTGCCCTGTCGGATGGTGACGACCTCGACGTCCAGTCCGTCTGCGCTCGTCGCCAGGTTCACGCGGAGAGGCACCTGGTGTTCGGGGTCGTCTGGCAGGTCCGTAAACGTCAGGACCGCGTCTTCGGCGTCCGAGAGCCGGTCGATCTCGTCACCGAGCCCGCCGGTGACCGTCTCGACGTGGCGCATCGCCGTCTCGACGCCCGAGAGCGACTCCTGGAGGGAGGATTCGATCTGTGCCCGGAGTCGGTCCTGGAACTCGGGGTCGAACGGGGTCACGTCGCCGAAGTCGTCGTGACCGGGGCCGTGGTCGCCACGTGGCTGGTGGTCGTCGTGCCGACCCTGCTCGGCCTGTCGTCCCCGGTTGCGGCGACGGCGGTCCCGGTGGGGGTCGTGGGGTGTCGGTGGGGACGGTGGTCGCGACGGGCGAGTGTGAGTCGAACGTGAGTCTCGGCGGCCGCGGCGGTCCTGGTCCAGTCCGCGCCGGAGCGTCTCCTCCCACGAGAGGTCGAGTTCCTCTTTTCGCCGCTTCATGCGCTCGAACACTTCGTCGTCGTCAATCGTGATGCGAATCTCTCGGCTCATCTGGTTCGGCTACTCCCCGGCCAGATATAAGCTTGTCCCCCAAGTACTCACTTGTGACTCACACTCGACTCACATTCTAGGATAGATTGAAGTGGGCTGGCGCGAATCGGCTAGACGCATGTCCACCGAGACACCAACCGCCGTCGACGGCGACACCGTCGTCGTCACGAAGCCCGCCCACTACGCCGCCGTCAACTGCACCCGGTTCGAAGCCAACGCCCCGGTCTCTATCACGGGTGCGCTCGACGCGGACGAGGTCGTCGTCGCCGGCCCGACCAGCGTCGATGGCCCCGTCAACGCCGACACCGTCGAGTGCTCCGGCACGCTCGGCGTCACCGGTCCATTCCACACGAACACGCTCACCGTGACCGGCAGCATCGGTGCCGACGGCCCGACGAGCGCCGGCACCGTCTCGATCGACGGTGCGGCCCAGTTCGTCGACCTGCAGGCAGACGAACTCGTCGTCCGCGGTGCACTGGAGGGTGAGAAACTCCAGGCCGACTCACTCGACGTTCGCGGTGTCGTCGACTGCGAGACGATCGAAGCCGACTCACTCGACGTCCGTGGCGGCATCCGGTGCGACCACGTCAGGGCCGACGAGGTCTCGCTGGCACTCGCCAGCGAATCGACCGTCGGCCGCATCGAGGGTGACAGCGTCCGAATCACGCGGTCGAACGAAGACGGGTTCCTCGTCGCGGACACGGTCGTCGGCGAGCACGTCGAGGTCGAGTACGCCGACGTGGAGACCGTCGACGGCGAGGTGGTCTCCATCGGCTCCGGCGCACACGTCGGGGTGTTGCGCGCCGCGGAGTACGATATCGCCGCCGACGCGACCGTCGACGAGGTAGTGGAGGAGTGACTCGTCAGTCGTGCTGTCCTGTGTAACCGTCAGAAAATCGTACTTCGCGACCTCTCTGTGTTTTCGACGCTCGACGGTGGCTACCCGATAGGAAGGGGATACGAATGGGTCAGGCGATACGAGAGGCGTCCGTGTCAGACCCCGAGATACCGCTGACGCGTCTCCTCGGCGGCGGCCAGCTCCTCCGACGCGCCCTCGAAGACGACCTCGCCCTGGTCGATGACGTAACACCGGTCGGCGATGTTCATCGCGGCGTGGGCGTTCTGTTCGACCAGCAGGATGGTCTGGCCGTCGTCGCGGATGCGCTCGATGGCGTCCTCCACCGACTGGATGATCTGCGGGGCGAGCCCCTCGTAGGGTTCGTCCAGCAACAGCAACTCGGTCGGTTGTCGCAGTGCCCGCGCGATAGCGAGCATCTGCTGTTCGCCACCCGAGAGCGTCCCCCCGGCCTGGGACTGTCGCTCCGCCAGTCGCGGGAAGTACTCGAACACCGCATCCAGGGACAGCCCGGACTCGGTGGTCGCAGCCGACCGCCCCCAGCGGTTCGAGGGGTTGCGCGCGACCTCCGGGAGCTTCAGATTCTCCGCCACCGTCAACTCGGTGAACACCCGACGCTCCTCCGGGACGAACGAGATGCCACGAGCCGCCACGTCCTCGGGGTTCTGGTCGGTGATGTCGGTTCCGTCGAACCGGACCGTCCCCGAGCGGACCTCCGGCGGCTCGGTTCCCGCGATCGACCGCAGCGTCGTCGTCTTCCCCGCCCCGTTGCGGCCGAGCAGTGCACAGATCTCACCCTCCGAGACTCCCATGGACACGTCGCGCAGGATGTGGCTCTCGCCGTAGTGTGCGTTCACGTCCTCCAGTTCCAGCAGCATCACTCGACACCTCCGAGGTAGGCTTCCTGGACCGCGGTGTTCTCCCTGATCTCGTCTGGCGGCCCCTCTGCGATGACCTGTCCGCGGTTGAGCACGATGATGCGGTCGGATATCTCGAAGATTATCTCCATGTCGTGTTCGACGAGCAGGAACGTCAGCCCCTGCTCTTCTTTCACGCGCTCGATGAGGTCGACCGTCGCCTCGGTCTCCTCGGGCGACATCCCGGCCGTCGGCTCGTCCATGAGCAACAGGTCGGGGTCGGCCGCCAGCGCGATACCGATCTCCAGTCGCCGTTTGTCCCCGTAGGGAAGGTCGGCCGCGCGCGTCTCACGCTGCTCCCAGAGCCCCACGGACCGCAACGTCTCCTCGGCGACCCCTTCGACCTCTCCGTAGCCGTCGAGTCGGCGGAAGAAGTTGAACCGGAAGTCGCCGTGTTCCGCCCCGAGCGCAGCGATTCGGGCGTTGTCGACGACTGAGAGGTCCGGGAAGATCGACGCGGTCTGGAACGACTTGCTCACGCCTCGCTGGACGACCTCGTGAGGCTCCAGGCCCACGATGGACTCGCCCTTGAACCTGATGTCCCCGGCGGTCGGCTCCAGTCGCCGCGTCATCAGGTTGATGAGCGTCGACTTGCCGGCCCCGTTCGGGCCGATGAGGCTGACACGCTCGTCTTCCTGAATCTCGATAGAGACGTCGTCGGTCGCCGTGACCCCGCCGAACTGCTTGACGAGGCCGTCGGTCTCGAGCAACGCCATCAGGGCTCACCTCCGTCGGCCCGCGCCGCCTCGTGGCTCGTCTCGCCAGAGACACGCGCCTTCAGGTCCTGGACGCCGCCCCACAGCCCGCGCGGCACGAGCCAGACGACGAGCACGAACAGGAGCCCGAGCAAGAGGTGCCAGCTGTCCCCGACGGTCGAACTCAACACGTTCGACATGTAGAGGTACACACCGGCTCCGAGGAAGGCCCCGAACAGCGTGCCGACGCCCCCGAGGATGCTCATGATGACGACTTCCCCGCTGACCAGCCAGTAGAACGTCGATGCGGAGGTCGACCCGTTGTACACCGTAAACAGTGCGCCGGCGACGCCGGCGAACGCGCCCGAGATGACGAACGCGACCAGCTTGTACCGCCACACGTTCAGGCCGACGAACTCCGCGCGCTGTTCGTTCTCCCGGATGGCCTTGAACACCAGCCCGTACGGTGACTTGAGGATGCGGTAGGCGACAGCCACCGAGAGGACGGTGAATACCGCCACCAGGAGGTACAGCCAGCTTCCGACGAGCCCGAGCGGGGTCAGGATTGGAACCCCCGCCGAGAGCGGGATGACGCCCGCGAGCCCGCCAATCTCGAGCAGGAGGCCGTCTTCACCACCCGTGATGGGCCCGAGCGGGCCGAAGATGGTAAAGTACAGCATCTGGCCGAACGCGAGCGTCAGGATTGAGAAGTAGATTCCCCCACGCCGGAGCGAGAGAATCCCGAGTATCCACGCCACGACGATGCTCGCGAGCAGGCCAGCCGCGACCAGCACCAGCGGGTAGTCGATACCCGCGTACTCGACCAGCAGGCCGGCGACGATGCTGCCGGTGCCCCAGAAGGCCGCGTGCCCGAACGAGAGCAGTCCGGTGTAGCCGTGGAGCAGGTCGAACCCCATCGTGAAGATGCCCCAGATGAGGATGAGCGTCGTCAACCCGTAGTAGCCGTTCAGGAGGTCGCTGACGACCGGGGCACCCGCGAAGAGGTACGGGAACACCAACACGCCGACCAGCGTCAACAGTACCACTGTCCCCTCGTCACCGAGTACCGTCACGTAGTGGTCGACGAGGCCGTCGCTGGACTCCTCGCGTGCGGACCCGCTCGTGGTCCCGTGTCCAGCGTCTGCACGACCGTCGGTCATGCAGTACTCACCTCCTCACCCATGATGCCCTGTGGCCGCCAGAGCAGGATGACCGCGGCCATCGCGTAGATGGCCACCTGCGCCCACGGGGCCAGGTTGTAGGTCCCGATGGACGTCTGGATGAAGAACGACTGTATCAGCCCCAGTGTGACACCGCCGAGGACCGCCCCGCGGATACTCCCGACCCCGCCGATGACCACGGTGACGAACGCGGGGACGAGGATGTCGGTCCCAGCCGTCGGGTTGATGGGGTTCAACGGCCCGCCGACCACGCCGGCGACGCCGGCCAATGCCGCACCGATGCCGAAGACGACGACGTACGGCCGGGTGATGCGAATGCCGAGCAGGCGGACCATCTCGGCGTCCTCGGTCCCGGCCCGGACCACGAGCCCGAAGTCGGTGTACTCGATGAGCAGGTACACTCCGAGCACGAGGACCGCCGTGATGCCGATGACGGCGATGCGCCACCACGTGGTCGCGACGCCCTCGATGGGCACCGACCCCTGGATGGGTTGTGGGAAGGTCTGGCTGCTCGAGCCGAACAGCAGTCTGAGCGACTCCTGGACGACGATGGCCAGCCCGAACGTTACGAGTATCTGGTCCGTATCGGGTCTGTCGTAGAACGACCGCGCCACGAACCGCTCCATGAGCAGTCCGAGGAGGAAGACCACCACGATGACGGCGACCAGCGCGAGGAAGAACCCGGCTTCCAGCCCGAGTGACCCGTACCCCCAGTTCGAGAGGTACCCTTCGGAGAGGGTGAGCGTCCCGGCCACGTAGAGGCCGAAGTACGCGCCGATGATGTACAACGCCCCGTGAGCGAAGTTCACGAACTCGAGTGTGCCGAGGATGATCGACAGCCCGACCGCCAGCAGGACGTATATCGACCCCTGCTGGAGCCCGTTCAGTAGTATCGAGACGACGGTGGTAGCGAGACTCATGTACGACCCTGGATTCTGTGTAACATTATGAACGTCTTCTGTGAAATTCGGCGGCTACGCGGCTGTGCCCTCACTTGTACGGCCCGAGGTCACACTTCCCAGCGGGACCCTCGTTGCAGCCGTACGTGACCTTCTCTGCGGGCGTGAGTTCGACGATCTCGTAGTAGTTCGCCTGCGAGATCTTGTCCTCCGGGAGGCCCCTGACGACCGGCACCGCCCGCTGTGCCTGGTGGTCGCACTTTCGCATCGTCTCCGACCCCATCCCGATGTTGTCGTACTGGTAGTCTTCGAGCTCCTTGATGACCTTCTCCGGATTGAACGACCCTGCGCGCTCGACCGCCGCGGAGTACTGCAGCGTCTGTGCGTACGCGAGCTGGGCCGGGCCGGACGGGATACGACCGTCGTACTCGTTCTTGAACGCCTCCGTGAACTGGTTCGACGGCTCGTTGTCGATGGCCGAGTCCCAGGCGACGGTCCCGAACACGCCGGAGATGGCAGAGCCCGCGGCCTTCGCCATCGGCCGGTTGTACAGCGGGACGACGATGGTCAGGTCCTCTTTCATCCCGGCCTCGGTCGCCTGCGTCAGCGACTTCGCCAGGTCCAGCCCGTAGTGGTCGAGCATCAGGACGTCGGCGTCCGAGTTCGAGACGTCCGAGAGGTACGAGGAGTAGTTCTTCGTCCCCAGTGGGGTGGCGACGGAGTCGACCTGACTCCAGTTCGCCTGCTCGGTCATGAACTGGCGCATCGACTGCTCGACGGACGCGCCCCACGTGTAGTCCGCGTACAGCTGGTAGAACTTCTTCCCCGTCCCGTACTCCTTCTTGAGAACGGGTGCGAGTGCCGCCGCCGTGTGGTAGGCGTCGAACATCTCACGGAAGCCGTACCGGGCACAGTCCGCACCGGTCGTGTCGTTCGAGTGGGTCAGACACGCCATGAACACCACCTTCTGCTTCTGGCACTCGTCCTGGACGTTGATCGCCACCGACGAGGACGACCCGCCCGAGATCATGATGGCGTTGTCGCGCTCGATGAGCTGGCGGGCGTTCTCGCGGGCCTTCTTCTTGTCGGTGGCCGTGTCCGCCTTCACCCAGTCTATCTCTTTCCCCGCGACGCCGTTGCCGTTCAAATCGTCGAACTGGGTGTCTACCCAGCCACCACCGTTGTTGAGGTGCTTGACCGCGAGCTTGTACGCCCGCAGTTCGTCTTTGCCCTCCGAGCCGTACGGCCCCGACAGCGGGACGTTGAACCCGTAGGTCGCTGTATCCCCCTCGATTGGAAAGTTCCCAATCTCTTCCTGTCCTCCACCGCTCGTCAGGTTCCCAGCGCAGCCGGCGAGTGCCGCCCCGATGCCGGTCGCGGTCGTCGCCTTCAGCAGGTCGCGCCGGGAATGTTGGCTATTTCGTGCCACGTCAACAGCTACCATGAAACACACTATATTAAAAGTACCGAATTATCATGCTAAACCTGCGCATTAGAGCCAATAGCGCCAGAATTCACCACCCAGAAAAATCTTTTAAATACCTCTATCCATGGTCGCTGACCGGGGTGGTGGACTGGTCAGTCGCCTTGCACCTGTGCCCGAATCTCCTCCGGAACGCTCGGGTCTCGAAGCGTCGTGGTGTTCCCCAGTTCCTTGCCGTTAGAGATGTCCTCGAGAAGCCGGCGCATGATCTTCCCCGACCGCGTCTTCGGGAGGTCGTCGACGAAGGCGACGTTCGCGGGCCGGGCGAACGCGCCGATCTCCTCTTCGACCGCGGCGACGATTCGCTCGCGGACCTCCTCATCCGCGTCGATGCCCTCCCGCAACACCACGTACACGTCGGGGACTGCGCCCTTCTCCGCGTGTTCGCGTGCTGCCACGGCGGCCTCGGCGACGTCCTCGACCTCGGCGACGGCAGATTCGAGTTCCATCGTCCCGAGCCGGTGGCCAGCGACGTTCATCACGTCGTCGAGCCGACCGAGGATGCGATAGTAGCCGTCGGTGGCCTGCACCGCACCGTCGCCGGCCTTGTAGTTCCAGTCGCGCCAGTCGTCGCTGTCGACGTCGGAGAAGTCGCGCCAGTAGGTGTCGATGAACCGCTCGTCGTTGCCGTAGACCGTCTGGAGCATGCTCGGCCACGGGCGCGTGATGACGAGGTTGCCCGCCTTGCCACTGGCGGGTTCGAGCTCCTCGCCCTCGTCGTCGACGATTGCCGGTTCGATGCCGGGACAGGCACGCCCCGCACTGCCGGGTTTCATGTCGTCGAGCGCCGGCAGGTTCGTGATGAGGTGGCCGCCGGTTTCGGTCTGCCACCACGTGTCCACGATGACGGCGTCCTCGTCGCCGATGTGTTTGTAGTACCACAACCACGCCTCCGGCTGGATGGGCTCGCCGACGGTGGTCATGTGGCGGAAGTCGAAGTCGTACTCTGCGGGGTACGACTCGCCCCACTTCATGAACATCCGGACCGCCGTCGGTGACGTGTGGAAGATGTCGACGTCGTACTTCTCGGCGATCTCCCAGATGCGTCCCTTGTGCGGGTGGTCCGGGGTCCCCTCGTACATCACCGAGGTCGTGCCGAGCGCGAGCGGGCCGTAGACGATGTAGCTGTGTCCCGTAATCCAGCCGATGTCGGCCGCACACCAGTACGTGTCCTCGGGTTTGATGTCGAGGACGTTCTTCGACGTGGCGGCGGCGTACGCGAGGTAGCCCCCGGTCCGGTGCTGACACCCCTTTGGCTTCCCGGTCGTCCCGGACGTGTACATCAGGAACAGCGGGTCCTCGGCGTCACGCGAGACGGGGTCGACCCGCTCGCGGCGGTGGTCCGCCAGCAGGTCAGCGACGAGCGTGTAGTCGTCGTCGACTTCGATGCGTGGCTCGTCGTGGCGTGTCCAGGTGAGAACCTCGGGCTCGTGGTCGAGCTCGTCCATCGCGGTGTCGGTCTTGTCGAGGTGGGTGAGGAACTCCCCGCGCCGATAGTAGCCATCGATGGTGACCACGTAGTCGGAGTCCGCGGAGTCGACCCGCTCGGCGAGTGCCGACGCCGAGAAGCCCGCGAACACCACGGAGTGCGGTGCGCCGATTCGCGCACACGCGAGCATCGTGATGGGCAACGCCGGAACCATCGGCAGGTGCACGGTCACCACGTCGTCCTCCTCGACGCCCATCGAGCGCAACGCCGCCGCGAACTCGTTCACCTGCCGGTAGAGGTCCTGGTAGCTGATGTTGCGCTGTTCCCCGTCTTCGCCCTCCCACAGCAGCGCAGTCTGATTCTTCCGGTCGTCGAGGTGCCGGTCGATGCAGTTGTGGCTGGCGTTCAACGTCCCGCCGACGAACCACTCGAAGAAGGGCGGGTCGGACCCGTCGAACGTCTGGTCCCAGCGCTCGTCCCAGTCGAGCAACTCGGCGTAGCGGTCGAACCCTTCGGGAAAGTCCCCGACCTCGTCGTAGATGAACGGGTCCGAGGCGTTCGCTTGCCCCACGAACGCCGGCGGCGGTCGGAAGTACTCCTGCTCTCGCAACCGTGCCTCGATCGTCGCGTCTGGCCCCTCGTTTGCCATACTATGCCATGATGATGAATGACAACCACAATAACCGCCGTATCTAACTATGATAAACCGGTACAGTCTCTGTGCAGTCGTGCGATTCCCGAAACGATACGGACGGGGGTCGAACAGGGTGTATTCGGCGCGTCGTCACTGGTGTGCGGCTAGCTGTCTAGACCGTCTCCCCGGTCACGTCCCGACGTCCGGGCCGTCGAGGAACGCGTCGAGGAGCTTGTACTGGCTGCGCCGCAGGTGGTTGTGGAGGGTGGGGGAGGAGACGCCCATCGACTCCGCGAGTTCCTCGGCCGTCGAGTCACGTGGCCAGTCGAAGTAGCCCGCGTGGTACGCGGCTCGCAGGACGGCGAGTTGTTTCTCGGTCAGCGACGAGAACAGCGACTGCCGGACGCCGGTCGTACTCGTCGCGTCCGCGGCCACCTCGCGCTTGGCGACGAGTTCCGTCTCTGGGAACGCCGTCGTCACCGCGTCCGCGACCGCCCGGACGTCCGTCTCGGGCGCGAACTCGGCGCGAAGCCGCGCCTGTCCGTTCTCGGCGACCAGTTCCTCGACGCTCCCACCGTGGTCGACCAGGGTTCCGGCGACCGTGTCGGTGGAGACGGTGACCTCCAGCAGCGAGGCGTCCTCGTGGTCCGTGACGAGGCGGGCGTCGTCGACGAGGCGTTCGGCCACCGGGTGGACCGCCTCTGGCGTCGTCCCGGCGGCGCTGACGTAGCACAGCAGGGCCCGGTCGTCGACGGGGACGACGCCTTCGAGCCGGATGGTACAGGAGAGTTCCGCCGAGAGCGCGACGACGAACGAGGTCGGGTCCGTGCAGGCGAACTCCAGTTCGAGGACGGTATCCGCCAGCAGCAGGCGCTTTCGTTCGGCTGCCGTGAGCGCCTCGCCGACGCGTTCCCCCAGCGTCGCGAGCGCCCGCCGTTCGTACTCCCCGAGCGATTCCAGCGGGGCAAGCAGGCACAGCGCACCGTACACCGAGTCGCCGTGGGAAAGCGGTGTCCCGACGACCAGGTGTGGGTCCGACTCGCCGGACTGACTCTGGTCGGTCTCGTCCCGGAGGCTGGTCGTGACCTCGCCGGTCTCGACGACCGTCTGCGCCAGAGCGTCACCCCCCGTCTCGGGGTCGGTGAACGCGAGGCGTTCGATGGTACCGTCGTCCGCGCCGGCCCAGACGGTCGGCACCGCCTGACTGCCGGGGGGAGCGTCGCTGGCCCACACGCACTCGTAGACGTCGCTGGTCGCGAGGTGTGCACACACCGCGTCGAGTACGCCCTCGTGGGTCGTGGCGTCGGCGTAGGCGTCACCCACCTCACTGATCGCCTGCTGGACGCGGGCGAACCGGTCGTCCGGCGACGGTGGCTGGGGCTGGTCGGCCGCCACGACCGCAACGAAACGCGACGGGTCGTCGGCCAACGGGCTCTCCGGAGAGATGGTCGTCTCGCCCCGGACCGAGCAGTCCGCAGCCACGCGGAACGTGAGTTCCCCGTGCCACGGTTCGAGACCGGCCATCGCCGCCCGGACGCTGGCGATGGTCTCGGTGTCGGCGGTCGTGACGGCCGAGAGCGACTCGCCCACGATAGCCTCGGCGGGCCGACCGATGCGGGCCTCGAATCGTCGGTTCACGCGCGCGACCGTCGCGTCGTCGTCGAGGACGAGCGTCGGTTCGTCGACCCCGTAGTCGGTCTCGACCCTCGCCTCGCCGGGAGACCCGGTCGCAGCATCGAAGGCGGCCAGAATCTCCCCGGGCGTCGGGTCGTCGACGTAGGTGTCGAGACTCCCCAGCTCGGACCAGCCACCCACGGCCATGACGACCGACGACGGCAGCTTCCAGTCGACGAGGAGACTGCGAGCGAAGTAGTGCCGGAGGTCCCTGCTGGACACCTCTGCGAGCGCCTCGCGACCGGTCTGGTCGGCCGCCCGCGAGGAGACGTCGGAGACGAGCATCTGGAGGCGACGCACCGAGACGTCGAACAACGGGTCCGCCCGTCCGACTCCTTTCTCGCGGGCGTATCGCGAGAGGTCCCGTTCGAGGTCAGTGGGTAGATAGGCGTCGCGTGGCTCGTCGCCGCCGGTCACGCGGAGGAGGAACCGGACACGACCGTCCACGACGTGTGGCGCGATGTCCATCGGCCGCACGGCCACCATCTCGAACGGCCGGAGGCCGACCTCCCCGCCGAGTCTGAGGACGAGTCGTTCCCGCGCCGTCGTGGCCGTACGGAGGAGGCACTCGTACCCGTGTCGTTCGAGCACCCCGTGGGCACCACGGTCAGTGTTGCCCAATGCCATGCTTCGTGGTATCGTGGCTGCAACGAAATAAAACGTTGGTATCGTTTGCCAGGCAGTTCGCGCGAAACGAACCAGTTCGACTTCCTGATACACCCTCTCTACGTCCCATCACCCGAACACGACCGAACGGTACAGGCAGGTGGCGAGACTGCCCAGGGTTTCGTCTCTGGAACCTGCAACGAAGTTCGACCGGGTCCTGCTTCGTCGCTCCGCAGTCAGTGTCCAGTCGCTCCGCAGTCAGTGTCCAGTCGCTCCGCAGTCAGTGTCCAGTCGCTCCACAGTCAGTGTCCAGTCGCTCCACAGTCAGTGACCAGTCGCTCCACAGTCAGTGACCAGTCGCTCCACAGTCAGTCAGTGGTCGGTGTTCGGCCGGTCTACAGCCAGCACTGGACCGGTCAGTCCGTGTCCTCGCGTCCGACGACCAGTTCTATCTCCCCGACCGTCTCCGGGTTGCGAAGCGCACTCGTGTCCCCGTAGTCGTCGCCGTCGACGATGGCGGCCAGCACCCGCCGCATTATCTTGCCGGAGTGAGTCTTCGGGAGTTCGGCAGTGAACACGAACCGGCGAGGACAGGTCTCCGGACCGAGCACCTGGACGACGTGGTCGACGATGTCGCCCCGGAGTTGCTGGTCGGCCTGCTGGTCGCGGGTCGTGCTCACGTACGCGACCACGTCGTCCCGCCGCGCGGATTCGACGACCGCCGCCTCGGCGACGCCGTCGACTTCGACGATGGCACCCTCGACCGAGGTCACGCCGACCGGTTCGTCGTCCACCGTCAGCGCATCGTCCGCCCGGCCCAGCAACGTGACGTAGCCGTCGCGCTCCTGTACCGCTCGGTCGCCGGTGACGTACGCCCAGTCCGGGTCGCCCGCGTCTGCCAGCATCGACCGCGGCATCCCCGGCCAGGGACGGGTGATGGCGAGCGACCCGGCCACGTTGGGTCCTACTTCGTCCCCCTCGTCGTCGACGACGGCGACTTCGATACCGGGGACGCCCCGACCGGCCGCACCCGGTTTCATCTCGTCGACACCCGGGAGCGTCGAGACCATGATGCCGCCCGTCTCGGTCTGCCACCACGTGTCCACGACGGGGCACCGACTGCCCCCGACGTGGGTGCGGTACCAGTGCCAGCCGCTCGGGTTGATCGGTTCCCCGACCGACCCGAGCAACCGAAGGCTCGACAGGTCGTACTCGTCGGGGCCGGCCGCCCCGCGCTTCATGAACGAGCGGATGGCCGTCGGGGCGGTGTAGAACACGTCGACGTCGTGTGTCTCTATCTGGCGCCAGAGCCGGTCGTGTTCGGGCTGGTCCGCCGAGCCCTCGTACAGCAGGGTCGTCGACCCGAGCGCGAGCGGGCCGTAGACGATGTAGCTGTGCCCGGTAATCCAGGCGATGTCGGCGGCACACCAGTAACAGTCGTCGGGCTCGACGTCGAGGACGGCGTGGCTCGTCCACGCGACGTAGGAGAGGTAGCCGCCTGTCGTGTGGGTCACCCGCTCGGGTTCGCCAGTCGTCCCGGAGGTGTAGATGACGAACAGCGGGTCGGCGGCCTCCCGTGGCACCGGGTCGACCCGCGTGCCGGCCTGGGCCGCGAGGAGGTCGTCGAACTCGTACTGGTCGTCTCCGAGGTAGGTGTCACCGAACCGCCTGATGACGACGGTCGCGACGTCGTGGTCGACCGACAGGCAGGCGTTGTCCGCCTTGTTCTTCTGGTTCACCGCGGCTCCGCCCCGGTAGTAGCTGTCGCAGGTCACCAGCACCGCCGAGTCGGTCCGCCTGATGCGTTCGGCGAGTTCGTCGGCCGAGTACCCCGAGAAGACGACGTTGTGCAGCGCCCCGAGGCGTGCACACGCCAGCATCGTCACCGGCAGTTCTGGCATCATCGGCATGTACAGCGTGACGACGTCCCCCGCCTCGACGCCGAGGGTCCGGAGTGCCGCCGCCGTTTCGTTCACCTCGCGGTAGAGGTCGTCGTAGGTGTAGGTGGCCGTTTCGCCGGTCCGCCCCGCCCAGTGTAACGCCTCCTCGTCGCCGCGGCCAGCCTCGACGTGCCGGTCGACACAGTTGTACGAGGCGTTCAACACGCCGCCGTCGAACCATCGGAGCGCGTCACCGCGAGCCAGGACGGTGTCGTAGGGGTCGTCCCAGGAGAGCAACGAACCTGCCGCTCGCCAGCACGCCGGCCAGTCGGCCTCGAACCGCTCGTAGACCGCTGGGTCGGCGACGTTCGCCTGGTCGACGAACCACGCCGGTGGGTCGACCGTCTCTGTCGCACGGAGACTCGATATCGGTGGACGACTGTCGGCTTCGTGTGCCACGTGTACGCATGCCACATACGGGTAGCCCGCTGGTAAAAGGTTTGGTCGAACAGACGTGTCAGGCAGCGACCGAAAAACGGGTCCGGGTCCGGGCGACCGGTTCAGGCCAGCCCGATCTGCTCGGAGTACGCGCCGTACTCCGCCTCGAACACCTTCATTATCTCACCCATCGTCGCGTACTCCTTCACCGCGTCGACGATGTAGGGCATCACGTTCTCGTCGTTCTGGATGGCGTCCTGGAGGTCGTCGAGACGGGCCTGCACCGCATCGTCGTCGCGCTCCTCTTTGACGCGGGCGAGCCGGTCGAGTTGCTTTTGCTGGGTCTCCTCGTCGACCTTGAGAATCTCGGGCTCGGTGTCCTCGGAGATCGTGTACTTGTTGACGCCGACGACGACCTCCTCGTCGCGTTCGACGCGTTCCTGGTACTCGTAGGAGGCCTCCTGTATCTCGCGCAGGAAGTACCCCTGGTCGATGCCCTCGAGGACGCCGTCGCGGACCGACCCCTCGCCTAGCTCTTTGATGTGCTCGATGTAGTCCATCGCCTGCTGTTCGACCTGGTCGGTGAGCGCCTCGACGGCGAAGCTCCCGCCGAGCGGGTCGACGATGTCGGCCGCACCGGACTCCTCGGCGATTATCTGCTGGGTTCGGAGGGCGACACGGACTGCGCGCTCGGACGGCAGGGCGAGTGCCTCGTCGAAGGAGTTGGTGTGCAGGGACTGGGTGCCGCCGAAGACGCCGGCGAGTGCCTGGATGGTCACGCGGACGACGTTGTTCAGGGGCTGCTGGGCGGTCAGGGACTGCCCAGCGGTCTGGGTGTGGAACTTCAGGCGCTTGGACTCGGGCTTCTCTGCGCCGTACCACTCGTCCATGACGCGGGCGTAGATGCGCCGGGCGGCACGGAACTTCGCGACCTCCTCGAAGATGGAGTTGTGCGAGTTGAAGAAGAACGAAAGACGCGGTGCGAAGTCGTCCACGTCGAGGCCGCGGTCCATCGCGTCCTCCACGTATGCGAAGCCGTCGGCGAGGGTGAACGCGAGCTCTTGCACCGCAGTCGACCCCGCCTCGCGGATGTGGTAGCCCGAGATGGAGATGGGGTGGATGCGTGGCGTCTCCTCGGTCGCGAACTCGACGGTGTCGGTGACGACGTCGAGGCTCGGCTCCGGCGGGATGACCCACTCTTTCTGTGCGATGAACTCTTTCAGCATGTCGTTTTGCATGGTCCCGCTAATCTGGTCGCGGGGGACGCCCCGTTCGTCGGCGAGGGCGACGTACATCGCGAAGATGACCGGGGCTGAGGGGTTGATGGTGAACGAGGTCGAGACCTCGCCGAGGTCGATGTCGTCGAAGAGGATTTCCATGTCGCGCAGGGTGTCGACCGCGACGCCTTCTTTCCCGACCTCGCCATCGGACAGGGGGTCGTCCGAGTCCTTGCCCATCAGGCTCGGCATGTCGAAGGCCGTCGAGAGGCCGGTCTGGCCCTCGTCGATGAGGTAGTGGAAGCGTTCGTTCGTCTCCTCGGCGGTCCCGAAGCCGGCGAACTGGCGCATCGTCCAGGTCCGACCACGGTACATCGTCGGGTAGGGGCCGCGGGTGTACGGTGGTTCTCCCGGGAAGCCGAGGTCCTCGCCGTAGTCCAGGTTCGCCACGTCGTCGGGGGTGTACAGCCGGTCGACGTCCATGTTCGAGATGGTGGCGAACCGGTCCTTTCGTTCCCCGAACCGGTCGAGCACCGGTTCGAGTGTCTCCTCCTCCCAGTCCTCGCGCGACTCCCTGATGTCCGCGAGTTCGTCCTCGTCGTACATGGACGTAATTTTTGCCAGCCAGGGCAAAAGCGTTCGGTTGCGTGCGGTTCGGTTCCGCTACCGCGTCGTGCGCCGATGGTGTAAGCCAGCGATGGCCGCGGCCGCGACGGCCGACAGCGCCGAGATCAACACTGGCGTGCTGGACCTGCCAGTTGGTGTGACGACGACTATCAACACACCCATCACCAGTAGCGCAGCCGTTACACCGACCGTCGTCAGTACCGTCGCTCGTGTCTCCGCATCCATACGAGCGGCTAACGTATCGGCCCAACAAGTATTCGACCGTTACAGATGTGAAAATTTCGTCGGCTCAACTAGTTTTGCGAGGGAGGTCGACCACGAACACCGTCCCGCGAGGGTCGTTGTCCTCGATACGGACGTCGCCGCCGTAGTCGTGGACGAGTCGGTCGACGAGATAGAGACCGATGCCGGTGCCGGGGCTGTCGACGTCGTGTTCCCCTCGACCGAAGACGAGTCCTTTCTGCGTGTCGGGGATGCCCGGTCCGTCGTCGGCCACGCGGACCGTGGCAACGTCACCGTCTGTGGTGAGAGAGACGTCCACGGTCGGGCTCTCCCCGTCGTGGTGGATGACCGCGTTGCTGAGCAGGTTCCCGAACACGGATGCGAGCATCTCGTTCGCGGTGACGGATACCGACGACACGTCAGTTGTGTAGGAGACGGTCGCCCCCGGGAACTTCTTTCGGGTCTTCACGACCTGGTTCTCGAGGACACCCGCGAGGTCCATCTCCTTGCTCGGGACCGTCCCACCGGCGGTGAGCGCCTCGGCGAGGTCCCTGACCTCGTGGGTGAGTTCGACGGTGTGTTCGACCGCCTCCTCGATGTGGGACAGGTAGGTCCGGCCGACAGGGTCCTCGACGTACTGTTCGAGTTCACCGGCCCAGCCCAGCACCACGTTCATGTCGTTCCGGATGTCGTGGCGGAGCACCCGGTTCAACACCTCCAGTTGTTCCGACAGTTCGTTCGCTTCCCGTTCGCGCTCTCTGAGCTCGGCGAGGTTCCGGAGGACGGTGACCACGTGCTGCCCGTGCTCGCTAAAGCGACCGTCGACCGGTACTCCTGTCTCCCCCTCGATAGAGAGTTCGAACTCCAGGCGTTCCGACCGCGACTCACCGCACTCGACCCGGTCGTACGCTGCCGCGACGGCCACCCTGTCGTCGGTCGAGACGAACTCCTCCAAGAATTGCTCGAACGACCAGCCGAGTATCCCCTCGCGTCCGTGCCCGCTCACCTCCCCCACTCGTTCGTTCGCGTCCACGAGCGCACGGTCCGTATCGAACACGTAAATGGCGTCGTCCAACGCGTCGTGGAACGTCGAGAGGTGGCGGACAGTCTCGGAATCGTCCATGCTGACTTGCAGCGGTCGAACCCAGTAAGCACTTCTGCCCGGTGCCGTCCGCCGCGAAAGACAAATAATCTTAACGAACGAATATTATACAAGGTTCGTTACCATTCGGTAGCGACCGGAGAGACCTTATGGCAGAAAAACTGCACCAGAACCTCGCAATTATCGGACACGTCGACCACGGCAAGAGCACGCTCGTCGGCCGACTCCTGTTCGAGACAGGCAACGTCCCCGAGCACATCATCGACCAGTACCGCGAAGAGGCCGAATCCCGCGGGAAAGGCGGGTGGGAGTTCGCCTACGTCATGGACAACCTCGCCGAAGAGCGCGAGCGCGGGCTGACCATCGACATCGCCCACAAGCGCTTCGACACGGACAAGTACTACTTCACCATCGTCGACACGCCAGGCCACCGTGACTTCGTCAAGAACATGATTACAGGGGCGTCTCAGGCCGACAACGCCGTCCTCGTCGTCGCCGCCGACGACGGTGTCGCACCCCAGACCCGTGAACACGTCTTCCTCGCGCGCACGCTCGGCATCGGCGAACTCATCATCGCCATCAACAAGATGGACATGGTCGACTACGACGAGGCACGCTACAACGAGGTCAAAGACGACGTGGTGAAACTCCTCAAGCAGGTCAACTTCCGCTCCGAGGACGCGACCTTCATCCCCATCTCGGCGTTCGAGGGCGACAACGTTTCCGGGCACTCCGAGAACACGCCGTGGTACTCGGGCAAGACGCTACTCGAGGCCATCGACGACCTGCCGGAACCCGAGATGCCCACTGAAGCGCCGCTCCGGCTCCCCATCCAGGACGTCTACACCATCTCCGGTATCGGGACCGTCCCCGTCGGGCGCATCGAGACCGGGACACTCGAACCCGGGATGACGGTCACGTTCATGCCCTCGGGGGCGACCGGCGAAGTCACCTCCATCGAGATGCACCACGAGGAGGTCTCGAAGGCGGTCCCCGGCGACAACGTCGGTTTCAGCGTCCGCGGCGTCGGCAAAGACGACATCAAACGCGGTGACGTCTGCGGCCCCGCCGAGGAGCCCCCGACCGTCGCCGAGACGTTCCAGGCACAGGTAATCGTCATGCAACACCCCTCGGTCATCACGGCCGGGTACACGCCCGTCCTGCACACCCACACCGCACAGGTCGCGTGTACCTTCGAGTCCATCGACAAGAAGATAGACTCGAAGACCGGCGAAGTCGTCGAAGAGAGCCCGGACTTCATCGAGACCGGAGACGCAGCAATCGTCACCCTCCGCCCGCAGAAGCCACTGGTCATCGAGAGCGCCGCCGAACTGCCCGAACTCGGGAGCTTCGCGTTGCGTGACTCCGGTCAGACCATCGCCGCCGGGAAGGTCCTCGAAGTGACCCCGCGGGTCACTCCCAAGGACAAGAAGAAGGCCGCCTGAGACGGCGTCCGAAACGGGATTTTTTGTACCAGAACGCGGCCATCGAGCGCATGCGCTGACGAGAGACGACGAGTCGCCCCGCGGGTGCGTGGCGCAGCGACTCGTCAGCGCACCAGCGAGCGCCACCTGTTCGCCCCTGCCGTCCCCAGTACGGCGACTTACTGCAATCGCTTCGTCGTCTCTACGAGCGGATGACGGGCGTAGTCGACCACGTTCACGTCGGCGAGGGAACGCAGTCCCTCGCGTTCGGCCGTCTTCGCCATCCCGAGTTCGATGGCTTCCTCGATGACGATGACGTAGGCGTCCATCTCCTCGATGCCGATTCGGTCGGCTGCCATGACGCGATGGTGCCCGTCGGCCAGCAACAGCGTCCCCCCGTTGTCGATGACCACGAGCGGTTCGGCCAGTCCACGCTCTAGCTCGTAGCGCCGCCCTTCTAGCTCGTCGGCGTACACCTTCTTCTGTGTCGGGATGAGGTTTCGCAGGGCAACCTCGCGGCGTTCCTGTTCGAGCTTGATACCGTGGATGCTCTCTAACGTCCGCCGAAGCTTGCCGACCTTCTCGGGGGTCGCACGCTCTATCTGGCTCCGGATGACGTCCGCGTTCGAGATGATACCGACGAGATTGCCCGCGTCGTCGACGACCGGGAGCTTCTGGATGCCGGAACGCAAGATGACCCGCGCCGCATCTGTCACCTTCATATCCGGGTGGGCGACGATGAGGTCTGTCGTCATCACCTTGAAGATCGGTTCGTCGTCCTCGGCCAGCAACAGGTCCCGCGCGCTCACGAACCCTTCCACACGCCGGCGGTCACACACCGGGAACCCGCTGTGTTCTTCGCTCTCTGCGATGCGCGTCGCGACCTCGCGCACCGTCGCGTCAGGCGAGACGGTCACCACGTCCTGTGTCATGTACTCCTTCACTCGTGGCTTCCCGTGGTCGCTCGACTCGTCGTCCATGTATCACAGAACTGTCGCGGGCGGGAAAAGCCCTTCTGCGTCACTCGTCGAGAACGGTGAGGCCGTCGTCGTCGTCACGGTCCGACTCCTCGTCCGACGAGTGGCTCGTGTCGGCCCCCGACGACGAGAGCCGAACCGGGAGTTCACGACCCCCGTCGTACGTGAATTCCAGCGTGCCACGACGCTCGCGCTCGTGCCGCTCGCGGCGAACCGTCGGTGGGAGCTGCTCCGTCGCCTCGAAGAAGCGTTCCTCGATGAACTCCTGGATGGCCGCGTCGCGGTCCTCGTCGTCCTCGAACTCGCCGAACGACTGCGTGATGGGAATCTGTGCACCAGCCATGTCGGCGTGGCCGCCGGCGCTCCCGATCTGGTCGAACGCCGAACGAAGCGTCTCGCCGAGGTCGATGTCGGTCCCCTGTGCCCGCGCCGAGATGTACACTGTCCCACTCATGAGCCCGTAGACGAGCGTCGTCGTGATGCCGTCCATCGTCAGGAGTTTGTCCGCCGCTTGCGGAAGCGCGTCGCGGTCGTTGATGCTTCCAGCGCCCGTCACGAGCACCGACCCCCGGACCTGCCGATTCTCGATAGCTCTCGCCATCGTATCGAGCGTATCCCCGCTGATACTGGGCGATTCGAGACGCTCTACCACCACCTCGTCGATGTGGGGGAGCAACGTCGCTGCCGCCTCGAAGTCGAGCGTCGAGACCTCGCGCGAGAACTCCTGCGTGTCTATCTGGATACCGTACAACAGCGCCGTCGCGACCGTCGAGTCCAGCGAGACGCCGAACCGATAGAAGTGGTCGGTCAACAGCGTGCTCGTCGACCCCACGTCGTACCGGAGGTCCTGGTACGTTCCCTGTATCGGGCCACGCGGTGGGTGGTGGTCGACGACGATGTCGACGTGTAACTCCTCGGGCAGCTGGTCGTTCACCCCCGGACGGGAGTGGTCGACCAGCGCGAACCCGGCGAACTCCCCGAGGTCGTCGTCCACGGTGAGGTTCCGCAGGTCGAGGTCCAGCAGGTTCACCATCGCACGGTTCTGCTGGTGTGATATCTCGCCGAAGTAACAGGCGTCCGCCGGGGTCCCGACCGCGTCCGCGAGCCGTGTCAAGGCGACCGCGCTCGCGATGGCGTCCGGGTCAGGGTTGTCGTGCATCACGACCGCGAGCGTCCCGTCGATGCCTTCGAGGACCCGACGAAGCTCGAGCGAGTCCTCTGCTCGTTCGCCAGCGACCCGGTCCGCGACGACGGTCGCGAACTCCGTCTCCGGGTCGATGAGGCGGTCGACGAGCCCGGCGAGTTCTGTGTCGTCCTCGGCCGTCGCACCCACGCCAGCGTAGGCGACGAGCAACGCATCAGAGAACCGTGTTCGTGCCGCACGAGCGATGTCCCGGTTCAGTACCGGGTCGTCGCTGGCGACCACGACGACGTCTACGTCACCGAGGTCGGCCAGCACGTCCGGGTCGGTCGGGTCCGCGTCGAGCGCGTCCACGCCCTCCTCGCGGAGCGCCTCTACGCGACTCTGGCGCTCACAGACGACTCGCTGAAGCCCGTACCAGTCGGACAGCTTCTCGGCGAGGCGCTGCCCGACGGCTCCACACCCCAACACGACCCGGGAGACCATATCCGGCGTTGCCACTCCGAACGGTAAAACCTACCGACCAAAAGAAACGAATCGTGGTCTACAGCAGCGCGCCAGCGGCCTCGACGGCCATGTCGGAGACGGGGCCGAAGATGCCGTACATCGCAGCCGTGACGACGGCCGCGAACATGACAGCGGTGTAGATACCGACCGGACGGCTGCCGATGCTGAGTGGCTTCTTGCTCTCCGGGCGGTCGTCGATCCACAGCGCCTTGACGACCCTGCTGTAGTAGAACAGGGAGAGGGCGCTGTTGACCGCGCCGAACGCGGCGAGCCACCAGAACCCGCTGTCGACAGCGGCACCGAACAGCAGGTACTTGCTGAGGAAGCCACCGAACGGCGGCAGCCCGGCGAGCGAGAACATGAACACCGTCATCGCGACGGAGGCCAGCGGGGCCTGCCGACCGAGTCCAGTGTAGTCCTCGAACGTCCGACCGACGCCCCAGTACTCGGCGAGCGCGATGAACAGGAACGCGCCCGTGTTCATGAACCCGTAGACGAACAGGTGCATCATGCTGCCCGCGAGGACGAACTGGCCGGCCTCGATCTTGGCAGCGACGCTCGGGCCACCACCGGTGAGCGCGGCGAGTCCGATGAGGACGTAGCCGGCGTGACCGATGGAGGAGTACGCGAGCATGCGCTTGACGTTCGTCTGGGTCGCGGCAGCGAAGTTACCGAGCGTCATCGTGACGACGGCGAGGATCTGGAAGACGAGCACCCAGTCCGCGCCGAGGACGATGAACTGCCCGGCGGACTCCGAGACCGTCAGGAACGCCTCCGTGAAGACACGGAACGCGATGACGAACCCGGCGGCCTTCGACGCCGACGACAGGAAGCCACTGATGGGGGCGGGTGCGCCCTCGTAAGCCTCCGGCGCCCAGAAGTGGAACGGGACGGAGGCAGTCTTGAAGGCGATGCCGCCGACGACCATCACGACACCCATGCCGAGCAGCCCCGATGCGTCGCCACCGATGGCTGCCTGCACGTCCGAGAGCAGGAGCGAGCCGGTCGAGGCGTACACCAGACTGATACCGTACGCGAAGACGGCACTCGACAGCGCACCGATGAGGAAGTACTTCAGCCCCGCCTCGACGCTGCCCTTGTTCTTCTTGAGGAACGCGACGAGCGCGTAGGAGGGCAGCGAGGCGAGTTCGAGACTGACGAACACGGTCGCCAGCGAGTTCGCCGACGCCATGAGCGTCATCCCGGTCGCAGCGAGCAAGACGAGCGCGTAGTACTCGGCCTGGTAGCTGTGGTCCTCGATGTAGTTGTAGCTCGCGAGGCTCACCATCGCGGTGACGCTCGCGACGATGATGGCGAACAGCAGCGCCATCTGGTCGACGACGAGCGCGTCACCGAGCGGCATCGCGGGCGGCTCTGCGAGATCGCCGTACGTGCCGAGTAGCGCGACGGCGGTGACCAGTGCGGTCAGCGACCCGGCGGTCGAGATGCCGGCGAGCAGGGTACGGTTTCGCGTGCGCGGGTCGATACTGTCGACGACGAGTAGCAGCAGCGAGGTCAGCCCCAGCACGAGTGCCGGTGCCAGCCACTGCAGGTCCATGTGTCCTGCCATCAGACACCACCTCCGTTGACCAGGTCGGCGACCGGGCCGGTCGCGTCCTTGATCATCTCGAAGAAGATGTCAGGGGCGACGCCCAGCGCGATGATCATGATGAGCAGTGCAGCCAGCGGTGCGATGTCGTGCAGCGGCGCCGGACCGACCTCGTAGTCGGTCTCGAGGCGGAACTCACCGAACAGGGTGCGCTGCATCGCAAAGAGCAGGTAGCCGGCGACGATGACGATGCCGAACATCGCCAGTCCCGTGAACACCTGCGCGCTCACCAGTCCGGAGCCCCACGTCGCCTGGAACGAGCCCAGGAAGACGTAGAACTCGGCGGCGAAGCCGGACATGAGCGGGAGGCCCATGTAGCCGAACGCACCGGCGATGAGGATACCGACCGTGTACGGCATCTTGTCGGCCATGCCGGACATGTCGGTCACCATGCGCGTGTGCGTCGTGTTGTAGATGACACCGACGGCCATGAACATCAGGCCCGAGATGAGGCCGTGTGAGATCATCTGGAAGGTCGCGCCACCGACGCCGTACAGCGTGTAGGCGACGAGACCCAGGATGACGTAGCCCATCGAAGACACGGACGAGTAGGCGACGATGCGCTTGAGGTCGCTCTGTGCGAGCGCGAGCATCGCGCCGTAGATGATGGAGACGACCGCGAACGCGGCGATGATCGGCGCGTTCACGTTCGCGACCTCGGGCATCATCGTGAAGTTGAACCGAAGCAGGGCGTACGTACCCATCTTCAGCAGGACGCCAGCCAGGAGCACCGACACCGGGGTCGGTGCTTCGACGTGGGCGTCCGGCAGCCAGGTGTGCACCGGAACGACCGGGACCTTGACCGCGAAGCCAGCGAACATGGCGAAGAACGCGGCGACCTTGAGGGTCTCCACGCTCACGCCGAAGTACGTCTCTGCACCGGGGTCCGCGGCGAGGCTCGCCTCGGTGACCGCCGGGAGGCCGAACGAGTCGACGCCCAGTCCGAACACGAGCGCCGCGAAGCCGATGAACATCACCAGCGAGGCGACGTTCGTGTAGACGAACATCTTGATGGCCGCGTACTTGCGGCGCGGGCCGCCCCAGATACCGATGAGGAAGTACATCGGGACGAGGACGGCCTCCCAGAAGACGAACCAGACGAAGAAGTCGAGCGCCGTGAAGACGCCGAGCAGCCCCGCCTCGAGGAACAGCACCAGTCCGAAGAACTGGGACTGCCGTTCGTCGATGGGTGTCCACGCGCTCACGAGCGCGAGCGTCGTGAGCACGGTGGTGAGGACGACCAGCGGGAGGCTGATGCCGTCGACACCGACGAACCACTGGATGTCCGGGAGCGGGCCGAGCGAGAGCCAGGTCTCCTGGCTCTGGAAGGCCAGTACACCATCGTCCAGCAGTGCGTTCTTCTCGCCGTCGAAATTGGCCCACATGAGCAGGCTACCGGCGACCGGTAGCAGGCTCCAGGCCGTCGCCAGCTTGGCCGCGTAGCGGTCAGAGCCGGCCATGACGACGAACGATCCGACCAACGTAATCGCGATCAGCGCTTCAATCGTGCCGTTTATCATGCGAACCACCCCCCTGTGATACCGACGATGACGAGCAGGATGACCAGCCCCAGCGAGAGCAGGGCAGCGTAGTTGGTCACGATACCCGTCTGAATCTTCTTCAAGCGCGACCCGCCGGAGAGGCTCACACTGGAGACGCCGTTGACGACGCCGTCGATGACGCCCTGGTCGAAGGTGTCAGCCGCTTTCGCCAGGGGCAGGGTCACGTTCTCGGCCAGGAAGACCTGGTACTCGTCCTGATAGTAGTTGTTGTACCAGAGGGTCTTGAGCGGGCCGAGCTTGGCCGTGTGTTCGGTCGGCGTCGCGTCCCGACCGTACAGGAAGTACGCGAGGCCGACACCCGTCAGCGCGATGCCCAGCGAGAGGGCCGAGCTGGCCAGGATACTGAAGTCGGCGGTACCGATGCCAGCGCTGTCCTTGATGAGTTTCTGGTAGTGCTCGACCGACAGGTTGGCGAACGCCTCACCGCCGTGGTGAGCGCCGACGTTCAGGAAGTGCTCGAGTTCGTGGATGCCGAGCACCGGCACCGCGTTGACGAACCCGGCGACGGTCGCGAGCACGCCGAGGACGACGAGCGGGACCTTCACGTTCCAGCGAACGCCGTGGGGGTCACGAGCCGTATCGGACCGGGCCTCGCCGTGGAAGGTGAGGAACACCATCCGGAAGGTGTAGAAGCCGGTGAACAGCACCGAGAGCAGGCCCATCCCGTAAGCCGCGAGCAGCAGGGTACCGACCATGCCGTCCGTGCCGAGGCCGTGAACGAGCGTCTTGAACAGCACCTCGTCCTTCGACCAGAAGCCGGCGAACGGGACGATACCCGCGAGCGCCAGCGACCCGGCGAGGAACGTGGCGTAGGTCACGGGCATCTTGTCCTTGAGACCGCCCATGTCCCACATGTTCTCGTTGTGGTGCATCGCGATGATGACCGACCCTGCACCGAGGAACAGCAGCGCCTTGAAGAAGGCGTGGGTCATCAGGTGGAAGGTCGCCGCGACGTAGCCACCGCCACCCAGCGCGAGCATCATGTACCCGTACTGGGAGATGGTGGAGTACGCGAGGACCTGCTTGATCTCCTTCTTGACGACGCCCATCGTGGCGGCAAAGAGCGCGGTGAACCCACCGGTGAGCGCGACGACCGCGAGCACCGTCGGGAGCAGCGCGTAGAAGCCGTACATCCGGGCGACGAGGTACACACCCGCGGCGACCATCGTCGCGGCGTGGATGAGTGCGGAGACGGGGGTCGGACCCTCCATGGCGTCGGGCAGCCACGTGTGCAGCGGGAACTGCGCGGACTTACCGATGACGCCACCGAGGACGAGCAGCCCCAGAATCGGGAACCACGCCCCGGGGCCCATCCCGAGGTACGTGGTCACGCCGGCCGAGCCACCCTCGAGGGCGGCAGCGGCGAGTTCCGGGAACGACGCCTGGGACTCCGTGCTGACGAACAGGCCGGTCCCGAACGTCGCGATGATTCCGACCACGCCGATGAGGAAGAAGTAGTCACCGAAGCGGGTGACGAGGAACGCCTTCTTCGCGGCCGACGGCGGGCCGTCCTGGCGGAACCAGAAGCCGATGAGCAGGTACGAACACAGGCCGACCAGCTCGAAGAACATGAACGCCATGAGGATGTTGTCCGCCATGACGAACGCGAGCATCGAGAAGGTGAACAGCCCGAGTTCGCTGTAGTACCGGGGCAGGCCCGTCTCGCCCTCGTCGTTCATGTAGCCGAGGCTGAACATGTGGACGAGGAACGCGATGAGCGAGACGATGACGAGCATCATCGACGACAGCGGGTCGATGAGCACGCCGAAGTGGAGGTTGATAGCCTCCGTGGGCCCCCACGTCAGCAGTTCGGTGTGGTACGTGTGGCCACCGAAGACGGTGACCGCAAGCCACAGCGACAGGAGGAGCGAGCCACCGGTGGCGGCCATGCCACCGATTGCTCCCTTCTTCGGCATGTACTTCCCGAGCGCGAGTGCGACCAGGAACGACGCGAACGGAAGCGCCGCGATTGCGGGCGCGAGTTCGAATGCGAGTTCTCCTGCCATCGTTACCACCTCATCGTCGTGGCGTCGGCCACGTCTACGTCTTCGAAGTTACGATACAGTACGAGGATGATGCCGATACCGATGGCGACCTCGGCCGCGGCCAGCGCCATCCCGAAGAGGGCGAACGTCTGGCCGGTGAGGTTGCCCCAGTACTGGCTGAAGGCGACGAGGTTGAGGTTCGCCGCGTTCAGCATCAGTTCGACCGACATCAGGAACATCAGCGCGTTCCGACGGGTGAGGATGCCGAAGAGGCCGGTGCAGAAGACGGCCGCCGACAGGACGAGATAGTACTCGACCGGGACCGCCATCAGTGCTCACCTCCGTCTTCGGAGATATCCGTGCCACCGTCCGCAGCGACGCCCGCCGCGGAGCTGTTGCCGACGGAGTCATCGTCACCGAGACCCAGGCCGAGTGCCGAGACGACTTCGCCGCCGACCTCGCGGCGGGCGAGCATCACGGCACCGACGAGGGCTGCGACGAGCACCAGGTCGATTATCTCGAAGGCGACGAGGAACGACTCGCCGGGAACCGTCGGCTCGGCGCTGCTGCCGAGACCGAACAGGTGATAGCCGAGGTCGTCCGTGACGCCCTCGCCGACGTCGCTCGTCGCGGCGTAGACGTCTCCGTCACGCGTGAACAGCGACGTCGAGGCGTTCGTCGAATCCGACAGCGTGACGTTTTTCGTCTCACTGTCACCGTCGACGACGACCGCGTACGTCGAGCCGTCGGCCTCCTTTATCTGTGCGTATGCACCACTGTCGGTCTGCTGCGTCGCGACCTCGTCGGCCGGTCCGAGCTTCACCGTCGCTTCGTTGAAGCCCTGTTCTTCGCCGGTGATGGGCGCGTTGATGAACACGGCTGCCATCACGACGAACAGCGCGACCGCGACCAGACCGGGAACCAGATGATTGCCCAGTTTCAGTTTCGGTCGTGTTGTCATGTCTCTACCACCTCAGTTTCGCCTTCGTCTCTCACGAGCATCACGGCGAACGTGATGAGGATGAGAACCCCGCCCACGTAGACGAGTATCTGCATCGCAGCGACGAATTCTGCACCCTCCATCACGTAGAAGACCGCGACGCTGAGTAGCGCGGCGCCCAGGAGGAGTGCGGAGTGCCACACGTCCTCCACCAGGACGACGCCGAGGCTACTTCCCACCGTGACGATGGCGAAGAGCGCGAAGGCGACGAGTTCTGCGGTTACCATTGTTTTGTAGTTCTCCTATCGGTGTCTGTTGAACATTTCGAGACGAGTGTCTCGATTACTGGTAATCGACCTCGCCATCACCCTCGCCGATCCACGCACCACGGTCTGGTTCACGGGACTCGAGGGGGTCGATGTCTTTGTACCACGGGACCGCGCGGAGCTGGTCCTTGTTGTACACCAGGTCGTCTTTCGTGTCTCCGGTGAACTCGAAGTTCTGCGTGAGCAGAATCGCGTCGACCGGACACACCTCCTCACACAGTCGGCAGTAGATGCACTGCCCGATGTGGAGGTTGTACTGTTCACCCTGACGCTGTGCGTCTGTCACGATGTGAATCGTATCGTTCGGACAGACGTTCTCGCACTGGCGACACCAGATACAGCGCTCCTGGCTGAACTTGTGCACACCACGGAACCGGGGGGAGACCTCGGGCGCGGTGTCCGGATACTCGACCGTGAAGGTCTCGTTGTCCAGTGCGTGTTTCATCGTCGTCGCCATCGATTTGAGCAGTCCGATCATACAATCACCCCGACGAGCAGTGCCGTCAGCAGCAGGTTCGCGAACGAAAGGACGAGCATGCCCTTCCAGCCGATCTCTATCATCTGGTCGATGCGCACGCGCGGAATCGCAGAGCGGAACCACTGCGTGAGCAGGAACACGCCCCAGATCTTGATGGTGAACCAGACGAAGCCCGGCAGGACCGGCCCGGCCGGACCGCCGAGGAACAGCGTCGCGGCGATGGCCCCACCGAGGAAGATGTGCAGGAACTCGCCCAGGTACATCAGGACGAAGTAGACCGAGGAGTACTCGGTCTGGTACCCTGCGACGATCTCGGTCGGTGCCTCGGGGATGTCGAACGGGTTACGGCCGACTTCCGCGAGGTTGGCGGCCATGAACAGCACGAACGCGAACGGGTTCACGAACGCGAACCACGACGGGATGCTGACCGGGCCGAGGCTGATGAGCGTCGCCTGCTGTGCTTCGACGATGCCACCCATCCGAAGGGTGCCAGCGAAGAGCACGACGGATGCGGCCGTGATGACCAGCGGAATCTCGTATGCGATGTTCTGCGCGATAGCACGCAGACCACCGAGCAGGGAGTACTTGTTCGCGGACGCGTAGCCCCCCATCGTCAGGCCGAGCGTCGCGATGGACGCGACGGCGAAGACGTAGGCGAGGCCAGAATCGGGGTCGGCCAGCTGGAGGTTGATACCGAAGATAGAGCCCATCGGGATGACCGCGAACCCGAGCATGGCGGAACCTGCCATGACGATGGGTGCGAGGTCGAACGCGGGGCGGTCCGCGTTCTCCGGGATGATGAGCTCTTTCGCCAGCAGCCGAACTGCGTCTGCCACGATGATGAGCAGGCCGAACGGCCCGATACGGTTCACCGCGATACGGTCCGTGAACGCTGCGGTAATCTTCCGCTTCGCCCACGGGCCGGCGACGCCGGTGTACGCGAGCATGACGTTGCCGACGATGAACGCCGCGATGAACGACGCGACGAGGTCGCCGAGCACACCGTAAGGGGCGAGCCCGAGCGCGTTCTCGATCGTCTCCGGGAAGAGGACCGCGTCTGCCATCAGCGGTCCACCTCCCCGAGGACGATGTCGAGGCTACCGAGCGACGCGACGAGGTCCGGGATGTACTCGCCCTGGGTCATCTCGGGCAGCGTCTGCAGGTTCGAGAAGCACGGGCTCCGGATCTTGAAGCGAGCCGGCTTGTCCGTGCCGTCTGCGCGGATGTAGATGCCGAGTTCACCCTTCGCGCCCTCGACGGCCCGGTAGGTCTCGGTGTCGTCGGCCGGCTTGAGGGTGCGCGGGACGTTGGACTGGATGGTCCGGTCGTCCTCGGGCCACTCCTCCAGCAGGTCGACGCACTGTTCGATGATCTTCGCGGACTCCTCGACCTCGCGCATGCGAACGAGGACGCGAGCGTAGTTGTCGCAGCCGTCCTCGGTGACGACGTCCCAGTCGAGTTCGTCGTAGTAGCCGTAGGGGTCGTCGCGCCGCAGGTCGTAGTCGATGCCCGACCCGCGGGCGACCGGTCCCGTCGCACCGTAGGATTTGGCCGTCTCGGGGTCGAGGTAGCCGGTGTCGACACACCGGAGCTGGAAGATCTCGTTCGACGTGATCATGTCGTGGTACTCTTCCAGCTTGCCCGGCAGCTCCTCGAGGAAGTCACGCGTCTTCTCGAAGAACTCTTCGCGCGGTTCCGGGAGGTCCCACGCGACGCCGCCCAGGCGGAAGTAGTTGAACATCATCCGCTGGCCGGTGAGGTCTTCGAGGATGTTCTGGACGACCTCGCGGTCGCGGAACGCGTACTGGAAGATTGCGGTGAAGTCACCGTAGACGTCCAGCGCGAACGTCCCGAGCGCCAGCATGTGCGCGGCGATGCGACACAGCTCGGCGGACATCGTCCGGATGACCTGTGCGTACTCCGGCACCTCGATGTCGGCGAGGTCCTCGGCGGCGCGTGCGTACGCCCATTCGTTGAGGATGCCGGCGGAGACGTAGTCCCACCGGTCCGGGTACGGCATGATCTGGTGGCGGTAGGTCCCCTGCTGGCACATTTGCTCCTCACAGCGGTGGAGGTAGCCGATGTCCGGCTCGACGTCGGCGACCTGCTCGCCGTCGAGGACGGTCTTCACGTGCAAGACGCCGTGGGTGGCCGGGTGGTGCGGACCGATGTTGAGGAACATCGTGTCCGACTCCTCGTCCATGTGGTCCTCCTGCAGCGGGTTGTCCCACTGGCCGAGCGTGACGATCTGCGGGCGGTCCTGGTCGTAGTCCATCCCGAGGGGGTGGCCCTGCCACGTTTCGGGCAGGAGAATCCGACGCAGGTCAGGGTGGTTATCGTAGTTTATCCCGACGAGGTCGTACGCCTCGCGCTCGTGCCAGTCGGCGGTGCGGTACGCCGCGTTGCCGGACTGGCTGACGGGGTTGTCCTTCGAGGCGGGCACGACGACGCTGACCTCCTGGGTCGGGTCGTCGTACTTCTTCAGGTGGTAGATGGACTCGTAGCGGTCCTCGTACTCCTGGGCGGTGACACACGAACAGTGGTCGAAGCCGGCCTGGTCGCGGAGCGCGAGCAGCGTCTCCTCGACCTCGTCCGGGCGGACGACGACCGACTGGTCGGCGTTCAGGTGCTCTTCCGTGTCGAGCACCTTGTCGCCGAGCAGGTCGAGGATGGCGTCGGTGTCGACGCCGCCCTCGGCCGTGACCATCCGCTCGCTGGGTTTCTCCAGACTCATGGTGAATCAGCCCAGTTGTAGCGCATTGCCAGCGTGTCCTCGTCGATTTGCTCGGCGAGCTTGTCGACGACCTCGTCGCGCGGCATGTCGCCGAACTGTTCGAGTTCGTACGGCTTCACCGTCACCGGAGCGGACTCGCCGTTCGCGATGCGTTCTTGCAGCTTCGCGACGCCGTAGATGAGCGCCTCGGGGCGCGGCGGGCAACCCGGGACGTGAATGTCGACCGGGATGACCTCTTCTGCGCCCTTGATGACGTTGTAGCCCTCCTGGAACGGGCCGCCAGAGATAGTACACGAGCCCATCCCGACGACGAACTTGGGCTCGGGCATCTGGTCGTACACCCGCTTCATGCGGGGGGCGAACTTCGAGACGATGGTCCCGGGGACGATGATGACGTCCGCCTGTCGCGGGGACGCCCGGGGCACACCTGCGCCGAAGCGGTCGAGGTCGTGCTTGATGGCGTAGGTGTGGATCATCTCGATGCTGCAGCACGCGATACCGAACTGCAGCATGAACATCGAAGAGCCACGGACCCAGTTCATGAACTTGTCGAACTTCGTGAGGATGAACGGCGTGGAGCCGAACGCCTCGCGGAGCCGCGAGTTGAACCGGTCGTCGAGCCCTTCGCCCATGCGGGCTTCGCGCGTCTTGGTCAGCGCGTCTGTACTCGTACGGTCTGTGGGGTTGTCGCTACTCATCGTTCTGCCTGTGCTCCCTTTCTTTGTTCGGCGCGCGGGCTACGCGCCCACTTGACTGCGCCGTTGCGCCATGCCCATGCGAGGCCGACAACGAGGACGCCGATGAACACGAGCATCGGGACCAGCACCGTCACGAGCCCGACGCCGCCTTCGAGAGCAGAGCGATAGATAACCGTCCACGGGAAGATGAGGACGGTCTCGATGTCGAAGACGACGAACAGGAGCGCGACCATGTAGTACTGGATGTTGAACCGCATGCGCGTCCCGCCGGTCGGAACCTCACCACTTTCGTAGGTGGCGCGTTTACTGTCTTCTGGGACTGTGGGTCTGAGGAGTGCTGACACCGCCATCATACCGAGCGGAATCAGCAGCCCGACCAGAGCCAGCGCCCCGATGGCTATCCATGGATTCATGCCGTTTACTCCGTAACATCCGGGGGTTTGAAGCGCACCCATATAAGGGTTGATTCTTGCGATTTTCGGGTTTTCTACCGTGTAGAACCCCTGGAAAAACGAAGAGCCGAACAGTTGGGATAGTGTAAGTAACGGGCCACTACTTCTGTCGGTCCGACCGACGGTTCGACCGCCTTACAGTGTCGCGGTCAGGGGTCCGGTCCGGCAGTCGTCCGGTGTCTCCGTGGTACCCCTCGAAATCCGGGAGAAGGCGGCCCGCAGCCCGTGTCAGTCCCGCCGTTCTTTGAATCCGGGTGTCCCGAGTTCGTGGAGCGCACGGGAGGTGCGGGCCACGTCACCTTTCAGTCCCTCGTGGTAGTCGACGAGGCGTTCTCGCAGTTCGTCGTGTTCGCGCGCGAGAATCATCGCGGCGGAGAGTGCCGCGTTGAACGACTTCCCCGCGTCGACCGCGGTCAGCGGTGCACCCTGTGGCATGCCGATGACGGAGTCGACGGACTTCTCCTGGACCGGCACCCCGATGACCGGAAGCGGGTACGCGATGGAGGCGGTCATGTTCGGCAGGTCGGCGGACTTGCCGCCGGCTCCCGCGATTATGACGTCGAGGCCGCGGTCCTCGGCGGTCTCCGCGTACGCGTACATCAGTTCTGGAGTTCGGTGGGCCGAGGTCACGTACGTCTCGAACGTGAACCGTTCCGCCGGCGGGTCGTCGTAGTCGGTCACTTCGGCGAAGCCGAGTTCGTCGACGAGGGCGTCGTACGCCCCGCCGCGGCCCGTCTCCGAACCCATCATCACGTCGAGGTCCGAGTCGGAGCCCATGACGATGCCGACATCGGGGGTGTCCTCGGCGGGTCGGTCGCGCTGTGCCTCTGCGTGCAGGTCGTCGATGAGGGAGTCGAGTTCGTCTGTCATCTGAACGTGAGGTCGTCGACGAGCGAGCGGGTGCCCGTCAGGAGGTCGTCTGTCGATTCGCCCTCGGTCGCCACGCTCGTGACGTGGCCCATCTTCCGGAGCGGGCGCACCTCGCGCTTGCCGTACCAGTGCAGCGACGCGCCGGGTTCGTCGAGGATGCTGTCGACGCCCGAGAGTTCGGCCTCGCGGGAGTCGTCACCGGTGCCGAGGATGTTCTTCGAAACGGTGTTCGCGCGCAGGTCGGTCGCGCCGAGTGGCCAGCCGAGCACCGCCCTGACGTGCTGTTGGAACTGCGAGGTGACTGCACCCTCGATGGTCCAGTGCCCGGAGTTGTGCGGGCGGGGCGCGATTTCGTTCACCAGAATCTCGCCGTCACGGGTCTCGAACAGTTCGATGCCGTAGACACCACGGCCGTCCATGAGGTCGAGGACATCGCGGGCGACGGCTTCGGCTTCTTCGAGCACAGCCTCGTCGGAGCCGGCGGGGACGACGGTCTCGCGAAGTATCTCCGCTTCGTGGATGTTCTCGCCCACGGGGAACGTCGCAACCTCGTCGTCACCCTTGACGGCGATGACGCTCACCTCGCGCTCGTAGTCGACGAACGCTTCGAGCATCGCAGGGCCGGCGACCGCCTCGATGGCGTCGGCGGCCTCGTCCCGACGCTCGACCGGGACGTTCCCGCGGCCGTCGTAGCCGCCGGTCCGGGCCTTGAGCATGGCCGGCGTGCCGAGTTCGTCGATGGCCTCGCGGAGTTCGTCGGCGGTCTCGACCGCCCGGAACTCGGGGACTGGAATCCCGGCGTCGGCGAGCGCCTGCTTCTGGTCGAGTTTGTCGTGGATGAGTTCGAGCGTCGCCGGCTTCGGATGGCACGGGACGCCCGTCTCCGCGCTGACCTCGTTCAGCGCGTCCTGGTCTGCGAGTTCTATCTCGAAGGTGAGGAAGTCGGACCGTTCGGCCAGGTCACGGATGGCCGCCTGGTCGTCGAAGTCGGCGACGAGCTGGTCGCGGGCGACCGGCGCGGCCGGGCAGTCGGGCGTGGGGTCGAGGACCACCACGTCGACGCCCAGAGGTGCGGCGGCTTCGGCTAGCATCCGCCCCAGCTGGCCGCCGCCGACGACGCCGAGTATCGGCCCTGGTAGGGTCGCTGGCATTGTGGTCGGCGGTTCCACAGCACGGCGCTTAACGCTTGCTTTATGCATCGACGTGCACGGATGGGCGCCCATCGTGCACCGAGTTGTTCACGAACACGACTGTGCCGGTCCCGCCCGCCGTCAGGTTCACCGGGTATCGCTCGTAGGTGCCGGTGAGGTTGTCGCCGACGTGGTCCGCGTGAATCGAACGGGTGACGACCACCGGCGGGTCAGTCGCCAGTTGCTCCTGGAGTTCAGGGATGGTGCGGACGCTGGCCGTCTCGGCTCCTGCTCGCCCGGTGTACCACGCCAGTGGGAGCCGGTGGTACCAGTTCTCGTTCTCGGCGTAGACGGTCCACGTGCCGTTTCGCCAGCCCGCGCCGTCGGTGACCGGCAACCGGTCCGCCGCGCGCTCGTCGTCCATCGCGAAGAACGCTCCGTAGTACACCACGTCCGGGCCGTCCTCGTTCCCCGCGGCGGCTGTCTCGATGGCCGCCGCGACCGGCCCGAGGTCGGTCCCGGGCTGTCCCGACTGGACGAGTGGGTTGTCGGCCGCGGCTGGGTCGGTGTACGTGGTCGACACCGCCGCCGCGCCGGTGAGGCCGGTCGCAAGCAGGAGAACCGATACCGCGAGGCTCGCCGAGACGAGCCGTCGGTCTGCGACCGCGGCCCGCCCCCACCGCCACACGAGGCCGACGCCGACGGCGGCGGGAATCGTCAGCGGGACGACCACGTGGGTGACCGCCCACTGGCCCTGCACGTGGACCAGGACGGGGTAGAGGAGGACGCTGGCGAACCCCCAGTAGCTCGCGAACGAGACGAGGTCGCGCTGGCTCTCACCGGGTCCACCGTACCGGTCCGCCAGGAAGCCGACGGCCGCGAACACCACGAGGACGAACGCGCCGCCGTGGAGCGCCGACGCGAAGAACGTGAACGAGTCGAGGAAGCTCTGGCGCTGGACGGTGCCGAAGTAGAGCGCCGTCATCTCGTCCCAGCTCTCGAACAGGGCAGCCTCGACGACACCGGGCAGGAGTGCCGGGTTCGCCAGGGCGGCCCACAGGCCTGTCTCGCCACGAGGTGCGTACATCCCGACCGTCACGAGGACGAACAGGCTCCCTGCGAGGACGAGGGGAGCCCGCCACAGGTGGAGCGTTCGGCCAGCCGGCGACCCGCGGAGGACCGCTCCGAGGACGTAGGCCGCCATCACGGCCCAGACGAGGCTGTACGTCGTGAGAGCCGAACCGACACCGGTGAGCAACCAGCCGACCGCGAGCGCCCCGACCAGCGTGGTGACTCGATGACCCTCGCCGTCGACCGGGAGCACCCAGCGGGCTCCCCGAAGCGCGACCAGTGTCAGCACGACCGTGAGGAACCGGGACGGGTCGAACAGAGAGAGCACGACCGGGTTCACGAGCGCGAACAATACGACTGGGCCATCGAGGCGGGCGAGTAGCCAGTCGGGCACGGGGCCGAAGCCGTCGTCGACCAGGTCGTAGTCGGACTCGCGCCACCGTGCTCGATGGTCGAGGACGAACAACCCGGCCCCCACCCACATCGCCAGATACACCAGCGCGTTCTCTTTTGCCGCGAGCGCGAGTGCGAAGGTCACGCTCGCGGCGTAGAGGTACCACGGGGCGTGCGTATCGGCGAGGCGGACGAGCAGTCCGAGCGTGACCAGCGCGAACGCCGCGACCAGCACGTCACTCCGGGCGAAGCGGGAGAAGTACAGCATGACGGGATTGACGGCCAGGAAGGCGGCGAGTGCGAGCACCTCCACGTCTCGAAGGTGGTCACGAAAGAGCCACGCGGCGAGTGGCAACAGACCACCGACCACGGCCACGGTGAGTCGAGCGACCGCATCAGAGGGACCGAGGACCGAGAACAGTAGTTCGTTCGCGTGTGCGAGCAGCGGCCCGTGCATGACCGGTCGATACGTCCAGACGCCGGTCTCCGCGTCGGTCAACACCGCGTAGCCGAGTCGCGCTTCGTCCCAGTGGGCCGACCGCTCGCCGAGCCAGACGAGTCTGGCCGCGAGCGCGAGCGCGGCGACGGCGACCATCCCCACGAGCACGCGCCGGTCGGTGGTCCCTGTCCGGGACGGTTCCGCATCCATTGGAACCGGAAGCGTCTCCCGTGGTTGAATCCTTTTGGGTTTTCGACAGCAGGGGCTGGTGGCGGACTGGGCGACGGTCGAAAGAAGGGGACGGTCAGATCAGCAGCAGGGGAACGGCCATCGTGATGACGATGCCGACGAGCATCGTGACGAAGCCGATGCCGGCCGCGCTCGTGTCGAAGTCCTGCATCGGGGAGGTCACACGACCGCCAACCTCGCCGTGGTCGCCGTGCTCGTGGTGGTCGTCGTGTCCGTGGTCCGCGTGTTCGACGTCCTCGGTCTCGTCGCTCATGTGCTCGAGTACCGCCACCGTCTACCTGAAAGTATCGAAACTGACCACGGTCGAAACGGTCAAACACCACACGCCCGAACCATCCGGTAGTAGATGCCCCTCACGAAGCGTATCATCCCCTGTATCGACGTGGACTTAGACGAGGACGGGAACGCCGCGGTGTACACCGGCGTCAACTTCGAGGACCTCAAGTACACCGGTGACCCCGTCGAGATGGCCCGGCAGTACAACGAGTCCGGCGCTGACGAGTTCGTCTTCCTCGACATCACGGCCTCCGCAGAGGGCCGCGAGACGATGCTCGACACGGTCAGTGCGGTCGCCGACGAGGTGTTCATCCCGCTCACCGTCGGTGGTGGTATCCGCACGAAGGAGGACATCAAAGAGACGCTCCGCGCCGGCGCGGACAAGGTCTCCATCAACTCCGGCGCACTGCAGAACCCGGACCTCATCGACGAGGGGGCTCGCGCCTTCGGGAACCAGTGCATCGTCATCTCGGTCGACTCCCGCCGTCGCTTCGACGAACAGGGCGAGTACTACGCCGAGGTCGACGGGGAGTCCTGCTGGTTCGAGTGCACCGTCAAGGGTGGCCGCGAAGGCACGGGCCGCGACGTTGTCGAGTGGGCGAAGGAGGCCGAAGAGCGCGGTGCCGGCGAACTGTTCGTGAACTCCATCGACACCGACGGGACCAAAGACGGGTACGACATCCCACTCACGAAGGCGGTCTGCGATGCGGTCGACACGCCCGTCATCGCGTCCTCAGGGTGCGGCGGCCCCGAGCACGCTCGCGAGGTGTTCGAGGACGCTGGCGCGGACGCGGCCCTCGCGGCGTCTATCTTCCACTTCGACGAGTACTCCATCCGTGAAGTCAAGGAGTACCTCAACGACCACGGCGTGCCGGTCCGGCTCTGAGCAGGCGGCGGATGCCACGCCGAGTCGGCAACGCTTGGCACGTTCTCTCTCGTGTCCCATCCTGCCGAGCGGCAGGTATTTCCACGTGACACCGTACTGTAGGCTAGAGAATGGGCTGGGAGTGTGACAACTGCGGGAGCGTCTCGACGACACCGCCCTGCGACGAGTGCGGCCACGACAGCGGTGAGTACACCGGGTTCGTCTGGGTCTGCACCGAGTGTGGCAAGCAGTCGACCCGGAACAACCCGCCCTGCGTCCGCTGTGGTAACATGGGCCTGGAGAAGCGGAAACCGGACTACCAGGACGTCGAGGCGGAGGCCGCGGGCGTCGGCTGGCTGACCATCGCGAAGCCGTTCGCCCCCGTCATCGCGGTCATGCTGCTCGTCGCCGCGCTCTTTGCCACCGGGGTCATCCCGTTCCCGCTGGGCGACCAGCAACCGACCGTCTCGAACGTCCCCGGGAACGCGACGACCGCGAACGGCATCGACCTCGCCGCTGTCGAGGCTGACGTCCACCAGCAGGTGAACGACTTCCGGGCCGAACAGGGCGAGGGTACCCTCGAACAGGACGAGACCCTGACCGCGATGGCGACGTTCGCCAACCAGCAACGGGTCGCCCGGGACTACGACGGCGGCCGGGTCCGGGGGAGCCTCAGCGACTTTTCGCCTGGCTGTCAGCCCCAGGGCTACTTCTTCGGGTCAGTCGAGGACACGACGGGGTCACGCATCACCGACTACGACAGCGCAGAGGGGTTGGCCGACAGCGTCGCGGAGTCGCTCCTCTCGGACGGCCAGTCCAGACAGACCGTCCTCGACGCGAACACGACGTACGCCGTCGACGTCCACGTCGCCCCCGACGGCCGCATCTACATCGCACACCTGTTCTGCTGAGGATTCCGTCGGCCCGGCGGGACGCGTCGCTGCCTGACGAGAGAAGCGCGACGGGTGGTCGGTCGCGTGAAAATCAGGCCGCGTTCTCGAACGCGGTGCGGAACGCTTCGGTCTTCTCCTGTACGCGCTTTGCGGCCGTCTCCAGGGCGTCGAGCGGAGCGGTTCCCTCGTAGGTCTTGACGGTGAGGATGGGCTCTGTCTGCCCACCGGACTGCTCGGGGTTCATGTCGTACGTCGCGGCGCTGACGCCCTCCGTCTCCAGGAGCGCGCCCTTGAGGACGTTCATGAACGTGTGGTCCTCGCCAGCGATCTCGACGTGGAGTTCCTGCTCGAGGTTCTCCGTGACGGTGAGTTCCATGTGTCCTCGTGGTCGGTGGCGGCGTTTACAGGTTTCGGAAAGTGCGTGTCCCCTGGCTCCCCCCGGCAGAAAGTATTTACAAAGTATCGAACACATCCTGTGTGTGAAACGACGTGCCCTCCTCTCCTCGTTCGCGGTCGGCCTCGCCGGCTGCGCGAACGTCGCGCCCGGTGCCGGAACGGGGTCTGGCAGCCCAACCAGCCCACCCACGTCACGGACCGGGACGGCCAGCGCGACGACGACCGACCCAGCCACGGACGATGCGACGACCACGCCAGATTCCCCTGCGGAGATAGGCGTCCCCGCGTCCGAGACCGACTGTCCGGTCCACGGCGGCGAGGACACCGCCCGCGTGGTCTGCTGGCCAGCGATGCCGGACTCGCCGCTCGTCCTCTCCGCGTCCACGGACAGCATCTCGCTCCCGACCGGCGAGCTCTCGTTCACCCTCACCAACGACACCGAGACGACGTTCACCACGAACTTCTACGACTGGGGCGTCTGGAAACGGGTCGACGGCGAGTGGTTCCACGTCGCCCCGCGGCAGGTCCCGGTTCCGGCGACGATGCTCGAACCGGGCCAGTCCCACACCTGGACGGTCACTGTCGACAACGCGGACACGAGCGCCCTCGCGTTCACCGAGGGCACCGAGTCGGTCACCATCGGCGGCCTCGGCGGCGGCGAGTACGCCTTCACGACCGGCGGCTGGTTCGAGACGACCGACCACGAACAACAGACCGGGCTCACCTCACTGTTCACCGTCGACGGGCCACCGGTCGAACTCGAACCCTCCAGGACGGTCACGGGAACCGCGCGGGACGGCGACGTGGTCACGGTCGACCGCGACATCGAGACGGGCTACAACGGCCGGAGATGCGAGTACCACGTCACCCGGGTCGAGAGCGCGTCGGACCCGCGGCGACTCATCACCGAACAGGTGCTCCGGCTGCGACACCTGCGAGATACACTCGCGTTCTTCGAGCCCGGCGTCGAGACGGTCCGACTCGTCGAGGAGAACGCCGTCTACCCGCCCTTCGGCATCGACGAGGCCCAGTACGTCGAGTACGACGGCCAGACCTACGAGATAACGTCGAAATCGCTTGAGTCAGAGTGAGAGCTATCGGCGCGAATCAGCCGCTTACCACGTCCCGTGGAACGTGTCGAACGCCAGGTTCTCCAGTGGCTCCTCGCCGATGGCTATCTTGTACTCCTGGGGGGTGAGCATCGGCTTGTGGAAGCGCGGGCCGTCGTCGGTCGTGATGCGCGGACAGCCCGTGTTCACGAAGGCGTCCATGTCGAAGTTGCGGAGGCGGTCCGGCGTCACCTCGTCCATCGTGATGAGGTAGGCGTCGTCGTTGTTGTCGACGATTTCCTCGGCAATCTCCCAGCGACCCTGCCCGATTTTGGTGCAGAAGATGACGCCGAACTTCTCGGCGTCCATCGCGCGGTGGACCGCGCCGTAGCGCTGCTTCATGAACTTCTCCGTGTCGGCGACGGTGACGACGTTGTTGACGGGGTCGGCGATGACGACCGTCTTGTCGGGGTGTTCCATCGCCAGCCCGAGCGGGTGGAACTTGCCGCCGCCGACGTAGAGAATCTGGTCGGCGTCGATGTCCGCGGAGGCGTAGTTACAGCCCAGAACCTGCCCCTCGTGGGTGAGGCGGTCGTCGCCCTTGCGGGTGTGGACGTCGAAGCCCTGCTCCGTGAGCCACTCTTTCATCTCACCGAAGCGGTTCATGTGCTGGGCGGTCGTGACGAGGCCAACGTCGCCCACTTCGAGTTCCTCCTCGACGGCCTGCTCCATGATGGGCAGCACTTCGACGTTGGAGAACAGTGGGACGTAGATGATCTTGTCCGACTCCTTCATCGGGGAGTGGCCGAAGTGGACGAACACGTCCGTCCGGCGCATGAGGAAGGTGTCGAGGTCGCACGCACCGTAACACGGCTGGCCGGAGATGAGGACGGTGACCTCGTCGGGCAGGAGTTCGCGCAGGTCGTCGGCCACCTTCGGCCCGCGCCGTTTGAGGCCCTCGGGGAACTGGAGGCCGACCTTGGTCGCGTCGCGTTCGTCGACCGCCTCGATGATGCGGTCGAGTTCGTAGTCCCACTCGCGGTCGTGCTTGAGGGACATGCCTGTGTTCCGGAGGTCCCCCTCAGAAAACGACTCGTTGCTCATTAGCCTCGATTAACTGGGGCGGACGGTTAACTTCCGCGGTTCCGAACCCGGTCGTCTGTGGCCTATGTGGAGTGCTGGCGGGGAGAACGGTCGTCCTGCGTCGTGTCGCCCGAACAGGTGCATATCGCCGGCGGTCTCACGCTGGGTCGATGGTCCGGAACATGGCCTCGTAGTCGGCCGGTTCGAACCGGTCCTGCAGGTCCCTGGTCTCGGAACTGAGTCTGGTGAGTCGTCCGCGGTTGCCGCTGGTGGCCCGTCGCGCGGCCGCGACCAGCGCATCCAGTCTGTCGACGTAGGTCGCCCGTGTGACGAGTCGACCGACGGCCTCGTGGAGTTCTCGTTTCCGGACCGGCGACGCGAGCCGCTCGTCGCAGGGGAGGTCGTGGCTCGCCGAGGACGCCAGCGAGACGATTCCACACTCTCTCGCGTGTCGTGCGAGGGTGGAGACGAGTTCGTCGTGCGTCGTCGGGCCGACGCCGCCCGCGACGAGAACGACGGCAGCCTGCTTGGCAGTCGCCAGCGCCTCGTCGAGGACGCCGGTGGCGATGACGTCGTACGCCTCGTCCTCGAGCCACGTCGAACAGCGTTGTCGTGTCAGCTCGTCGTCGGCGACGACGAGGACCGTCGGGGTCGGCTCGACCATACTAGTTTCCAGAACGGACGGGAGGTATATCAAGTGTTGAGCCCGTTCACGAATCGTTCAGACCGTTCAAAAAAGCCCAGAGCTCGCGATATCGAGCGATTCGCTCGGCCGGTCGTTTCACAGGGGTCGACGCGCTGCGTGGGGCATCGCTCACGATGACTCGCCGGTGTATCTCGAATCCATCGTCAGTGGGGTGGATTTATCTCGTCTGCCGTGCAGTCACCAGTGATGGCCCAGCAGGACGATGGCGACGAAGAGGTCCTCCGTCTCACACTCAAGGTCGCACACCCCGACTGCTGGTCGCTCCAGGTCACCGACCAGCACGACGCTGGCCTCATCAACCACGGGGCGTTCCCGCTCTCGGACGGGAACATCAAGGGCCTGTTCACGGCGTTCGGCGACACCCGGGCCGAGGTAACAGAACTGGTCGAGGCGACGCGAGCCTCGGTCCTCACGCAGTCCGTCCTCGAACTCTCGAGCGGGTTGAAGATGAACGCCGACGGCTTCGACCCGGGGAACACCACACAGGACATCTTCGTCGAGTACTCCGAGGAAGACAGCATCGAGCCGGCGCTCACCTCGACCGGCTTCATCCACGAGGGACCGGTCCGCATCTACGACGGGTACGAGTACTGGCCGGTCGTCGCCCAGTGCGACCGCCAGGACCTCGAAGACCGACTGGAGACGGTCCGTGCGGAGAAGGACGCGAGCATCGAGGTCCAGCACATCTCGTCGGTTACGTCGCTCTCCGGCGGCTCGACACAGTACCTGCAGTTGCTCTCTCAGCGCCAGCGCGAGGTGTTCGAACTCGCACGCCGGGAGAACTACTACCAGTGGCCCCGGGAGGTGTCACTGCAAGAACTCGCCGACGAACTCGGTATCTCGAAGACCACGTTCACCGAACACCTCCGCAAGGCCGAGGCGAAACTGCTCAACGACATCCGGTGAGAGACACTGAACGCACGGATTCTTGCCGCGAGTCTGCTTCCAAAGCGTTGAAACCTGTTCGCTCCGTAGCCGCGCCCATGAGCATCGAAACGAGCGGGGACGCAACCGAGGAGACGACCACCGTCGACCAGCGCGCCCGTGAACTCGGTGAGGCCATCCGCGAACTGCCCGAGTTCGAGCGCTTCGAGTCTGCCCAGAAGGCGGTCGAAGAGTCCGAAGAGGCCCAGGAGAAGATAGACGAGTTCGAGCAGGTTCGCCAGGAGTTCATGCTGGCGCGCCAGACCGGGCAGGCGTCCCAGGAGGACCTCCAGAACCTCCAGCAGACCCAGCAGGAACTCCACGACATTCCGGTGATGGAGGAGTACCTCGACGCCCAGAACCGCCTCGACGCGAAGCTCGAAGCGGTCAACGATACCCTCTCTGAGACTATCGGTCTCGACTTCGCCGACGAGGCGAGTGGCTGCTGTAACGACTGAGCCCGGGAGGCAAGCGCTGGCAGAACAGGTAGCTATTTTACCGACGCTCGTGCGGATGTAGGCGTGTTCGTACTCGTCAATCTGAAGGCGTACCCGTGTGACCCAGTCGAGGTCGCGACGGCGGCAGCGAACGTGAGCGACGACTCTGGCGTCCGTATCGCGGTCGCGCCGCAGGCCGCACACCTGCAGCGCGTCGCAGAGACAGGCGTCGAGACGTGGGCCCAGCACGTCAGCCCGGTCGACCACGGCAGCCACACCGGCAGCACGCTGGCGGAGGCAACAGCCGACGCCGGTGCGGTCGGCACGCTCTTGAACCACTCCGAGAACCGACTGAAGCTCGCCGACATCGACGGCTCCCTGCGGGCCGCCGAGCGCGCCGAGCTGGAGACCATCGTCTGCGCGAACAACCCGCGCCAGATCGGCGCGGCGGCGGCACTCGGCCCGGACGCGGTGGCGGTCGAACCACCGGAACTCATCGGGACCGGGACGCCCGTGAGTCAGGCGGACCCCGACATCGTCACCGGCGCAGTCGAGGCAGCGGAAGCGGTCGACGAGAGCGTCGACGTGCTCTGTGGTGCCGGCATCTCGACGGGGGAGGACCTCGAAGCGGCCGGCGAGCTCGGCTCGACCGGCGTCCTCCTCGCTTCCGGCGTCGCGAAGGCCGAGGACCCGCGTGCCGCGCTGGAAGACCTCGTCTCCCCGCTCTGAGGCACACACCGTCACCAGACTTTATCGCGCCAACCTATTTCACAGAGACATCTGCAGAATAACGGCCGATGAACGAAGCGGCCATCGCCACCAGCACACCCCGTCAGTCTGTGCCCACGCTGTCACGAGGCCGTCCACCTGTGAGAAAGCGTTTTGTACGCGTCGTGTGAGTTGCACCTATGACCGACACGCAGGTCTTCGTGTCCCACGCCACCGAGGACCTCGAACTGGCCCAGGAGCTCTTCGGGACGGTCCGGAACCTCCCGGTCGGGGTCCACCTCGCCATGGAGGCTATCGAATCGGGCCGGGCACGTGGTGACCTCAAGGGTCGGCTCGCCAACTCGGACGTCGTCGTCGCGATACTGACCGAAGACGGTGTGACCGATACGTGGGTGAACCAGGAAGTCGGGTACGCCACGGCCAGGGGGATTCCGGTCCTCCCACTGTACGCAGCCGGCGTCGAACCGCCGGGATACATCGAACACGTCGAGGGTGTCACGCTCGAACCCGACGAGATTCCGGTGACGGTGTTCAACCTGCTCTGTCGGCTCCGTGCAGAACTCGCTCCGCTCGGCACGCTCTCGACCCCGAACTGGTTCGTCAGGTTCCCGTGTAACTTCCATGGCTGTGAACACCCCGTCCTCCTCGACATCGAGCAGAGACAGAAGGACCTCTGGCAGCTGTACAAGCACAACCAGCCACTGGTGGCGACCTGTGACGAGTGCGGCTCGAACTACCTGTTCAACCCCGTGACCCTCGGCTACGTCCAGCGCGAGGACCCGACCGAGCCGCCGACCAGCAACTAGAACTCCGCGTCGAGGCGTTCGTACGCCCGCTGGACCGCTTTGAACGCCTCTCTGCTCCCGCCCGCGCGGTCGGGATGGACCTCTTTCACCCGTTCGAGATACGCGTCTCGGAGTTCCTCGGCGTCTTCGGCCTCGCCGATACCGAGCATCTCGTACGCCTCTGCCTGCCGCATGCGGACCTCGGTGACGATGCCGCGCTGTCTGGCGAGTTCGAGACAGTCCGGGCAGAACTTCTCGGTCCGTTCGTCGTTGACGACCACCCGGTACAGTTCGACCGAGCACCACTCCTTGCACTGCTGGCAGAGGTTGCGGGTCTGTATCGCCTTCGAGGACTCCGCGGTCGCGAGCTCGGTCGCTGTCTCGCGGTCGGCCGTCTCGCGGTCGGCCGTCTCGCGGCGGTCCTGGGTGGCTTCGTCCGGCTGTGTGGCTTCGTCCGGCTCGGTTCCCTCGTCCTCGTCTGGTGCGTGGCGTCTGCACCGGGAACAACAGCGGATGCTCGTCCCATCGGGTAGCTGTAACTCCTCGAGTTCGGAGACGAGGAACTCCCGTGTGCAGCCGTCACACTCACGTCTGCGTTGGCCGCGGTCGAACTCGCCACTCGCGACGGACTCCGCGAACTGCCGGCACTCGGGACAGCAGACCGTCTGCGTGCCGCCGGGCATCGTGACGGCGGACAGGTTTTCCAGCGAGAACTGGCGGTCGCACCCGTCACAGGCTCGTCGGTCGGCCACTGCCATCGCTGCAATCGTTGGGTTTCATCGTATATTAGTTTTCAGTGTCTGTCGACCGAATTATCCCGGCCAGACCGCCGCAGTCGGACGGTGTCGCTCGCGGAATGGGACACCCCACGCCGCGGAGTTACTAACTAATCTCGAGTAATTTGTTAAGGAATGCTATTCTATCCCCGTTTCGTAGCAGCCCGATTAATAACGTTCGGTGGACTACCATCGGGTAATGACCGAGGATTGTTCGTCCGACTCCTGTGGGTGTGCCGACTCGGACACCGGGCACGGTCCAGCAGGAGCAGTCACAGACGCACCGGCCACCGTCCGTCTGGACGTCCCCGATATGGACTGTCCCTCGTGTGCGGGCAAGGTCGAGGGGAGCGTCTCCGGCGTCGCCGGGGTGCTCGCCATCGACCCACGCCCCACCACGGGGACGCTGGTCGTCGGGTACGACCCTGCCGAGACCGACCGAGAGACCATCGTCGCGGCCGTCGAGAGCGCCGGGTACGCGGTTCGCGAGGAGGACGACGACGGCGACGACACCGTCTGGACCAGCCCACGCGGGCTGAAGACTATCGCGTCCGGGGGGTTCGTCGCGCTCGCACTCGCCACTATCGTGGTCGGGGCGAACCCCGTCCTCGGGACGGTCCTCGACCAGCCCTACGCCCTCTCGGACCTGCTATTGCTCGGTGCGGTCGTCGCCGGCGGGCAAGTCATCCTCCGCAACGGCTACTACTCGGCCAAGAATCTGAGCCTCGACATCGACTTCCTGATGACGGCGGCCATCCTCGCTGCGACGGGCATCACCGTGTTCGTCCCCGGCGAGAACCTGCTCATCGAGGCCGCCTCACTGGCGTTCCTCTTCAACGTCGCCGAGTTGCTCGAACGGTTCTCGGTCCAGCGCGCCCGCCGGTCACTGGACGAACTACTGGACCTCGCGCCCGACACCGCCGTCGTCCGGCGCGACGGCGAACAGGTCGAGATTCCCGCCGAGGAGGTTCGCGTCGGGGAGGTCGTCCTCGTCCAGCCAGGCTCGAAGATTCCAGTCGACGGCGTCGTTCGCGACGGTGAGTCCGCCGTGAACCAGGCCCCCATCACGGGCGAATCGGTCCCGGTCGACAAGGCCCGTGGCGACGAGGTGTACGCCGGGACGGTCAACGAGCAGGGCTACCTGGAGGTCGAGACGACCACGGCCGCCGAGGAGTCAACGCTGGCGCGTATCGTCGACCTCGTGACCGATGCACAGTCGAACAAGACCGAGCGCGAGCGCTTCGTCGAACGCTTCGCCCAGTACTACACGCCACTGGTGACGAGCGTCGCGATACTGGTCGCCGCAGTCCCGCCGCTCCTGTTCGGCGCGGACTGGGTCCACTGGGCGGTCAACGGCATCGGGCTGCTCGTCATCGCTTGCCCCTGTGCGTTCGTCATCTCGACGCCCGTCAGTGTCGTCTCCGCGGTGACCAGCGCAGCAAAGCGCGCCGTCCTCGTCAAAGGCGGCGACCGGCTGGAGACTATGGGCGAGGTCGACATCGTCGCCGTGGACAAGACCGGGACCCTCACGACCGGCGAGTTAGCGGTCACTGATGTCGTCCCGCTCAACGGGAACACCGAGGAGGACGTCCTCCGGTGCGCCCGCGGCCTGGAGAGTCGCTCGGAACACCCCATCGGTGACGCCATCGTGAGCCACGCCGCACAGAACGGCGTCGAACACCGTGACGTATCCGCCTTCGAGAGCCTGACCGGGGAAGGTGTGCGTGCGACCCTCGGGGACGTCCCCCACTACGCCGGGAAACCAGCGCTGTTCACCGACCTCGGCTTCGACCTCGACCACGTCCACCTGACGACCGACGGGGGCGTCGCCCGCCCGGAGATGCGCCAACAGTGCGAGCGCGAGGGCTGTCTCGACCTCGTCGAGGACACCATCCCGCGCCTGCAGGGCGAAGGCAAGACGGTCATCCTCGTCGGGACGGAAGACGCACTGGAAGGCGTCATCGCCGTCAGCGACACCATCCGCGAGGACGCGAAGGCGGCGGTCGCCGCCCTGCGACAGCGCGGGCTCTCGGTCGTCATGCTCACGGGCGACAACGAGGGGACCGCGAGAGCGGTCGCCGACCAGCTCGGCATCGAGGAGTACCGCGCCGACCTGCTCCCCGAAGACAAGACCGACGCGGTGGCAGCCCTCAAGCAGCAGGGAACGGTCGCCATGGTCGGCGACGGCGTGAACGATGCGCCCGCGCTGGCGACGGCGGACGTGGGTATCGCGATGGGTGCGGCCGGGAGCGACACCGCCATCGAGACCGCGGACATCGCCTTGCTGACCGACGACCTCTCGCGTCTACCCTACCTCGTGGACCTCGCGCGCAAGACCAACGGCGTCATCCGCCAGAACGTCTGGGGGAGCCTCGCGGTGAAGGCCGCCCTCGCCGTGCTCATCCCGGTGTTCTCCATCCCGCTGTGGCTCGTCGTCCTCGCGGGTGACGTGGGGATGACTACCGCCGTCACCACGAACGCGATGCGACTGGCCCGCGTCGTCCCCGACGAACTCCTCTAGCGAAGCGAACATCTTTCCCGGCCCGAACCGCATTGAACGCGTATGGCTACCGAGTCTACCTACGACTGGTTGACGCTCGACGAGGACGAAGAGATCGTCTGGTCGGGCATCCCCGACGCGAAGAGCATCTATCCCGCCCTCATCATCGGGCTGCCGCTCTGTCTCGTCCTCGTCGGCATCCCCATCGTGGTCGGTGCGTACCTCCAGCGCGAGAACACCGAGTACGTCGTCACCACCGACGGGCTGTACAGGAAAAGCGGTATCCTCTCGCGCGACGTCCAGAAGATAGACTTCGACAAGGTCCAGAACATCTCCTTCAGCGAGAGCTTCCTCGGCAAGCAGTTCGGATTCGGCAACGTCGACATCTCGACGGCCGGCGGCTCCGGCGTCGAGATGCAGTTCATGGCCGTCTCCGACCCGAAGCAGGTCCAGGAGCTGATCAACAAGCGCATCAAACAGGCCCGTGGTACGAACGCAGAGGGCGAGGAGGACAAAGAACAGGTGCTCGACGAGATACTGGTCGAACTCCGGGCGATTCGTGAATCGTTCGAACGTATCGAAGGACAAGGTGGCGACACCCCCGCACAGGGGGCGGCGGGCGGCTCCCGGGACGACTTCGACGACGGCCAGCCGGACACGTTCGACTGGCAGGACGACCAGCGATGACCGACACGTGGTTCACGGCCGACGAGGGCGAGGAAGTGCTGTGGACGGCGAAGCCGCGCATCCAGTCCATCTTGCCGTCTGTCGTGGTGGGGCTGTCGCTCGTCGTCGGTGCCGGAATCGTCGCGTACCTGATGGAGAATCCGCTCGTCCTCGGAGTCGGCCTCGTCGTCGGCGCGCTCGCGCCGGTCGCCGAGTACTTCCGCGTGGTCAACACGGAGTTCCTCGTGACGAACCAGGCGTGTTACAGCAAGACCGGCGGGCTCTCCCGGACCGTCCTGAGCGCGGACTTCGAGAGCGTCCAGAACTCTTCGTACGAGCAGAGCGCGCTGGGGTCGGTGTTTGGTTACGGGACCGTCGAGATAGACACGGCTGGTGGTGGCGGCACGGAACTGACGTTCTGGGGCGTCGACGCCCCGGCGAGCGTTCAGCGACTGGTGCTCACACAGAAACAGCGCTACGAGTCACAGGGTGAGATTCCCGGCACGCTCGACCAGTGGCGCGCCGTCCGCGACGAAGTGCGGCGGCTCAGAACGGTGGTCGAACGATACGAAGTACGGAATGCCCACGGTGACGGGTGAGTACGACCCGGCGCTCCCCCCGGTGCGCCAGTGTCTCTGAAACGGGCTAGCCGGTCTCGCGAATCCGCGGACCCGGCTCCGTTCGTGTGAACCCAGGCCGCCGTCCCCCTTCGGCGGTGACCTGGACTCACCGGTGTGAACCGACGAAATCGTCGTCTCCCCCATGCCCGGCCGGTCGGTGACCGGCCGTTCGACGATTTCGCACAGCCCCCGTGGGCGTTCGTACAGAGGTCGCCATCTATCAAATGTATTCTCTCACTACGGCGTAACGAGATGGTCGTTCGGACGGGGCAGGGTCCCGTTACACTTCGACGGCCCCGTCGATACCGACCGTCGAACCCGAGTAAGGACCGGCTACCGCGACAGAAGGAGTGCTTAGCCCGCGGTGCAGTCGCCCGGTTTCTCCGACTCGAACGGTTCTCGTGGTGGACTCACCTCTCGGCGCGAGAATCCCCGGTACGGGGAACCGGCCGGTCAGAGGATGGTGCCGTGTTTCTTGTCCGGCAGTTCCTTCTCGACGGTCTCGTAGAACCGGAACCGGTTCTCGAGTTCGGTCCGCAGCGACGACGGCGGGACGATCTCGTCGATGACGACCTCGCTCGCCATGCGGTGGATGTCGATGTCTTCGCGGTACTCTTCACGGAGTTCCGCTTCGCGCTTCGCGCGCTCGTCGGGGTCGTCGATGGCGTTGAGCTTGTTCGCGTACACCGCGTTGATGGCGGCTTCGGGGCCCATGATTGCAATCTCACCGGAGGGCAGCCCGATGGTGCTCTCCGGGTCGTACGCCGGTCCGGACATCGCGTAGATACCGGCACCGTACGCCTTGCGGACGACGACACACTGCTTGGGTACCGTCGCGCTGCTGGTGGCGTATATCATCTTCTTCCCCTTCTCCAGGATGGCGTCCTTCTCGACCTGCGAGCCGGCCATGAAGCCGGGCGTGTCTGCGAGGTACAGCAGGGGGATGTTGAACGCGTCGGACTTCCAGATGAACTCCGCGGCCTTCTCGGCGGCGTCCGGGAAGATGGCACCGGCGCGGTGGGCCGGCTGGTTCGCGACGATACCGACCGGACGACCGTCGATGCGGGCGTACGCCGTGATGATCTCCTTGCCGTAGTCCGGCCGGAGTTCGAAGTACGAGCCCTCGTCGACGATGCGGTCGATGACGTCGGTCATGTCGTAGCCGCGGTTCGGCTCCTGCGGGATGATGCTGTCGATGCCAGCGGGCGACTTCGCGGGTGCGACCGGCTCGGCGCGCGGCGGCTTCTCGTCGGAGTTGTTCGGCAGGTAGGTGACGAGCTGGGAGACGAGTTCGCGGGCGTGTTCCTCGTCTTTCGCGACGAGGTCGGCGCTCCCGGACTCCTCGGCGTGGACGTGTGCGCCACCGAGGTCCTGCATGGATATCTCCTCGCCGGTGACCATCTGGACCATCCGCGGGGAGGCGATGGCCATCGCGGACATCTCCTCGACCATGATGGTGAAGTCCGCGAACACCGGCGTGTAGGCTGCACCGGCGATACACGGGCCGTAGAGCACGCATATCTGCGGGACGCGCCCGGAGAGCATCGAGTGGTTGTAGTAGTACTTCCCGATGCCCTCGCGGTTGGCGAAGAACCCGGTCTGCTGGTCGATGCGCCCCCCGGAGGAGTCCATCAGGTACAGCACCGGCTTGGCGGTCTTCAGCGCGCGCTGTTGCATCCGGAGGAACTTCTCGACCCCCTTGGCGGCCATCGACCCCGCCTTGACGGTGAAGTCGTTGGCCATGAAGTGCACGTCGCGGCCCTCGAACTCGGCCGCGCCCGTGATGAGGCCGTCCGCCGGAATCTGGTCCTCGTTGTCGAACTCGGCGAACTTGCCGTCCTCGAACAACAGCCCGTCTTCGCCGAACCAGAGGTCGATGCGGTCACGGACGAACAGCTTACCCTGGTCCGGGAGTCGTTCCCTGTACTTCTCCGGGCCACCCCGGAGTATCTCCTCGATCTCCGCGATGAGGTCCTCCTCGCGCTCGGTCGGGCCGAGGTCGTCGTCGGCCGGGGCCGACGTGCCTCCCTCACCCGCGGCGTCTGGAGCCGGTTCCGGTGCCGCCTCGACCGCGGCGGGGTCGTCGGCCTGCCCGACGTACACCTCGACCTCGTCGCCCACGTGTTCGGCGAGCGCCGCGGCGATGGCGGACGCCTCCTCCGCGGACGCCCCTTCATTGATACGCACCTTCATGCATCGGCATGCGCAGGGTGCGGTGAGAAAGGTTTCCCTTTCCGGTAGGTACGAATGTTGCCACCGCCGTCGAACGGCGGAACCGGTCCCTGTGGGCGGTGCCGTGCTGTGTGGTAGCAAATCCTCGTGAGACACCTTATATACGTCCCAGCTGTCTGCCCGTCGCGGTCGCACTCGCGAGACGAGCGAGCGCACGCGTCATGTCCGAACACCCCCGTGACGAAGACGGGAACCGTCGCGGCCAGCGTGAGGAGGACCAGTTCCACCACCGGCCTGCGCGCCCCCCGCTGACCACGTCGACGTTGTACCGGCGTGAACTCATCGACGAAACTACCAGCATCTGACCGTTCTCCGCCATCCCGTAGTCGTAGCCTCTCGGTAATCCCGTAAATTCGGGGTTACGAAACCGCGATACGCCGAAGTGTGTGATTAGCTATCACCGGCTATCGACTACCTTCTAACCTGATGTATCCCGTCTCGTCGGGTGACCTCGACGCCCGGTTCCGCCGCTACTGGCGGTGGCTCGGCGCCGTGTTGTTCGTCCTCGTCGTGCTCGACCTCGGCACGACACTGGTCGCTGCCAGGGTAGTCGGCGTGGAGGGCGAGGCCAACCCACTCGTTCGCTGGGCGCTCGAACAGGGCGTTGTCGTGGTCGTCGTCCTGAACGGACTCGCCGCGACGCTCGTCGTGGTACTGTTCCGGTTGCTGCTCGAGACGATTCGTGCCACGCCCGCACACCTCCGCAGTCAGTTCATGCTGCTCTTCGAGGTCTGGATCGTCGGGCTCCTCGTGCTCGGACTGCTACTGGTCGCGAACAACATGACCGTGATACTCACCGGCGCGAGCCTACTGTAGGGCGGCTTCGAGTCGCTCGACGAGCGACTCGTTCCCGATGTGGACGGGCACGCGCTGGTGGAGTTCGGTCGGTTCGACCGAGAGAAGTGACTGGTTTCCGTCCGAGGACGCCCCGCCTGCCGTCTCGATGATGTAACCGATAGGGATACCCTCGAACTGGAGGCGGAGTTTGCCGTTCGGTGCGGATTCGAGCGCGGGATAGGCGAAGATGCCACCGTAGGTGACGACCTGGTTCACGTCGGATATCATCGCGCCGCCGTACCGGAGTTTGAGTTCGTCCTCTATCTCTCTGGCGTAGGCTTCGAAGTCGCCGGGCCAGTCCGGGACGCGGCCACCGAACCCGTAGACGACCGGGTCCGCGGGGAGCGTGACGTCCTCGCGGACGACCGACCGCTCGCCGTCGCTTATCTCGTACTCCGTGACCCGGTCGTCGACCGCGACCGTCATCGTCGTGATGGGGCCGTACAGGACGTACGCCGCGGCGACGAGGTCGTCGCCCGCGGCGGGAAGGTCGCTGTCGTACACGCCGACGATGGTACCCATCGCCGCGTTGGGCTTCAGGTTCGAGGAGCCATCGAGCGGGTCGACCGCGACGGCCAGCCCGTCGCCACAGTCGACGATGTCCGCACGCTCCTCGCTCGCGTACTGGCCGACGCCGTCGATGGCCGTCAACTCGTTCTCGAGGAGTTTGTCCGCCCACACGTCCGCGGCCGCCTGCGTCTCGCCGCTCGGGTTCTCCTCGTCGACCTTGGTCCGGCGACCGACGAGCCCGTGCCGGATCTGTGGTGCGGCCGTCGCTACCGTCTCCATGACGTCTTCGACCGTGGCGTGCAGGTCGGTCGCGTGCATCATTCGAGCGCTTCCTCGGCGGAGGCCCCCTCGTAGATGACCCGTTCGAGGGCGTCAAGGATGGCGACGGGGTCCTCACGCTGGAACACGTTCCGGCCGACGGCGAGCCCCTTACCACCCGCGTTCATGCACTCTTCGACCTGCTTCAGGAACTCGTAGTCGGAGGTCTTCGAGCCGCCGGACATGACGACTTTGACCCGTCCTGCACTGTCGACAGCCCACTGCATCGCCTCGGGCGTACCGGGGTACTTGACCTTCGCGATGTCCGCGCCCAGTTCGAGCGCCTGACGGGCGGCGTAGGCGATGGTCGAGGCCGACCGGTCGTTCTTCAGGCCCTGGCCGCGGGGGTACGACCACATGACCATCGGGAGGTCGTGCTCGCGGCCCGCCTCCTGAGCGTCGCGGAACTCCTCGGCCATCTCTATCTCGTGGTTCGACCCGCCGTACAGCGTGAACCCGAGCGCGTCAGCTCCGAGTTCGGCCGCGTACTCGACCGAGCAGTTGACAGCCGAGTCGGGCTCGCCCATCCAGAGGTTCGAGGTCCCGTTGAGCTTCAACAGGAGGTTCACGTCGTCTTCGTAGGACGGGTAGTACGTCTCGGCGACGCCCTTCTGGACGGCGAAGGCCGTCACGGCGTCGTGTGTGGCGACGTCGAAGACGGTCTCCGGGTTGACCGTCTCGGGGACCGGCTCGAAGTCGACCGGGCCGTGTTCCAGCCCGTGGTCCATCGCCAGAATCAGTACTTTGCCGTCGCGCACGATGGGAGAGTCGTCGATGGGGCGCATTCAGTTGGAAGTACCCGTAACTGACTATAAAAGATTGGTGGTCGGTTTTCGTTCGGAAGATACGCCCTAAATACTGGTTAGCGGTATTATAAGCCAATTTGAGGAGGTTTCACAGCAACTCGAAAAACACTACAGACATAGTAAAAATCTATCGCCGTCAGAACCGGCCGTGTTCGAGGTCAAACGGCGGTTCACCGGAACGATAGGAGACACCGTCGCGGCCCCGATTATCTGCAGCCTATCGGGCGTCCCGGGCCGCGAACCGCCACGTCCGTGCCTGCATCACGTTCACGTCGAGCGCGTCCGCGAGCGCACTCGCGTCGACCCACGCGAGCTGGCGGACCGAGGAGATGCCCGCCTCGGCGAGTCTGTCGGCGACCCAGTCGTTCACGACGGTCTCGACCGGGGTCGGGCGCTCACGGTCGGCCCAGATGTCGACCGGTTCGCGTTCGACGGGGTCGTACTCGGGGACGCCGAGGTCCTCCCAGTCGGCCGTGCTCGCGGCGACCCAGTCGCGTTCGCCTTCCTGGAGGCCGCCCATCTCCTCGGCGCGGTCGTCCAGCCCATCGCCCATTCGCGAGGCCCACGTCAGTGAGTACTGGCGGCGAATCTCGCCAGCGATCTCCTGGTCGACGCCGGCCTCCACGAGGTCCATGTAGGTGACCGTCTTCTCGGCGAGGTCACCGGGTGCGACCCCGGCAGCGTCCAGCTCGGCAGCGGCAGCCGGAGACAGCCCGTCGAGGGAATCGGCGGCGTCGGCGGCGTCGGCGGCATCGGCGGCGTCTGTGGTGTCCGCGTCGGCAACCAGTTCCCGTCGGCCATGGTCGTCAGCACCCATCTGTACTCGTCTGTATCTTCCGGTACCCCGACTTCAATCTTGCCGTGATAGTCAGGGTTCTTACCTACTCCTGCCGGGGCTCGGTGAGCTGTTCGAGCGCCTCCCTGACGGCCGGTTTCGCGCCGACGAAGGTGAGCCGGTCGCCGTGTTCCACTCGCTCGTCACTCGCCGGGACGTGGGTCTCGTCGGCCCGGGTGAGCGTGACCAGGAATGCCCGGTCCGGGAGGTCGGTCGAGATGGCCTCGACTGTTCGGCCCGCCAGCGCCCCGTCGACCACCAACTGTCGCACGTCGCCCTCGCGGAGCACGGCGGTGAGCCAGCCCGGGCGGGCCGTGGTTTCGCGCGGGGTGATTCCTTCGATGGCCCACAGGTGCAACACCGAACCGGCGAGTGGGCGGCCGCCGAGCGCCTCCACCGTCTCGACGGCGTCGGGGTCGTCGGCCCTGACGAACACCGGGTCGACGTCGAACCGCTTCCGGAGGAGCCGGGTGATGTGGACGTTGGTCCGGTCGTCGCCGGTCGCGACGACCGCCCGGTCTGCGTCGGCGGCCCCGGCGGCGCGCAACACGACCGGGTCGGTCGCGTCGCCCCGGTGGACGGTGAACCCGGCGTTGCGTCCGGCCTCGACCGCCCTCGGGTCGCGGTCGACGAGTTCGATGCGCTCGCCTCCCGCGTCGTACTGGCGGGCCAGCGCACGCCCGACCGCGCCGCCACCGACGATGAGCACGCGCGGTGGGGTCACCTCGAACAGGTCGGCGAGCGACCGGGCGAGGCCGCCCTCGACGACGACGCTGGTGATGATGACGAGGAACACCGTCCCGACGAGGATGGACGCGCCGCCGGGGTCGAACTCCTTGAGTTCGAGCGCGAACAGGGTCGCGACGCTGGCCGGGACGATACCCCGGGGCGCGACGAAACTCATGAACAGCCTGTCGGGCACGTCGAAGGTGCTGCCCCAGGTCGAGACGAACACCGAGAGGGGACGGACGACGAGCAACACGACGACCACGACGAGCACCCCGCCCATCCCGAGGACCAGCAGCTCGTCGAAGCTGACCAGCGTCGTCAGGATGATGAACACGAACGAGAGCAACAGGACCGTCACGTCGTCCTTGAACGAGGCGATATCGGACTCGTAGGCGAGGTTCGCGTTCCCCAGCACGACGCCTGCGGTGGCCGCCGCCGCGATGCCAGCCTCGCCGGCGACCAGTTCGGCGGTCCCGTGGGCGACCACGGCGCTGGCGAGGACGAGCAGTCGGGCGTTCTGGGGCGCGTTCCACGGCGAGTGCTCGACCGCCTCGAACAGGTACCACAGGAAGCCGGCGACGACGACCCCCACGAGTGCCCCGACGAGCAATCGATAGCCGAACGCCGTCGTCACGTTCGCCAGCGTCGGGTTCTCGGCGGTCAGCGCCTCGAAGGTCGCCACCGCGAGGATGGCCGCCGTCACGTCGTTGATGATGCTCTCGACCTCCAGCGTGGCCGCGACCCGCGGGCGGACACGGACCACGGAGAGAATCGGCGTGATGACCGTCGGTCCCGTCGCGACCAGCAGCGCGCCCACCAGCAGTGAGACGCCCCACGCCGCCCCCAGGAAGAACCGCACCGCGGCGGCGGTTCCGAGGAAGGAGATGAGGACTCCCACGGTGATGAGGGTGAGCGTCGCCGACGGTGCCCGCTTGAACGTCTTCGACTTCAGGTTGAACGCACCCTCGAAGACGATGATGGCGACGCTGATGCCCACGATGACCGAGAGCGCGTCCCCGAAGGTCGCGGGCTGGACGAGGCCGATACCCTCCGGTCCGAGGAAGAGCCCGACGAGCACCAGCAGCGGGACGCTGGGAAGGCGGAGCCGGTCGGCGATGACCTGGGCCGCGACGCCGAGCCCGACGACCGCGACCACGACCGTGAGCAGTTCCGACACACAGAGAGAGAGGCGTGCCAGGGGGTTGGCAGTTGCGCTGGGACCGGCAGGCTTAGGACGGGTTCGCAAGAATTGCGACACATGGTGTACGACCTCGACAGCATCGAGCGGATCGGCGTCATCGGCGCAGGGACAATGGGCAGCGGCATCGCACAGGTCGCCGCCATGAACGGCTACGACGTCGTCATGCGCGACATCGAGGACGAGTACGTCCAGAACGGGTTCGACAGCATCGAGAACTCCCTCGACCGCTTCGTCGCCAAGGACAAACTGAGCGAGACAGAGAAGGCGGAGACACTGGAGCGTATCGAGGGGACCACAGCACTCGATGACCTCGCAGACTGCCAGGCAGTCGTCGAGGCCGCCCTGGAGGACATGGACATCAAACAGGACATCTTCGCGGACCTGGAGGACGTCGTCGACGACGAGACGTTCCTCGCGACGAACACCTCCACGCTCTCTATCACGACCATCGCCTCCGTCATCGACTCCGAGGAGCGTCTCGTCGGGCTCCACTTCATGAACCCGGTGCCGGTGATGAAGGGCGTCGAAATCGTCTACGGGGAGAAGACCAGCGACGAAGCCCTCTCGCTCGCCCACGACCTCGCCGAGGCGCTGGGCAAGGAGACGTGGGAGTCCGACGACAAGCCCGGCTTCGTCGCGAACCGCATCCTCATGCCGTGGATAAACGAGGGCATCCGCGCCTTCGACGAGGGCGTCGCCACGAAGGAAGACATCGACACGGGCATGAAACTCGGGACGAACGTGCCCATGGGTCCGCTCCAACTGGCAGACCACATCGGCCTGGACATCTGCCTGCACGCGACCGAGACGCTCCACGAGGAGCTTGGTGACCGGTACAAGCCGGCCTACCTCCTCAAGCGCAAGGTCGACGCGGGCGACCTCGGCAAGAAGACTGGCAAGGGCTTCTACGAGTACGAGTAGGCCACGCTCCGTACCTGCGGTTCGCAGAAACTATTTGTCGAAACAGTTAGAAATACTGGCAGATGCGCCCGTCACACGCAGTCATCGCCCTCCTCGTGGTGGTCCTCTTCGTCCCCGCGTTCGCTCCAGCCCCCGCGGCCGCCCCGCCGCCAGAGGCCGTCTGTGGCCTCTGCGGGTCGGCGTTCGAGGACGCCGCCGACGAGGCCGGCGTCGAGACGGAGATACGGGAGAGCAAACTCGTCGTCCGCCTCGACGAGGACGGCCACAGTCACTGGACCGCGTTCGTGTCGGTGAATCCGGGCGCAGCCGACCAGTTCGCGGCGAACCGGAGTCTCCTCGACCGCGCCGTCCGGCAGACGCTCGACTCGCATCGCACCGTCGTGGACGACCCACGTGACCTGCAGGTCGCCGTCGACGGCCAGCGCGTGACGGTCACGTTCGAGGTCGCGGACGCCGCACACCGGCGACCTGGCGGCGTCCTGCTGTTCGACACCTTCACACAGGAACAGTCGGAGGGCGAAGCGTACGTCGACGCCGACCGTCTCGTGGTTCGCGGGCCCGACGGGTGGACGGTCACTCACACGCCACCAGGCGGCGAAATCGAAGGGGACCGTGTCGTCTGGACCGGTCGATCCACGGACTCCCGGTACGTGTCGAACCTCGGCCGCCACGCCGCTATCGCCTTCACGCCCGGGAGCACCGGACTCCCCGCAAAGGTGGTCACCGCCCTGGCTATCAGGATGCACACCCTCGAACAGGTCGGCCCGGAACTGCGTGCCTTCGCGCAAGCCCCGGCCGTGCTGTTCGCACTCGTCGCACTCGGCCTGCTACTCGCCGGCGAGCGCATCGAGTTCGCCGGGTCGGGTGGTCGCCGACCCGTCACCTGGCTGGTCGCTGCCGCCGGGGTGCTCGCTGCGGTCGTCCTCGGGGCAGCCCTCGTGGGCGCGGACGACCTGGCGTTCGTGCTCGGGGGCGTCGCCATCGGCCTCGCCCCGTCGGCGGTCCTGACCAGCGCGCTCCTCGTGCTGGCGGGCCACCTCGACCGGCGTCCTGTCGCCGGGGAACGCACGACGACGGTCGCCCTCCTCGCGGCCATCACCTGGCCGGTGGTCCTCGTCCTCGGCGCGCCGGGGAGCGCCGTGCTCGTGCTGTTGCTCGGACCGCTGGCGTTCCTCCCGTTCGGCGTGCTCGCCGGTGTCGGGCATCCGGGGCGTTTGCTGTTCCCGGCCGTCGCCGCGCTCGGCCCGGTCGTGGCTGCGCTCCCGTTCGTCCCGCGCATCGGCGTCGTATTCGTGACCACCGCGATGTTCACGGCGCTGCTGGCGGGGACAGCCGTGTTCGGCGTGACACTGTTCGCACTGGGCAGGCAGCTTGGGACGGAGGCGCGGCCGTCCCGCGGAGAGAGAGGGACGGAGACGTCCGCGTCGGGCTGAATCGGAGATGCGTAGGGACTGAGCGAGGGCTGTCTGTCCGCGGCGGGTGAAGCGGACCGCGCCGACTACACCGACACGTCCGCTTCGTGCAGCGGCTTGTTCTCGACGACGTCGCGAATCTGCTCCAGGGCCTGCCGGTCGCCGTGCTGGCGGAACCAGCCGATGATGGCGATGACCTCCATCCGGGAGATCTTCACGCCACCCTCGCGGACCACGTCACGCGGGCGCTTGCGCAGTTCGCGTAGCGTCGCGACCGCGAGCAGGTACGGGATGCCCCACGCCGAGAGGCGGTTCCCGCGGTGCTCGGGCAGCGCTTCGAGGTACGTCTGGGTGTCGTCGAGGTAGCCCGAGGCGTGGTCGACCACGCGCTCGATGACGGAGGCGACCTCCTCTTCGTTCTCCGGGTCGAGGACGTTGTCGCGGTCGACACCCTCCTCGGCCAGCCACTCCGCCGGCAGGTAGACGTTGTTCTCCTCGTGGTAGTCGTCGCTCACGTCTTTGGCGACGTTGACCAGTTGCAACAGCAGCCCGAACGACCGGGCGTTGTCCCAGAGGCGAGACTCACGCGATTCGGACGTGCCCCGCGTCACCAGACCGGTGACGAGCGAGCCGACCGTGCCGGCGACGTACCAGCAGTACTCTTCGAGTTCGTCCAGCGTCTGGATGCGGAGCCCGCCCGAATCGGCGTGGCGCTCGACGAACTCGGCCATACCGTTGGTGAGTTCGAGCACCGGCGGGAGGATGTCCTCCCGGGCCTCAGGGGAGAGCTTGCGATACGTCTCGACGACGCGAGGTGATTCTGCGACCACCTCCCAGTCGTCGTTCCGTTCGTCCGGAATCCACGGCTCGACCTGGGCGTGGAAGTCCACAGCGGTCGTCGGGTCGTCCTCGTCGAGTACGTCCGCATACAGCCGCAACAGCTCGGCCTTCTCCGCCGGCGGGATGTGCCCCGCGTCCTCGACGGTGTCGGCAACGCGACAGAGCAGATAGCCCAGACAGATGTGACGGGCCGTCGGTTCCTCGAGTTCCTCGATAGTGATCGCGAACGTCCGTGAGACACCCTGCACCGCGTCGTAACACCACGCGAGGTCGTCGTCCACGGGATACGCGGCCTGTTCCTCGTTCATCCACTATCCCCTGTGTATTCCACTCTGAAAAACCCACCTGCCGTGGTCGGTCTCACGGCGGGGTGGCGCTGTCGGCGTACCGAATACTCCATACTCGTGATGGGAGGCCTGTAGTCGTTTCTACCTTTCGGGACCGATAGCAGTTCTGGCGAGGGGGGAAAAGGGCCCGCCAGACACGGGATTATCAGGTATTTTCGAGAGGGTTGTAGCAAGAGTAAAGGGACGACGGCCGTACCTTCGAGTATGGACTTCAGTCTCTCCCCAGAGCAAAAGCAGATTCGTGACATGGTCGCGGACTTCGTCGACGAGGAGGTCGTTCCCGTCGCCGCGGACATCGACCACGACGACGAGTTCCCCGCAGACCTCGTCTCGGAGATGGCCGACCTCGGTCTGATGGGGATGCCGTTCCCGGAGAAGTACGGCGGTGCTGGTCTCGATTACCACTCCTACGCCATCGGGCTGGAGGAGATTTCGCGCGGTTCTGGCGGCCTCGGCACCATCGTCGCCGCCCACATCTCCCTCGCGGGCAACATGATATACGAGTTCGGTGACGAGGACCAGAAACAGGAGTACCTGACACCCCTCGCCGAGGGGACAGACATCGGCGCGTTCGCGCTCTCGGAGCCCCAGGCCGGCTCCGACGTGCCCGCGATGACGACGACCGCAAAGCGCGACGGCGACGAGTACGTCATCGACGGCGGCAAGCTCTGGATTTCCAACGGCTCCGTCGCCGACACCGTCACCGTGTTCGCGAAGACCGACCCGGACGCCGGCAACAAGGGCATCTCCTCGTTCATCGTCCGCCCCGAGGAGGACGACGGCTTCATCGTCGAAGGGACCGAGGACAAACTCGGCGACAAGGGCTGTCCGACCGCCGAACTTCGCTTCGACGACCTGCGCATCCCCGCCGACCGCCGCCTCGGTGCGGAAGGTGAAGGGTTCGTCCACGCGCTCAAGACGCTCAACGGCGGCCGCATAACCATCGCGGCCCGCTCGGTCGGCATCGCGCGTGCCGCACTCGACCAGGCGCTGGAGTACTCCCAGCAGCGCGAGCAGTTCGACCAGCCCATCTCTGACTTCCAGGCCATCCAGCACAAACTCGCGGACATGGACACGAAGATTCAGTGCGCGAAGTTGCTGATGCACCAGGCTGCGGACAAGAAGATTCGCGGCGAGAAGTTCATCAAGGAGGCCGCACAGGCCAAGCTCTACGCCTCCGAGATCTCCCGCGAGGTCGCCAACGAGGGTATCCAGATTCACGGCGGCTACGGCTACACGAAGGACTTCCCCGCCGAACGATTCTACCGCGACGCGAAGCTCAACGAGATATACGAGGGGACCTCCGAGGTCCTCCGGAACACCATCGCCCAGCAGCTCCTCGACTGAGCCGATGGGACTGCTCCGAGCCGGTGTGCTCGGACTCGGCATCCTCGGTTCGCTTTTCGTCGTCGGCATCCTGCTCGGGAGCGTCGGCCTCGGCGACGGACCCGGCGCGTTCGTCGCGGCTGGTTTCGTCGGCGCGGGCACGCTGCTCGCAGCCGGGTTGTTCCGGGCGACGTTTCGTGGATGAACGAGCGGCTGTTACCCGAGCACGGGCAACGGACTGACCGGACAGAACATCGGCATCTCGTCGAAGAGGTGGCGGAGGACGTGGACGTGTCCCGAGCCGACGAGAACCAGGACACGGTCGTCCCCGTCTTCGGTCGCTCGCCAGACGTTCTCGACCATGCGAAGGTTCCGTTCGTACCACGCGCCCAGCAGTTCGGAGCCGAGATACCGACGGTCTGTACCAGCCATCGCGGCCGCGAACATCAGGTCGTGGTTCTGGTGAAGGCGGTCTTCGTGATTCAGCCAGTGAAGGTGTTCTGGGATGGTCGATTCGTGTAGGTGTTCGTCGCTTTCGCGTTGCATCACGTCGAGGTCCGGAAGCGGCACGTCTAGTTCCGCCATCGCCCGTTGGGTCAGTTCGCCGAGGTCGACCGTTTCGTCATCGGCATCTGACCGGGTCCCGAGTTGCCCCGGACAATCGACAGCGTGGACGCACTCGTGTCCGAGGCGGTCCGCGAGCCGGAACCCCACCTGGACGACCTCACTACGGCACTCTGTGCTCGGGTCCGACCGTGCCGGATGTGGTGGGTCGATACTCGCCTCCTCGCCGTACTCGCGGACGCCGGTCCGGTAGTCGTCGTAGAGCGAGTCGACCTCGTTCTGCCGGTCGTGTGGCCGTTCGACGGCGACGCGGTCCGGCCCCCACTCGGCGAGTTGGTCCGCGAGGGCGCGGAGTTCGCGCTGGCGGTCCGGCGCCAGCACGTCGTCGGCTTCGACGTTTACGACGTCCAGCCCAGGGTTGTCCATGTGGTACGTCCCGAGCAGGAGGACTTCGGTCTCGTGAGGGCGGGGAACGGGCCACTGCGTCGACCCGTCGGGGCGGTCGGTCTTCGGCATCGAGTACCCGTCTCGGCTGGCGGAAGATAAGTCTCATCAGAAACACGTTTCTGTCGGAGAAGAGAGACGATAGCCGGCTCGACTCCCGGCCGTACACGTTCACTTTCACTCCACCCATGGCGCAGAATCATGTCCCTGTCGGACCTCAGCACCTATGGCCGGACTCACCGACGTCAGTCACACGACCGTGCTCGTCCACGACCAGCAGGAAGCTCTGGAGTTCTACACCGAGGTCCTCGGCTTCGAGACCCGCGACGACCAGGAGGTCCCCGGGATGGGCCGCTGGCTCACCGTGGGCGTTCCGGGGAAGACGTTCCCGCAACTCACACTCGTCGAGGCCGACACCGACGAGAAACGCGAGGCCGTCGGGTCGCAGGCTGGCGACCACGTCCTGTTCGTCGTGAACACGGACGACTGCCGGGCAACCGACGAGGCGCTCGGAGAGCGAGGAGTCGAGTTCCACGGCGAACCCGAGGAACAGCCGTGGGGGACCGAAGTCGTCTTCGAGGACCTGTACGAGAACCTGTTCGACCTGCTCGAACCGGCCGAGCCGGGGTGAGTCCCGCCGTCTTCCTGCTCGACCCGTCGCCTACTCGCTGTCGCTCGTGTCGGCCTCGACACACTCGGTGACCCACTCGTAGTGCTCGCGGAGCCGTGCCTCGCCCGCCTCGGTCAGCCCGTACACGTCGTGGAGGCCGTCAGTCCGGGTCGCCAGGAACCCCGAGTCCACCATCGCCTCCAGCGTCGCGTAGAACGACTTCGGGTCGATGCGTTCGTCGTAATGGCGTTCGAGGCGCGTCTTGAGCCGCTGGGCAGGAAGCTCGCCCGCCTCCGCGAGGAGGAAACAGAGGTCGCGGCGGCGGCCACTCTGGAGCCACTTCGTCATGGGCGAGTAGAGTCGGGCGGGTCACAGGTGTGTTTCGCTTGCCAGTCGTGGTGGGGGTACCCGAGGCGCCAGCCCGCCAGGGAATCGGTACCTACGAAAACACCCGGACCCAAGCGGGGGTATGAGCGAGGACACCGCCGAAGCGAACGGCATCACGGCCAGGTACTCAGAGACCGAGACGGAGCGGCTGCTGGAGTTCGACAGGAACGGGACGACGGCCGCAGTCGCCCAGAACATCGAGGGCTACGCGATGCTGAAGGTCCGCCCGACGGCCGACGGGGACGAACTCGAACGCTACTACGGCTTCGACATGGCACTCGACCACGTCGCAGAACTGCTCGGCGTCTCGGAACACGACCTGCCCGTCCCCGAAGCCGCGGCCGACATGGGTATGTGACGTGTCGTGAAGAACCACACATAAGAACTGTTATCAAAAGCGATAGGCAACGGTCACACCCCGTCGGCTTTCCATAGCACACCCGACGAGGTAGCGCGATTTCGCGTCGCGTTTTCAGGTGTCGCTCCTCAGGTGACGACCGAGTACAGCATCAACATCCCGAAGTACAACAGCACCAGCACCGCGAACGTCCGCAACCGGAACAGGCCGAGTTCGTCGGACTCCTCACGGTAGGCATCCTGAAACCGTTCGCGCTCCGTGTCGGTCATCACATCGTAGTGAGTGAGGCCGACGTGCAACGTCCGGTACTCCGCTTTACGGAACGGTCTGTCGCAGTACGGGCACCGATGTGGCTGGTCACCCGGTGGCACCTCGGTCTCGAGTTCTGCGTGGTCGATTCTGCGTGTCATAGGAACGGTGGCAGCTGGTTCGGTTCGGCGACGACCCACAGGCTCACCATCGTGTAGAGCACCATCACGGCGATGAACGGGTACTGGCTCCGGACGGCCTGCAGCCGGCTCGGGAACAGGTCGTAGGCGGCGGCGTGGGCCACCCAGATGGCGAGCAGGTGGCCGAGCAGGACGAACGCGAGCGCGAGCCCGGCAATCCACGAGGGCAGCACGAACTGCTGTGGGTTCAGCGGCGGCGACAGCGGGTTCGCCAGCGCGGTCGTGAGCGGGAGCGACAGCGAGACGAAGTACCCCAGGTAGTGCGCGAGGTGGTACCCTGCCGCGATAGCGAGCAACGGCGGTGCGAAGCGACGACCGAGTTCGCGCGCCGTGAGGTACGTGTCGCCGGTCCTGCGAGCCACCTGGGCAGCCAGGAGGTACACACCGAGGAACGCGCCGAACCCGAGGAGGTACGTGAGGAGGTACACCAGCAGTGCTGGCGCACCTGCCTCGACCGCAGCGCGGGCGATGTCGCCCCACGCGGGCGTGGTGACGAACCCGTCGAAGGTCGTCCCCCACAGCAGGGCGACGACGAACGCGACCTCGCCCGGACCCCTGCTGTCGCTCGCGTCCGAGAGCGCCATCCCGGGCAGCCGGAGACGAAGCGCACCGTCCCCGGTCCGGCTGAGCGGCGCGACGCGCCCGTACGCCTGGAACACCCGCGAGACGGGGTCGGCGCGCGCGAACCACGTCTCGTGGCCGAAGACCACCGCGCCAGCGACCGTCAACAGCCCGTAGGCCGTCACGACCCCGGCGAGCAGCCGCGGGTCGTCCGCCAGCGGCGTGACGACCTCGACGTACACGAGCGCGAGCAGACCGACGACGGCCGGCCACGCACCCGCCGAATCGGGATACGTCCGGCCGAGCGAGGGGAGCTCACGCGCGAGCGTTCGGAACGGGTTCAGCGCGGGCCAGGTGTTGCCGACGAGGTACACCGACATCGTGTAGCCGGCCCACCAGCCCACCCAGACCACGAGCACCCCGAGGTTCCGGAGGGGCTGTGGTTCGCCGAAGAAGCCGAACCCCAGCACCGCGGCGAGCCCAGCGAGCCCGACTGCCGGTGCGAAGTAGATTCGGACCGCCCCTGGGAACCGACCCAGGAACCGCTGCCAGTCGTCGATGGTCGCGATCCACCGACGGTCGGTGACGAGCGTGGCGAGGAGGAACGAGGCACCCACGGCGGCACCGCCGGTCAACAGGAACAGCCAGGTCGGGATCGTCAGGGCCTCCGCCTCACCCCGAAGCGACCCGCCGTGGGCCAGCGCCGTCCCGGATGCGAGTGTCACCACTCCGACCAGGGCGACGAGTGCGCGGCGGCTCCGTAGTGAACGACTCATCGAGAACGAAATGTGTCTGGCTCGGTTACGCGCCGGCGTACAGGACGACGACGAGGAAGATCCAGACGGCGTCGACGAAGTGCCAGTACATCGAGACGGTGCTCACGGAGACGTGGCGTTCCGCGGAGTACTGCCCGCGCAGGGCGCGGACGAACACGATGCCGATGAGGACCGCACCGAGGCTGACGTGCAGGCCGTGCAGGCCGGTCAGCGCGTAGAAGCCGGACGCGAACGTCTGGTCGAACGCGCTCGCGCCGATGATGAAGCCGTCGTGTTCGATGAACTTGTAGTACTCGTACACCTGGCCACCGATGAAGACGACGCCCAGCAGGAGCGTCGCGCCGAGCAGCCCGATGAAGCGCTGGCGGTTCCCCTTCAGCAGGGACGTGTGTGCGAAGTGGATGGTGACACTCGACAGGACCAGCAACAGCGTGTTGACGATGACGAGGCTCCCGAACAGGTGTGGGAGTTCACCCAGGCCGCCGACCCGGATGAAGAAGTAGTAGATGAAGCCGGCACTGAACGTGGCGACCTCACTGCCGAGGAACGCGACCATGCCCCAGCGGAGTTTGTGTTCGCTCTTCTCGTTCGCGCCGCGCTCCCAGAACGTGCTGATGAACGTGTGGTAGAGCCAGCCGAACAGCCCCACCAGGAACAGGAACGTACTCCCGATGGCGACGCCGGAGAACGCGCCCATGCCGATGATGTCCTTGTTCGCCAGTACGTAGAGGGCCGCGGCGAGGTAGATTCCGCCCCCACCGATGGCCGTGATGAACGGCCACCAGCTGGCCTCGCCGAACCCCTTCGGCCAGTCCTCGACGGCCGGCAGGTGGTGCCCGTGACCGTGGTCGTCAGCGTCTTCCGCGACTGTCATACACGGGGCTTACGACCCGACTACTAAAAATCCATCCAAGCGTGTTCGCCCGACGAATCTGACAGCAAGCGTAGCGATGGCGTGGCGAACGACGGCGCGCTGGCTGGTGGCACTGTGAACAGCAGAGAACGAGTGTCGACGGTAGTTATGCGGCGACGACCGAGCTAGACGAAGAGCTGTTGCCTGCGGTGCAGGTCTGTGCGCCTGCATCCCAGCTCCCGCCGCTGTCCTCACACTGGGTCTGGAGCCAGTCCTGGTAGTCCTCCTGGGACATGACCTCGACCTCGAACATCATGCCCGAGTGGCCGACACCACAGTACTCGGCACAGTAGCCCTGGTAGGTACCGACTTCCTTCGCCTCGGTCATGAGGTAGTGATGCTGCCCGGGGACGGCGTCCTGCTTGAGCCCGAGGGCCGGGATGTGGACCGCGTGGAGCCAGTCCTGGGTGGTGACGTTGAAGTACGTCTCCTGGTCTTTCGGGATGACGAGCTTCTGGCCGGAGGTGACGTTGTGCTTGTCGTACGTGAACGTCCAGGCGTACGTCCGCGCCTCGACACCGATGTGTTCGGCGTCAGAAGGCACGTCCGCGCGGTCGTCCACCCCATCTGCGATGACGGCGGGGTCGGCCATCGTCATCGTGGCCGAGAGGCCAACGAACAGCAGGATAACCGCCGTCGCGACGGTCCAGGTGATCTCCAGCCGGCGGTTCTCCCGCGTCGGTTTCGCCTCGTCGCTCTTGCGGTACTTGAGGACGGTGTAGATGAGGACGCCCTCGACGAGCACCGTGATGGGGATGGCGACGACGAGCAGTTTCTCGTTCAGTCCCCGAATCGCCTCTTCTGTTGTCGACGCTTGCGCTGCGACCGGGTCCGCGAGCAGCAGCAAGAGCGCCGCCCCGAGCAGGGCAGTCGGGGCCAGCCGCTTAGCGTTCATGTCGGTTCGAGGGTTAGGAAGACGGGGTTAAATATGTGCTGACTTTCGCCACCGGGGACCGCCGCGTGGGGGGAAAGCGCGGGCTCTAAGTACGCGGAGCCGAATCATCCACTGATTGCCGTGTCTCGCAGATTCCCGACCCCCGTCAGGACCCACGCCCGTTTCACCGGGCTGCTCGCAGCCGCGGCGATGGGTGTCTACCTGCTCATCATCGTCGGGGCGACGACGGCCGTGACGGGCGCAGCCGACGCGTGCCCGACGTGGCCGGCGTGCAACGGGCAGTGGCTCGTTCCCCTCTCTGACCCGACCCTCGTCGTCGCGTGGGGTCACCGTGTCGCAGCCTTGCTCGTTGGGGTGCTCGTCTTCGGGACGGTCGCCGTCGCCTGGCTGGGCGACGTGGACCGTCGCGTCCGGGTCGCGTTGACGCTCGGTCTCGTGTTGTACCCGGTGCAGGTCGGCCTCGGTGCCGTCGCCGCCACGACCGGCGCGACGGGACTGCTCCCCGCCGTCCACCTGACCGTCGGCGTCGGCATCTTCGCCGTCATCGTCGTCGCACTGGCGTGGACGCTCGAAACGGAGACCGCAAGCGAGCCGGACTGGGACCCGATGCCAGACCCCGAACCGTTCGACGCAGCGCCCGACGACGACCCCGTCGAACTCCCGACGGGAGTCGTCGCACGCGCGAAACTCACTCTAAATGCGTACTTCCGGATGATGAAGCCGCGGCTGATGTGGCTCCTGTGTCTGGTCGCCGCGGCCGGGATGGCGCTGGCCGCTGGCCCGGCGCTTCGCGTCGAGACTGTCGCCTGGACGATGCTCGGTGGCATCCTCTCTATCGGGGCGAGCGGCACGTTCAACCACGTCCTCGAGCGTGACGTCGACCGCCGGATGCAACGAACCTCGGACCGGCCGCTCGCGGTCGACGTGATTCCGGTTCGGAACGCGCTCGCGTTCGGCTTCCTGCTCACTGCGGCGTCGCTGTTCGCGTTCGCACAGTTGAACGTTCTCGCAGCGGGCCTCGGCCTGACTGCCATCATCTTCTACAGCGTCGTGTACACGCTCGTGTTGAAGCCGAACTACGTCTCGAACACCGTCATCGGCGGCGCGGCCGGCGCGCTCCCGGCGCTCATTGGCTCGGCCGCGGTCACCGAGACCATCGGCCTCCCCGGCCTCGCCCTCGCGGGCGTCATCTTCCTCTGGACGCCAGCGCACTTCTACAACCTCGCGCTGGCGTACAAGGAGGACTACGCCCGGGGCGGCTTCCCGATGCTGCCGGTCGTCCGTGGCGAGGCGGTGACGCGTAAGCACATCGTCTGGTACCTCGCCGCGACGCTGGTGAGTGCGGTCGCGCTGTCGGCGGTGTCATCTCTCGGCCTGCTGTACGCCCTGGTCAGTGTGGCCCTCGGGGGCGTGTTCCTCTGGATGGTCGTCCGACTCCACCGCGAGCAGACCTCGGACGCGGCGTTCCGGGCGTTCCACGCCTCGAACGCCTACCTCGGGGCGCTCCTGGTCGCCATCGTCGTCGACTCGCTCGCGCTCTGATGGCGTTCGAACGCGTCGGCCTGGACCCCGAAAGCGTCGTCCCCGAACCGGAGACGCTCTTTGCGTTCTTCATCGTCGTCACCGGTGAGGCGCTCGTGCTCGGACTGTTCCTCGCCGACGGCGGGACCGCGTCTCTCGAACTGTTGCTCCTCCCGTTCGTCTGGGTGAACCTCGGCCTGTGGGCGCTCTGGCGGGCGAGTCCGCCACCGGCACCGACCGGTCGGAAGCGTCGTGCCGCGGCCATCGCGCTCGGGTACGGCATCGTGCTCGCGTACTTCGGTGGACTCTGGAGCCATGGCTACATGTTCTTCGACACCGGTGCCTACCAGCCATCGTTTGGGTGGTACGTCTCGACCGCACTCCCGCCGGGGTTCGGCCCCGCCATCTCCTACGAGGGCCAGCTGGTGAACGTGACTCTGTTGCCGTACAAGGTGGTCGGCTACGCCGCGTTGACCTACCTCGTGTACGTGACGGTCATCGATGCGGCCAGTTCGGCTGTCTCCGGCGTCCTCGGGTTGCTTTCGTGTGTCTCCTGTAGCTGGCCGGTCATCGCGACCATCGTCTCGGGCGTCGCCGGGAGTTCCTCGGCGCTGGCGACTGCGGCGATGCGAGAGTCGCTGCCGCTCTCGACAGCCGTGTTCGTCGTGACCGTCGGGTTGCTGTACTGGCGGCCGTCGTTCCGGTAGCCCGTCCGGGGAGAACGTTGAGAGCCGGGTCAGGCCCACGGCGGAGTCAGGTGAACGTGAAAGAGCCGTTCGCAGTCGTCGTCGCCACAGACCGGGCAGGTCTCCTCAGTCGCTGACTCCGGGTCGACCGACCCGCCGTCGCTGGCCCGTCCAGGGTCGGCCGCGGCGATGACCCGCGTTCCGGCATGGCCGAGTTCGTACCCACGCGCTCCCTCGCGAACGTAGTAGTCACAGAGTCGCGAGAGATGGTAGTTGAACTTCCCAGTGTCACGGATGCCCGCACGCTCTCGCAGGGTCGAGAACGCGAGCGGCTCGTCTGCCGCGGCGAGTTCACGCAGGATTCGCATCCGGAGTTCGTTCCCGAGGACTTCCAGGGCGTCCGTCGCGTCCGCGTCGTCCATACTGGGCCGGTCGAGCGCCCCCGTGATATATCTCGTGTGAAATGTCGTCTCTCGTTATAAATGTCGCCTCGGCTACAGAACTGGCGTTCGCGGAACGGCCAAGTGCGGCATGGTCGAATCGTCGCGTATGTCGCTCCCAGACCGCCTCTCGGTGTTGCGCCACCGGGAGTTCCGTCGGCTGCTCACGGGTCGGACCGTGAGCGTCCTCGGCGACGGGCTCTACACCGTCGCGGCGATGTGGCTCGTCTTCGACCTGACCGGGTCGACCGCCTACACCGGTCTCGCCGGATTTCTCACACAGATTCCCGGCGTCCTCTCGATGCTGGTCGGCCCCATCGTCGACCGCGCGCGGCTTGGTCGGGTCCTCACGCTCTCCGAACTGGCACAGGGGGTCGTCGTCCTCGTGGTCCCCCTCGCGTGGCTCACGGGGTCCCTGTCGGTCGTGGTCGTGCTGGCGACGATGCCGGTGCTCTCGCTCGTCGGTCTGTTCGCCGGGCCGGCCCAGACTGCGGCGGTCCCACGGTTGGTCCCCGACGACTCGCTGGTCCGGGCGAACGCCGCGGCCACGGCGGTCGGGAAGACGGTCGACGCGCTCGCACGTGGCATCGGTGGTGCGCTCATCGTCCTCGTCGGCGCGGTGGGTGTCTACGTCGTCGATGCCGCCACGTTCGCACTCGCGGCACTCCTGTTCTTCAGCCTCGACGTCCCCGACACCTCGCGCGGGGCGACCGGTGAAGACGACTCCACGCAGCCAGCTGGCTTCGACCGTGACACGTACGTTCGGGACCTCCGCGAGGGCATCGAGACGCTCACCGGCTCGGTCCTCGGGCTGATGCTCGTCGGCAGCCTGTTCGCGAACTTCCTGTTCGGCGTCGCCTTCGCCGTCCTCCCGTCGTTCGCCGCCGACCTCGGTGGGGCCGGGACGTACGGCCTCCTGCTGGCCGGGCTGACCGCGGGCACCGTCGGCGGGTCGTTGCTCTCGTCGTGGGTGGAATCCGTCCCGCTCGGCCGGTCGACCATCGTCGGGTTGACCGCATCCGGCCTCCTGTTCGCCGTGAGCATCTGGGTCGCACGTCCCGTCCTGTCGGTGGCACTGTTCATGCTCTCGCGAGTCCCCGTCGGCATCTACAACGTTTCGGTGATGGCCACGCTCCAGTCTGGCGTCCCCGACGACCGCCTCGGCCGGGTGAGTTCGGTGCTGTCCAGTGCGTCGAGTCTGGTCTCGCCCGGTGGTGTCCTTCTGGGCGGTGTCCTCGGAGAACTGGTCGGGACGCGGACAGTGTTACTGGTGAGCGCGGCGGGGACGGTCCTCACCGCGTCGTACTGGCTGCTGGTGCCGTCGCTCAGGACGTTCGAGTCGCCGACGGGAGTAGAGCCGGGGTCGCTGGCCTAGAAGAGTGCCTCGTCTTCGTCGAGGAGTTTCGCGGACCCACCGACCTCCCAGATGGTCGTGCGAACGCCCGTCTCCGCGACGGCTTCCTTGACGCGTTCGGCGTGTTCGGCGGTCGTGTTCACGTACACTGACGCGCCGGTGTCCGTGGAGAACCAGACGGGGACAGAGTCGACGTCGTCGTCGTCCGGGTAGCCCTCGTTGCGGAGTTCACGCACCGTGTTGAACACGGCGAGGGTGGCGGGCTGCCAGTAGACCCACCCGTCGGGGCCGGTCATCGTCGTCGCGGCCAGCGAGAGCGAGTCGTGTTCGGCGATTTCACAGACGCGGTCGAGGTCGTCGTCGTGGAGCGCGTCTTTCATCTCGACGAGCTGGTCCTGGACGTGGGCGCGGCGGGCGTCGAACATGTGGCTGTCCGCCGCTTCCTCGTGTGCGTCGTCGGTGTTCTTGTACGCGGGCACGAGTGCGACGATGGTCTTCAACTCGTCGTCGAGGTCTGTCGAGAGACGGTGTGAACGGCAGTCTTCGTCGTTGAGCCCGGCGCTCAGGTACGAGAACCCGCCTGTCACCGCGCGAGCCGCGGAGGAGGAGCCGACGCGCGCTATCGTGGAGACGTCACCCAGCGAGGCGTCGAGTTCTGCGGCCTCGGCGAGTGCCATCGCGGCAGCCGCGAACCCGGAGGAGGACGACCCGAGCCCGACGTTCGACGGGAAGGAGTTCTCCGACTCGAGTTTGACCGGGTAGACCGTGTGGGCGGCGTCGGACATCGAGCGGGCCTTCTCGACGACGCGCTCGACCCGGTCGTAGGCGTGGCCGTCCAGTTCCTCGCCGTCGACGATGTACACGTCCTCGTCGTAGTCCATGGAGAACTCCACGGTCGTCTTCGTGTGACTCGGGGCTGTACACACGCTGATAGAGTCGTGGTACGGGAGTCGTTCGATAGAGTCACGCATACCGTGGTACTTGACGAGGCCCTGAATCGGGTGCGCCATCGCGGTTGCCTTCATACGTGAGTACCCAACGAGTGCGCGCTTAAAAGTCACGGCAATAGATAGACAGCACAATCAGGGAGAACGGGTCACGGAACGACGGATGGCCGGGTGTTCTGGTCTGGTCGCTGGCAGCAGCAGTCGGGGAACACCCAGTGGTCGGAGTCGGACTCGCGTCCGATCGTATCAGTTCGTAAGGGCTTTCGGGCACGAGGGGCCCCCGGTCCCCCCTACCCGCCGGACGCCCGCTCCGAAGCGCGTATGGGTGCCTCACAAGCTCGTCGGAACGGGTGGCCGGCAAGGTCGGCCGGGGAACTCCTCACATAGGTGATTGTTCGTGCGGCCAATAACCATTGGCCATTACAGGTAAGGTTCCGCTGGACCACCCGAATCGAACCGCTGAAACCCACCCCGGCGAACACTGCACCATGGGCACGCCACTCGAACCTCGTGCAGCACAGGCCGAAGCGGTCGTCGAACGACTACAGGACGCCTACCCGGACTCCACCATCTCTCTGCGGTACCGGAACCGGCTGGAACTGCTCGTCGCCGTCGTCCTCTCGGCACAGTGCACCGACGAGCGTGTCAACAAGGTGACCGCGGACCTGTTCGAGAAGTACCAGAGTGCGAGGGACTACGCCGAAGCCGACCCGGAGGAACTCGCCGAAGACATCTACGGTATCACGTTCCACAACAACAAGGCCGGCTACCTCGTCGACGCGGGTCGCATCATGGTCGAGGAACACGACGGCGACGTCCCCGATACGATGGACGAGTTGACCGACCTCCCTGGCGTCGGTCGAAAGACCGCCAACGTCGTCCTCCAGCACGGCCACGACATCGTCGAGGGCATCGTCGTCGACACCCACGTCCAGCGGCTCACTCGGCGGCTCGGGCTGACCGAGGAGGAGCGCCCCGAAGCCATCGAAGCGGACCTCATGCCGGTGGTCCCCGAGGAACATTGGCAGCAGTTCACGCACCTCCTCATCGACCACGGGCGGGCCATCTGTGACGCGCGGAACCCCGACTGTGACGCGTGCGTCCTCGCAGACATCTGTCCCTCGGCGAAGGGCGACAGCGAAGTCGACCTGGCGTCGGGCGACCCCTGGAACTGAGGAACGGACGGTTCGGCGGGTCAGTCAGACAGACCGGCGAGTGCCTGTCGAACCTTCGCGTTCTCTGAAACCTGTGCCTCGAGGTCGTCGAGACGGCCGTCGACGTCCTCGATGGCACCGGCAAGTTCGTCGACGGCGTCGCGGAGTTCGCGCAGTTCACCGGTCACCGTCTCGGCCCGTGCTTCGAAGTCGACGCGCAGGGAGTCGAGCGACGACTCCAGCTCGTCGAGTCGCTGAAGTTCCTTCTCGTGTGCGTCTACGGTCTCGTGCAGTCGCTCACGGTCCTCGCGCTCCGCAGTGAGTTCCGACGAGAGGGCTTCGTGTTCGGCTTCGAGGGCGTCGAGGTCCGTCTGCAGGTCCTCGAGCGCTTCTTTGCCGGTCCCGTTCTCGTCGAGGAACGCCTCCATCGCGTCGGCGTAAGCCGCGAAGCGTTCGACCCGGGACTGCAGGTAGTCGATTCTGACCTCGGTGCTCCGCTGGGGGTCGAAGCCAAGCTTCCGGCGCAATGCGATGCGCTCTTCCTCCGAGACCGACCCGTCCTCGAGTTCGTCGAGCAGCCGGTCGACCAGCCCGTCGGTCGGTTCGGCGCCGTCTGCGACCAACTCCTCGAACTGAATGCGGTCGGACTCGTCGTGTTCGCGGTGCTGGGTTCTGGCCTCGAAACCGGCCTCGGCGAGTTCGTCCTGCAAGTCGTCGTACGCGGCCGTGTCGACGGACTCACGGAGCGACTCGAACGTCTGTTGAATCGAATCCCGTGCGGACCCGTCTCGTTCGCTCGGCTGGCGCTCGCGCAGGACCGTCGTCGAGACGTGTTCGACGCCGTCTATCGACGTGAGCGCGTCCGCGACGACGGGGTGTGGGAGACGTGTACAGACGACGACCTCGACGGTCGAGTCGCCAGGGTTCTCCTCGAGTGTCGACAGGGCCGGGTCCGTCTGGAGGACGTTCGTCCCGTTGAGCAGTTCACGCACGACCGAGTACTGGCGCGACGAGTCCCCATCTGCGAACGCGATCTCGAACCGATAGAGCCCTTCCGACGTCGTCGGCCGGTCGTCGTCTCCGGCCTCGGAGAGGTCGCGGACGGCTGCAAACACCGACTCCGGGACGCGCTCGTCGGACGGGAGTGCCTCGACCGGTTGCAAATCGACCGGTTGGGACTCCGGGTCGACGGCGAGGTCGCGACGACCGTCGTAGGCGTCGGCCCGCTGGACCGACTCGATGGTCGGTTCCCGCTCGAGCGTCGCGACTGCAGCCGGGTCCAGCAGCAAGAGCCCGTACTGGACGACCGTCGGTTCGTCCGGTACGACCCGACCAGCCCAGACGAGTGAGCCGTCGTCGAAGCCTCGCCACTCACCCGGACCGTCCGGGACGCCGACTTGCTCGAACCCGACCGGGTCCGAGATAGTGTCGACGACCTGTACGTCCACAGGCACGTCGTACTTCGACGTGAGTTCCAGTCGAACCCGTGTCAGCCCCTGTTCGTCGATCGATACTCGCTTCGTAACCGTCATCCCGCGAGCGTGACAGTGCATGGTATCCCCCTGTTCCCCCCATTTCGGAACAGTTAGAATATAGGAATGTATGCGTGGCTAATAAATTCGAGGGTTCATTTCAGACCACCTGCCGGGAGGCTAACCCGTTAGGCCGGGGACTCTCCTCGACCACTCCCCAACCAGTGGATATGACAGGCGAGCAAGAGAGCGACGAGGAGACGACCGACGAGGCCGACCAGAACACACACGTCGAACGACGGAACGAATCGGGGCTGCCCGACCAACTCGGCGACCCGGGGGAAGGGTCCGTCGACGAGACGGACGACCCCGTTCCGGAAGACGAACGCGAAACGGTCGAGGAGGCACACGAAGAGTCGATGGAAGAACGCGAGGAGGAGGAACTGGAGCCGGGCGAACACGAGAACACGGAGAAAAAGAGCACCACAGCCGAGAACCAGACGAACGCGGACAACGCGCCGGACGAGATGCCGAACCAGGGCCCGAACTGACCCGAGGCGAACCCGAACGCCGCGCCAGAGTCGGCGGTCAGAACGGTGCTTCGAGGAACCCGTACCGGATGAGGTAGCGACCGACGCCGAGCACGTACGCCAGTATCCAGAAGACGACGTACCCGAAGACCCCGATGCGGAGCCGTTTCCGCCAGTGACTCATGTTCTCGCCCAGGTCGTCGAGGTCGACGTCCTGGTCCGGGTCGTGATACAGGTTGTAGCGCCGCTTCGCACTGATGATGCGGACGATACCCGTGAGCGCGAACACCAGCAGTGCGTACGCCTGGAGGCCGAGGAACGCGTGAAGTGCGGCCAGGCCGCCGAGTTGCTCGAACAGGCGCGGGCCCATCCACGCGACGACGGGGACGGTGTTCAACGTGAGGCCGGTGACGATGAACTTCAGGTGATAGGTGAGTACGTCCCACGTGACGGTCTCGGCGTCGATCATTATCCAGGCACCGTAGAGGTAGAACGGGAAACTCACCGTCACGAGGGCGAGCGCGACCGTCGCAATCGTCGTGTCGGCGACCATGTTCGTGCCTCAGGTGGCCGACGGGTTAAACCGTCTGAAACCGGGCAGGGACTGGTGTTCGGAAAGCGTATACCGGTCCGGTCCCAACTTCCGACAGATGACTCGACCGAGACGGGCGGACGGTGGGACCGACGCTGACGTGTCGGACCCGTCACCAGAGGAACTCCGCCGACGCGTCGAGGAGACCTACGACTTCGAGAACTTCGGCCCGCAGGACATGGCCGAGATGTCCTACGAGGAGTGGGATGCCGTCTTCGACCCGGACACGTGGATCGTCGGCGAGGAACTCCTCGACCGGGTCGAGCAGGACCTGAACACCCAGGTCGCGAGCCGCGACGTGTTCGCCATCGTCGAGCGCGTCCGCCACGACAGCGAGCACTGTCTACTCGCGTACTCCGACGAGGGCTACGCGCTGGTGTTCCCGGACGGGTCCGTCGATGGCTTCGGGACCGTCCTCCGGGACGTCCAGCCGACCGTCGCGCTCTGCTCGATGGACGAGTACGAGCCGTCGGAGCCCCCAGCGCAGGCCGTCCTCCCCCACCCCGACGAGGTTCCCGAGGGGAGCGGCGAACTCGGCAACTGGATGCTCCAGGCCGTCGCCTTCGTGTTGACCGCGAGCGCGCTGGCGCTGTTCGGCGGCGCGGCGTTCGTCCCGAACCCCGGCGGCCCGGGAGATGCCGCCATCGCGAAGGGCGTGATGGTGGTCGCGGGTATCGTGTTCCTGCTCACCGCGGGCGTCCTGTTCCTCACCGTCGCGAACGCTCGACTCTCCGACCGTTTCCGCGCGAAAGAGTACAAGGACCGGCTCCGCGCTATCGGGCTGGAGGACGGCGAACGTCCCGAGTTCCTCCCACCGGTCGAACCCCTCGATGGGTTCGATCCGGCGACCCGGCGCGAGCTGGACGAATCGACGGAATCGGCCGCGAACCCCGATTCGTAAACCCGTTCTCGGCGGCGGCATCGGTGGGTTTAAGCGAACCCAATCCTGAGCATTTCATGTATGAATAGGCGGGACTTTCTGAAGGCTGCCAGCGGCGTTGCCGGAGGCGCTGCAGCAGCGAGCACGGCGGTGTCTGCCGCTGGGCAGGAGGAGACAACGACGACCTCCGGAACGTCCGGCACCTCCACGGGGACCGGGACCGGGACAGGCACAGGAACTGGTACCGGTACCTCCGGTGGAGGCGGCGGCGGAGGTACAGAGACCGTCACGGTCGGCCCCGACGGGAAGTACGTCTTCACGCCCGGTACCGACAGTCCGCTCTACATCACGCCCGGGACGACGGTCGAGTTCGTCTGGGAGTCCGAGAACCACAACGTGAACCCGACGAGCGTCCCAGAGGGCGCGTCGTGGGAGGGACACAAGCCCATCGAGAACACCGGGTTCTCGTTCACGTCGACGTTCGACACCACGGGCACCTACGAGTACCAGTGTGACCCCCACGCCGGCCTCGGCATGAAAGGCACCATCGTCGTCAACGAGACCGGTCAGGCCCCCTCCAGCGGCGGCGGCGGTGAGGTGGACCCCGAACACATGGGCGTCCCGTTCCAGGCCCACTGGGTCGGTATCGCGACCATCCTCGCCATCATCAGCTCACTGATGTTCACGTTCTACATCCTCAAGTACGGGGAGTCTGCACACAGCAGCAGCCCCGGGAGGAAGTAAACCATGTCAACGAAAGGAAGCAACTACGGTGATATCCACCGCTACGAACCGGCCCGCGAGAGCACGGCCGCAGCAGTCGCCATCGTGCTCCTCACCGTCATCGAGATCGTCTTCGTCGGACTGTTCACGTACGGTCTCGTCAACGGGTGGGGTCTCGACGAAGTCGGGAACATGTACCTCGGATTCCTCCTCGCCATCATCTTCATCGACCTCGCGTTCATCCTGTTGCTGTACCGCAAGGAGTTCCTCCCCGACGTCATGATCGTCAAGAAGCGCCGTCGCAAGTGGGAGGACCTCTACATCCGTCAGGAGGACGTCGATGGAGTCGATATCGGCGGGGCATCCGCGATGGACACACTCAAACGTGCGGTCTACCCCTACTACAAGAGATAAACCATGCCATTCGACGAAGACAAATATCCGGTCGAATCGGACCGTCGCCGCTTCGTAAAGGGCGTCGTGGGCGGTGCGACACTCGCAGGTATCACCACCGCGGGTGCCGCCGCCGTCAACTCCGCGACAGCCCCGAGCGGTGCGGGTGGTGGGACCACCACCTTCCGGGCGGTCGAGAACACGGACGGTCCCGCTCCGCGCGGGATGCCACAGATTCCCATCGAACTCGAACCCATCGATGGCGAAGACGACTTCTACATCAAGGGCGTCTGGCCCGAGGTGTCCACCGAGACCCAGCAGGGTCGTGAGGTCACCATCGCCAAGGAGACCATCGGTGGCGTCGAGTACTCCTCGGAGTGGTTCCAGTACTGTGGCGTCCAGACCTACTCGGGCGTCTACCCGGATGCAGCGGAGGAGAACTCCGACCTGACGAACTACTTCCGTTACACCAGCAGCTCACAGTACGAGTGGCAGAACGAGGAGGTCAGCGGTGGCGACAGGATGAAGCTCAGCGACTTCTCCGACTACAAGTCCTGGGAGAACGGCGTCGGGACCCCCGGCCTCGGGAAACCGGCGAACGGTACCTGGCGGTCGGAGGGCCTCGAACCGGCAGAGACGATGCCAGTCGAGATTATCCGCTCCGAGCGCATCGAACAGATGGCCAAGGAGAACCCGGACAGCTGGCTCGCCGCCAGCACCGACAAGGGCGTCATCGCCCACCTGAACAAGTGCACGCACTTCTGCTGCGTGCCCGGGTTCAAGAAGGAAGGCTCTGCGAAGTTCGGTGCCGCAGACGCGATCTACTGCCAGTGCCACCAGTCGGTGTACGACCCGTTCAACATCGTCGAAACGTCGTTCGTGGCACTGCCACGTCCGGACAAGGAGTGATATCATGAGTCTTGAAAAGAAAGACGAATACGACCACAGCGGGTGGATGAAGACGAAAGACCTCACTCCCGTGGAGAAGACGTACCTGACCGTCCTCATCTGGATGGACAAGCGTCTCCGGCTCGTGGACTATCTGGAGCTCGTCGAGAACCTCTACTACAAGGTCAACCTCCAGATGCCGAAGAGTCACACGGAGCAGTACAACCTCGACAACAAGTTCTGGTACTGGTACCCACTGTACGCGTTAGGGAGTTTTTCGACGTTAGCGTATCTCGTCGCAGCACTCTCGGGTGCGCTGCTCGGGTTCTACTACTCCCCGGCGACGACCGGTGACCCGTCCACCGCGTACAACAGCATCGTGTTCATCATGACCGACCTGAACTTCGGGTTCATGCTCCGGTCCATCCACCGGTGGGCGGCACAGGTGATGGTCGCAGCAGTGTTCCTGCACATGCTCCGTGTGTACTTCACGGGCGCGTACAAGGAACCACGCGAGCTCAACTGGATTCTCGGCATCATCCTCATCTCGCTGACGATGGTGTTCGGGTACACCGGCTACCTGCTCCCGTGGGACCAGCTGGCCTACTGGGCCGGTCAGATCGGCGTCGAGATGTCGCTGTCCATCCCGCTCGCGGGTGAGTGGGTGGCACAGCTCCTGTTCGGCGGCTTCTCGCTGAGCCAGGCGACGCTGCAGCGCATGTACATCCTGCACGTGTTCGTGTTGCCGTTCGTGGTGACGACGCTCATCGCCATCCACATCGGCATCGTCTGGATGCAGGGCATCGCGGAACCGCACTAATCGAGAACCATGTCAGACGACAACCAACCAATGACAGACGGCAGCGGTACCGGAATCGTCGCGCCGGACGACGAGGTCCCGACGTGGCGTGAGCGCAAGGAGCGCTCGCAGGGCCTCTCCCGGCTGACCTACGAGTACTTCGAACGCGCGCGGCGCGAGGACCAGGACCTCCGGATGGAGTCCGACTACGTCGAACGCGACGTGCTGGGCTTCCCGACGTGGCCCCACGAGATGATTCGCAACCTCGCCCTGACGAGCTTCTTCGTCGGGATGACCATCTTCCTCGCGGCCACGCTCCCGCCACACATCGGGCCGCCTGCGGACCCGTCCACGACGCCGGCCATCATCCTGCCCGACTGGTATCTCTACTGGTCGTTCGGCCTGTTGAAGCTCGGCCCGCTCAACCCCGAGCTGGCGATTCTCGGCGGGAAGAAGCTGGTGTCCGACCGTACCTACGGTGTTCTCGCGAACGTCGTGGTCGTCGGTTTCATCGCCATCGTGCCCTTCCTGAACAAGGGGAGCGCGCGTCGTCCCGTCGAGCAGCCGTTCTGGGGTGCGGTCGGTGTGATGGGCGTGGTGTTCGCGTTCACCATCTCCGCGCTGTCGGTCAAGAACCTGCTGCCGATGGACGCAAACCTGCTGTTCGACCTGACGTTCCTCATCCCGCCCATCGCCGGACTCGTCGCCTACGCGGTGTTCAAGTCGATGCAGGAGGGATACATGTACAGTCTCAACCGGCGCTACTACCGCCTGCGCCCGCCGAAGTAACCCCGGTTCCCATCTCCTCTCATGGACGATACTGACGAAGAACAGTCGCCAGACTCGGCTGGCCCACGCGGTCGCGAGGTCGAGGTACCGCTACGGCTGTACAAGACGGTGACGGTGGTCGCCACGCTACTCGCGATGGTCGGCGTCATCGGAGGGTTCGTCCTGCTCGATAGTGCGACGAACCGTGCAACGGCGGACCTCTCGGAGGTGAACGTCGTCCTCGCGCTGCTCGGACTCGCACTCATCGTCGGCGGGGCAGCAGTGTACGCCTTCTCGACGCGATTCCGGACCGCGGGAATGGGAAAGTCTAAAGACGACACCACCGAAGATTCAGATAATGGCTGACGAATTTGGCAAGGGCCTCGCCATCGGGACCGGTGCGGGCCTCATCTGGATGGTACTCGCCGGATGGTACAACACGCCGAGCTTCGAGGGCGCGCAGTTGACGGGCGCGGGCCCGGAGAACCCGGGTGCGTACGACGCCCTCGGCATCATGGTCAAGAACGGCCTCTTCTGGTTCACCATCCTCGGGATGTTGACCTTCTGGGTCGTCATCCCGGCGGCACGGGAACTCCGCGCCCAGATGGCTGGCGAATAACCCTACGACTTCTCTCCCTGCGTTCTCTGCACCCTGTAGCGACGCCTGTAGCGGTCTCGGCCGTACGCAGTCGGCGAAAGGATGTTCGGCTGGTGCGGGTATCTCGACCGCTGCTGTGAGACGTGGCCAGGGGACCGAACGGCGAGGCCACGAGTGTTGCTGTGTTGCTGTAGGGCAAGTTTGCAGTCGGAGGAGAGCAGGGTCGAGGCAGCATCGAGGCCAGTGTGACGGGAGTGCCACGGTATCTCGACCAGATACTCGTGTGTGCTGGTTCAGAGAGTCTGGCTACGAGTCTGTGGGCGACCCGGTGGCCGTCGACTCCGAACGGCGAAGGGCGACAGACGCGGAGGTCGAGGAAACCGGCCCGTCCCGGTCTAGAAGACGGATAGCACGCCTCCGGAACCACACGCTACAGCAGTCGACGAGCAGGGCTACGAGGGTCGGAAACGCGAGAAAGAACTGGTTGTCGTCTCAGACGACCGCGGTCCAGAGGCCCTTCACGAGGAAGAACAGGGACTGGAAGCCCGCGTACGCGAGGACGAACACGGAAGCACCGAGTGCGCCCTTGGGTGCCCGAGGTTTCGCGTCCTTGCGGACGTCGACTTCCCGGACCTCGAACTCGAAGAAGTCGGCGAGGAACATGCCGACGACGAGCATCGAGAGCACGACACCACCGTGGGGTTCGACGGTCGTGTAGTAGAACGTCGCGAGGATGAGCACGACGTTCGTGAACTCGTGGGGCATCCATCGCGAGAGTGATTCCGTGTCCTCCTGTTCTGCCTGCTTCACGTCGTTCCGGTAGCTGAGGAAGCGCGTGCCCATGTTGAGCACGACGAGTACCAGTAGCAGGTACTCGATGGCCAGAACCCCGCCGACGACCTCCTGGGCGAGCACCTGGTCGAGGGGTCCGAACATCGTATCTGGGTCCATAGTCGTGTCTCTGTCGCGGTTCCATTAGAGTTTTTCCAATGCGGCCTACCAGCGACCGTCGCTCTGGGGGGTACAAAGCAGGGTGAGCGACGGGCCAGCCGAGAGTGAGACGGAGACGTCGGGGTCGACCTCACGGAGCGCGCGGTCGTCGACCCGAAGTGAGACCACGCCCTCGTCGCGTTCGACCGAGAGCACGAGTTCGTCGTCCGCGACGACCCAGTGGTTCGACTGGATGGCGAACGGCGCGATGGGGACGACGACGGCGGTCCCGGTTCCGGGTTCGAGTGCCGGGCCGCCGGCGGCCTTCGCGTAGCCACGACTCCCCGTGGGGGTCGCCACGACGACGCCGTCGGCGCGGAACTGCGAGACGAGGTGGTCCCGGGACCGGACGGCGTACTCGGAGATGCGGGCGGGTTCTGCGGTCACGAGTGTGACGTCGAACAGGGCGACGGCGCTGTCTCCGTCGACGTCCACGTCGAAACAGCGACGGGGCTCGGTGCTGGCTTCGCCTGCGACCGCGTTCGCGATGGCGTCGGCGAGCGAGCCGGCGGGGACCGACCTGACGCCCGGCCCGGCATCGATAGGAAGGACGGGGGCGTCGACGCCCGCACGGACGAGGTCCAGCACCGCCGACTCGCCGACGGCGACGACGAACGTCGGCGACTGGTCTGTGAGCGTGGCCGGGTCGCCACGGAGGAGCGTCGCGTCGGTGTCGGCGATGGCTGCTTCGACCTGGGCGACGCGCTCTGTGTCCGACTCACCTGCGATACCGACCGCCGGCGACTGCTCTTCGTTGCCCGCCACGCTGTCCATACGTCGTACTCGCATCCGCGCCGACAAAAAAGGCTCCACTCCGCCGCCGCGTTCCACCCTGTCGCCGTGGTGTTACTCCTGCTCGTCGTACGGCCAGTCGCCAGTGATGCGCATCCCCTCCGCGAGGTCCTCGTCTTCGAGCGCGGTGGCGATGTCGTCGGGGTCGCGGTGCGCGACGGTGAACTCGTCGCTGGCGAGGTGGACCGCGAGCTCGCCGAGGAGGATGGCCTGTTCGCGCAGGTCTCGCTTCTCGAGTTTGTCGAGGGTGTCGGCGTGGGTGTGTCCCCACCCACGACCCGTGCCGCTGGTCTCCCCGTAAGCGTGGTAGCCCGGGACGCCCCACTGGGTGAACGGCCAGTGGTCGCTGTGGGGGCCCTGCTTCGGGACGGCCTTGAGCGGATGGTCGAGCCGGTCCGCGACGGTGTCGAGCGCCTCACCCAGTTCCGGGAACCCGTGGGTGTAGAACGCGAGGTCGCGCGCCTGGACGACCCCGTCGTTGTTGAGAATGGCTTTGACGGACTCGAAGTCGGTCTGGTCCGCCTCGTACTCGGAGCCGACGAGACCGACCTCCTCCGCACCGAAGCAGACGAATCGCACGCGCGTGTCGAGTTCGTCTTCGCGGTCGGCGAGCAATCGCGCGAGTTCGACGACCATCGCCGTCCCAGCGCCGTTGTCCATGGCACCCGTGGAGATGTCGTGGGCGTCGACGTGGCTCGTGACCAGAACCTCTTCGTCAGTGTCCGGGCCGAGTTCGGCGTGGACGTTCTGGCTCGTCGCATCGGCGGTGGTGGCCTCGACCGAGACTGTCACCTCGTCGCCGTCGTACTTCCGGGCGAGCTGTGCGCCCGTCTCCGCCGAAACCCCGACGGCCGGAACTTCTCCGATGGGGTCCGCCTGGGTGCCGACGGAGCCGGTCGGTGGGAGGCACCCCTCGACGTGGTTGCGGTAGATAAAGGCGGCCGCACCGGCCTCGACCGCGTGGTAGTACTTCTCTCGTCGGTGGATGTAGCGGTCGTAGTGGTCGGGGATGTCCGAGCGGACCATCACGACCTTGCCCGCACAGTCGGCCTCCGCGAAGTCGTCCGGCAGGCCGTACCCGAGGTCGAGCAGGTCACCGCTCGCCGTCTCGCCCGGGCTCCGGGGGAGGGCGATGCACTCGTGCTGTTTCGAGAACGTCTCGTCGGCGGCCTCGATGGCGCTGGTGCCACGCGCCCACCCCTGGATGTCGAACTCGTCCAGGTGCGCGTCTCGTGCGCCGGCCGCCTCGAGCGCATCTCGAGTCGCTTCGGCGGCAGTTCGCTCGCCCGGAGAGCCGGCCATCCGGTTCCCGACGTCGACGAGGGCTTCGAGGTGGTCCCATCCCGTATCACTGGTGAAGGTCCGGCCGATCCAGTCAGTCATGTTCTCGCGTCTGCCCCCGTCGCGCGTAAGGATTGCGACTCCGGCACATGGCTAACGATTTTTCATTTGGAAGTACCACACCAACAGCTTTCTCGACGCTTCGTTTTTGGGTTTATATACCTCGTCTATTATTCCACGCCATATCTTGGGTGGGGCGATGTTTTATTACCTATTGGCCCAATCATCCGATAGACCCTCAGGTGGTTCTAATGTCAAGTGAGGCCCAAAATCTCGTTCGTGTTATGTCTCCGGGCGGCTCTGCCGTCGGTGACCGCCAGCTCTCGGAACAAGAGGCGAAGTCCCTCTACGAGACAATGGTACTCGCCCGGACATTCGACGAGAAAGCCATCAGCCTTCACCGGCAGGGGCGTATCGGAACCTACGCCCCCATGCGCGGCCAGGAAGCCGCACAGGTCGGCGCGGCCGCTGCCCTCGCAGACGACGACTACCTGTTCCCGACGTATCGGGACCACGCGATGTACGTCCAGCGGGGCATCGGCCTGCGCGAAGTCCTCTTGCACCTGCTCGGCGACGGCCAGTACATCGACCGCGAGGACCCCGAGGACCTCACCACGTTCCCCATCACCATCCCCATCGCGACCCAGTTGCCCCACGCGACGGGTGTCGGGATGGCCGCCCAGTTGAAAGGCGACGACGTCGCCTCCCTCGTCTCTTTCGGCGACGGTGCGACCTCGGAAGGCGACTTCCACGAAGGGCTGAACTTCGCCGGCGTGTTCAACGCGCCGACGGTGTTCTTCTGCCAGAACAACGGCTACGCCATCTCGGTCCCGCGCGAGCGCCAGACCGCCAGCGCCACCATCGCCCAGAAGGCACAGGCGTACGGCTTCGAGGGCGTCCGCGTCGACGGGAACGACGTGTTCGCCGTCCACGAGGTCGTCTCCGAGGCGCTGGAGAAGGCCAAGAACGGCGGCGGCCCGACGCTCATCGAGGCCGTCACCTACCGCCGTGGCGCCCACACCACGACCGACGACCCCTCGAAGTACCGCGACGAGGACGACGCCGCCGACTGGCTCCAGGAGGACCCCCTCGACCGCTCGCGGACCTACCTCGAAGAGGAGTTCGGCTGGTCCGAGGAGGACGAGGAAGCCGTCCACCAGTGGGCGACGGAGGAGGTCGCCGCTGCGGTGACGGCCGCCGAAGAACACACCGGCTTCGAACCCGAGGAGATGTTCGAGCACGCGTACGCGGAGATGCCCGACAGGCTCCGCCACCAGCGTCGTCAGCTGGTCGACGAACCGCGTGTCGACCACTGACCACTGACGCCACCGACAGGACCAGTACGACCCTGCTACAGTAATCCTTCTTTTCGCATCGCCGTGATGACGTCGTCGACGAGTTCGTCGACCGACTCGTACGGGAACGACTGGTACTCCCCAAGCCTGACGGCGAGTTCCATGGCCGTATACCGTTCGTCACCGACCTCGAACCGCGTCTGGGGTCCGCCGGGTATCGCGGGTACGAGGTCGAACGGGTCGGCGACCGGGTACGAGGCCGACTCCAGTGCTGCCGTGAGCTGGGCACGGAGGTCGCGTTCGGCCTCAGCCTCGTCCATACCTGCGGGTCGGGCGCGGGTGCGGAAAAACGTTCCCCGCCGGTGGTGCGTCGGGTCGTCTACCGGGGGTGGTCAGTTGCGGCGTGGACTCACTCCTCGGTGAACTCTTCTAGCAGCGTCTCGAGACTGTAGCTCTGGAGTCCACGCGGGTCGTCCCAGAGCGTGTCGATGACGTACGTCGAGTTCGTCCGCTGGACCTCCGGGACCTCTTCGAAGTCGCGGATGATGCGCCCGACCATGTCGCTGTCGCGCAGGCGGGCGATGGCGATGAAGTCCGTCTCGCCCATCGTCGAGAACACCTGTGTGACCCCTTCGATTTCGCGCAACTGGTCGGAAACGACCTCGTGGGGGCCGCTGTAGTCGGCCAGCACCTCGATGATGACGGTGACACTCAGGCCGAAGGCCTCCTTGTCGATGTCGTAGAGGTCGTTCTCGACGATGCCAGCTTCCTTGAGGTTGTTCAGCCGGTAGTGTATCGTCGACACTGGAATACCCGTCTCGTCGTGCAGTCGCTCGGGACTCCCCGTCCCCAGCTCGGCGATCGTCTTGAGCAAGCGCACGTCGCGTTCATCCATCGAATCGGGGTCGACGTGCCACGGTAATGAACGTTCGCCACATACTATTTCGAATGAGGTTCAATAAGAAGAGTATTTTTCAAATAAATCTACAGGCTTTCTGGACAGCACTGTTTGAGAACCCAAAATCTGCCCACTAGTTACGTAAGTCTTTAATATCTACCGTCGGCCACAGTTGCAGATACGAACATGATTCACGCGAACCTTTGGAGACGAGTTTCAGATACGAGCGGAATGTTCCTCATTCTGGCCATCCTCTGGGGTACCTCCTTCGTGGCTATCGAGGTCGGTTTGCACCACTTCCCACCCCTCCTCTTCGCCGCGCTCAGGTACGACGTGGCCGGACTCATCGTCCTCGGCTACGCGCTGTACTCGACCGACCGCTGGCGACCCCGCCAGCGGGACGAGTGGCTCCAGACCGGCGTGACCGCGCTCTTCGTCTTCGCGGCCTACCACGCGCTGCTCTACATCGGCGAACAGCACATCTCCGGCGCGGTCGCGGCCGTCGTCATCAGTCTCTCACCCATCCTCACGGCCGGGTTCGGTAGCGTCCTCAAGGTCGACGACCCCCTCCAGCCGCTCGGAGCCGTCGGGTTCCTGTTCGGCATCGCGGGTGTCGTGGTCGTCGTCCAGCCCGAACCGGGGACCGCCCTTTCGAGCAGCCTCGTCGGTATCCTCCTCGTGTTCATCGCCGGGACCAGTTTCGCGCTCGGAAGCGTCCTGACGCGACCGCTGGACTCCGGGCTCCCGGTCCAGACCATGGAGGGCTGGTCGATGTTGCTCGGGGCTGGGCTCCTCCACGTCGTGAGCCTGGCTCGCGGTGAGTCAGTCGCCGCCATCGAGTGGACCGGCACTGCGATGCTCTCGCTGTCGTACCTCGCACTGGTCTCGGGTGTCGTCGCGTTCTTGCTCTACTTCGAACTCCTCGACCGCCTCGGCCCGACCGAGATCAACCTCGTCGGCTACCTCGAACCCGTCGTCGCCACCGTCGTGACCTGGCTGGTGTTCGGGGACCTGGTCGACAGTACGACGTTGCTCGGCTTCGTCGTCATCTTCGCGGGGTTCGCGCTCATCAAGCGCCACGCGCTCTCCGGGTTCGTCCGCAAGCGGTTGCCGACCGACTACTGACCGACCGGAAGTGGTACGCTATCGGAAATCGCCGACGGTTCCCTAATCTGCTGTAGCAGGCCCGAACGGACCGGATTCGGCCCGTTTTTACGTGTGCGGTTCGCCAGTGTCTGCCATGGCTTCCTTCGACTTCGACTACGAACTGCTCGTCGAACTCACGGAAACACACGGCGCACCCGGGTACGAGGACACCGTCCGCGACATCGTCCGTCGCGAACTCGAACCGGAAGTCGACACCATCGAGAGCGACGGGATGGGCAACGTCGTCGGGACCATCGAGGGTGACAGCGACTACAGCGTCCTCGTCGCCGCCCACATGGACGAGATCGGCTTCATGGTCCGCCACGTGGATAAGAACGGCTTCGTCACCATCGATGCCCTCGGCGGCTGGGACCCCCAGATTCTCCGCGCCGAACGGGTGAACATCCGTACCGACGACGGCGACCTTCCCGGCGTCATCGGTTCGGTCCCGCCCCACACCGGTGGCGAGGACGACGACGAGGAGCGAACGGTCCACGACGTGAAGGTCGACCTCGGCCTGCCCGCAGACGAGGTCGAGGAGGCGGTATCCGTCGGCGACCTCGTCACGATGTCCCAGCACACCGAGGTCCTCGGCGACTGCATCTCCGGGAAGTCCATCGACAACCGCGTCTCCGTCTTCATCATGCTCGAACTCGCCCGCCGCATCGACGACCCCGACGTGACCGTCCACTTCGCCGCGACCGTCCAGGAGGAGGTCGGGCTCCGCGGGGCAGAGGCACTCGGCGTCGACGTCGACCCGGACCTCGCCCTCGCGCTCGACACGACGGTCGCCAACGACATCACGGGCTTCGAGAAGTGGGACCACGTCACCCGACTCGGCGAGGGCGCCGGCATCAAGCTCAAGGACTCCTCGGTCATCACGAACCCGAAGGTCCACCGCCGGCTCCGCGCCGTCGCCGAAGCCGAAAACATCGCCCACCAGTTCGAGGTGCTCCCCTCGGGCGGAACCGACACCGGTGGCCTCCAGTACTCCCACGGGGCGCTCCCGGTCGGCGCCGTCTCCATCCCGACGCGCTACCTCCACACGCCGACAGAGGTCGCCCACGCGGACGACGTCGCCGCCTGTATCGACCTGACCGCCGCCTTCCTCGAGAGCGAGGACGGCGAACACGACTACACGCTGTGAGCCGTATCGAAGATTTCACTACAACCGACTCCAAAGCGGTCAGTATGAGCCGCGATACAGAGGACGCGCCCGTCTCTCGCCGGCAGTTTCTGAAGGGCGCTGCAGGGGCAGCAGCCGTCGCAGCCACGGCTGACACGGCCAGTGCACAGGAGACCAAGACGGTGACCGTCGGTCCGGGCGGAAACTACGTCTACACCCCCGGTACCGAGGACCCACTCTACGTTGCCGTGGGCGGCACCGTCGAGTTCGTCTGGGAGTCCGACAACCACAACGTGAACCCGACGAGCGTCCCAGAGGGCGCGTCGTGGGAGGGCCACAAGCCCATCGAGAACTCCGGGTTCTCGTTCACGTCGACGTTCGACACCACGGGCACCTACGAGTACCAGTGTGACCCCCACGCCGGCCTCGGCATGAAAGGCACCATCGTCGTCAACGAGACCGGTCAGGCCCCCTCCAGCGGCGGCGGCGGTGGCCCGACGCTCCCGGACTCGGCCAAGGCCATCGGCGTGGCGACCCTCGGCGCGATGCTGTCGGTGCTGTCGCTCGCCTTCGTCTTCCTCAAGTACGGAGGCGACTACGAGACGCCCGAATAATCGAGAACGGTACCTTTTCGACGGCGGGTCCTGAACCCGCGCCTAATGTACATCATCATCGTCGGTGCGGGCAACATCGGGACGCCCCTCATCGAGATCGCGACCCGTGACGAGAACGAGGTCGTGGTCATCGAACAGGACCAGTCGAAGGCTGACGCGGCCGCCCGGCAGTTCGACTGCCTCGTCATCAACGCGGACGCGACTGTCGCCGAGACGCTCGACGAGGCCGGTATCGAGCGCGCCGACGCCATCATCTCGACGACCGACCAGGACGCGACCAACATCATGGTCTCGTTGCTCGCCAAAGAGCGCGAGGTGCCGGCGGTCGTCAGCGTCGTCCACAACCCCGAGCACATGAACCTCTTCGAGCGTGTCGGGGTGACGACGATGGAGAACCCACAGCGACTCATCTCCGAGTATCTCTACCGGGCGGTCAAACGGCCGTCCATCAAGGACTACATGAAAGTCGGCGACACCGCCGAAGTGTTCGAGATAACCGTCGACGAACAGGCACCTATCGCGGGGTACACCCTCGAAGAGGCGAACAGCGAGGGTGTACTGGACCACGGTATCCTCATCGTCGCCATCGAACGGAACGGCAATGGCGACCCGATCACGCCGCGAGGTGAGACCGTCGTCCAGCCCGGAGACCTGCTTACCGTCTACGCACAGCACGGTGCAACGCCCGACGTGACCGATATCTTCGGCCACTACGAGGACCACGACCTCGAGTAGATGGCCCGCACCAGAACCTTCGCGGGCGTCCCGGCAGACCTCGCTATCATCCTTCGCGACGTGGGGACGCTGTTGCTGATGCAGGCGGGACTGATGGGGCTCACCGTAGGCGTCGCCCTCGTCTTCGGCGAGTTCTACCCGGCCCTCGGTTTCCTCGCCGCCGCCGGCATCACGGCACTCGTCGGTGGACTGAGCCGTCGAGTGTTCGCTGAGGCCCCCGACCCGATGATGAAACACGGGATGGTCATCGCCGCAGGTGGGTGGTTCGCGACGGCCGTCTTCGGCGCAGTCGCGTTCTTCCTCGTGGCGTGGGTGACCCCGGAGACAGTGATGAACGGGTACGTCCCCACAGGGACCGACACGGGCGACTGGCCCGTGGTGACCGCGGGTGGACTCGCGACGAAGTCCAGTCTCGGATACTTCCGAAACCCGCTCCACGCACTGTTCGAGTCCATGAGCGGCTGGACGGGCAGCGGGCTCACGATGGCCATCCACGAGCCGTCGCTCCCGCGGTCGGTGCAGTGGTGGCGGTCTCTCATCCAGTACGTCGGCGGGGTGGGCGTCATCGTCCTCACCGTCTCCATCCTCTCCCGGCCCGGGAGTGGGAGTTACGCGCTGTACCGTTCGGAAGCGCGCGAAGAGAAGATTCACCCGAGCGTCGTCTCGACGGTCAGGACCGTCTGGAAGATCTTCGTCGGGTACACCCTGCTCTCGGTCGCCGCGCTGTTTCTCACCATCTGGCTGGCCGAAGGCTACCCGGTGGGTGAGGCGTTCTGGCAGGCACTCAACCACGCGATGACCGGGCTCTCGACTGGTGGGTTCTCCGTGACGGACAATTCGATGGAGTCGTACAACTCCCCGCTCATCGAGTCCGTCCTCCTGCCGGTGATGACGCTCGGTGCCATCGCGTTCCCGATCCACTACGCCATTCTCTCGGAGGGGCGCTGGCGCGAACTTGTCGAGGACCTCCAGACGCGCTGGTTGTTCCTGTTGCTCGGCGGTGGCATCGTCGTCCTCGCCGCACAGAACGTCTTCGTCGGGCTCGCGTCGGCGGGCTACGGCGCGACGGTCCCGTCACCACTTCCGACGCTCTCGACCGCCCAGTTCGACGCCATCCGGGACGGGACGTTCCAGTGGGTGAGCGCGCTCTCCTGTACCGGCTTCCAGTCCTCGCCAATCGGGCGGTGGTCCGACGGTGGAAAGCTCCTGCTCGCGGGTGCGATGACGATGGGCGGAGCTGCCGGGTCGACCGTCGGTGGTATCAAGATAATCCGCGGCTACACCGTCTCGAAGGGTATCCAGTGGCAGTTCTCGCGGGTGTTCCTGCCAGCGAACGCGGTCGTCAACGTCTCTATCGGCGACCGGACGCTCGGTCGCGAGGAGATGGACCGCGAGTTCTCGGAAGCAGCCATCGTCAGCATGCTCTGGATAATCCTGTTGCTCGCGACGAGTCTGGTGCTGGTGAACGTCGCCGGCCCGGAGTTCACCTACGCGGATTCGCTGTTCGAGGTCGCGAGTGCGCAGGGCAACGTCGGCCTCTCGACCGGCATCACTGGCCCGGACATGCCGGTGGTCGCGGAGACGATGTTCCTGCTGAACATGTGGGTCGGACGACTGGAGATAATTCCCGTGCTGGTGTTCTTCCGGTCGGCGCTCAAGGGACTGAACCCGTGACCTGCGGACTGTTCGTCGAGTAGGGCGAACAGGCGGTACCGGGTCGAATCCGTCCGCCGCGGTACCACACACCCGCGAGACGGCGGACGGCCTCTCTCAGGAGATACCGGTGGTGGTTCGTCATCGACTAAAAGAGGGCGGTCGGGTCGTGACGGGTCGCTCAGTCGTCGGCGTACAGCAGGACGCGACCACACTCCGTACAGAGTTTCGCGGTGGTCGTCTGCCAGTCCCCCATCCCGAGGAACCGGCCGTCCTCGTCGGTCACGGGCCTGACGACCAGTTCGGTCGTCCCCGTCCCTGCGGTGGCCTCTACGAGCTCGCCACGACAATCCGGGCACTGTGTTGGCGGCATCGTCTTTGCCTCGGACGGGGGTGCTATTGAAACTTCGCCAGAGAGCGAATCGACGTGGTGACTCGGGGGACGAGAATCGAAAAGGGACGAGTCGCTGACGAGGAGGCTGCCCAGGTTCAGGCGAAGGTCTTGGAGACGTCCGGGTCGTCTTCCTCTTCTGCCTGAATCTTCTCCCACGCGGCGTTGAAGTCCTCCATCGTGATGACGCGGCGGTCGTCACGGATGGCGAACATCCCGGCCTCGGTACAGACGGCCTTGACGTCGGCACCGGAGGCGTTCTCGGCGAGTTCGGCGAGTTCCGCGAAGTCGACGTCGTCGGAGACGTTCATGTTGCGGGTGTGAATCTGGAAGATGATCTCACGGCCCTCCGCGTCGGGCTTTGGCACCTCGATGAGGCGGTCGAACCGGCCCGGCCGCAGGATGGCGCGGTCGAGCATGTCGAAGCGGTTCGTCGCCGCGATGATGCGAATCTCGCCGCGGTCTTCGAAGCCGTCCATCTCCGAGAGCAGCTGCATCATCGTGCGCTGGACCTCGGCGTCGCCGGAGGTCTTCGACTCCGTCCGCTTGGAGGCGATGGCGTCTATCTCGTCGATGAAGATGACGGCGGGCTCGTGGTCGCGGGCGACCTGGAACAGGTCGCGGACGAGCTTTGCCCCTTCACCGATGAACTTGTGGACGAGTTCGGAGCCAGCCATCTTGATGAACGTCGCGTCGGTCTGGTTCGCGACGGCCTTCGCGAGCATCGTCTTCCCGGTGCCCGGCGGCCCGTAGAGCAGGACGCCAGACGGCGGGTCGATGCCGACCTCCTCGAAGGCTTCGGGCTTCTCGAGGGGCATCTCGACGGTCTCGCGGACCTCCTGCATCTGTTCTTCGAGGCCACCGATGTCCTCGTAGGTCACCTCGGGGCTCTTCGTGACTTCCATCACGCGAGCGCGCACGTCGGTCTCGTTGCTGAGGGTCTTGACGATAGAGAGGGAGTTGTTGACCGCGACCCGCATATCGGGTTCGAGTTCCTCGCGCATCTCCGCGGTGACTTCGGTGAGCGCCTCCTGGTTGTTGCCGTGTTGCTTGATGATGACGCCCTCGTCCGTGAGTTCCTGGATGGTGGCGACGAACAGCGGCGACTGCTTGAGCTTCTTGTTCTCGTGGGTCAGGCGCTCCAGTTTCTGCTGGTACTTGTTGTTCTCTGCGTTCGCGTCTAAGAGCTTGTCGCGCATCTCGTCGTTCTGGGACTCGAGCACGTCCAAACGCTCCTGGAGCGCTTCGATTTTCTCCTGCTGGGACGCCTCCTCCTCGTCATAGGGAAGGTCGACGTCGTCCACAGTGTCGGTCATCACAGTTGCTTTGGGTTCTGATTCTTAAGAGGCTTCGGGTGAGGCACCGACAGGGGCATGAACCTGTCGGTCACCGCCGCGTCTGGTGATTCTGAAACTGTGTACTGGTGGTACGTACCGAAATAAAATTACTTCTGGGCATAATCATATACAGTAAGTATTATTAGAGAGTATCTGGAAGTGTTGGGTACGATGAGCGCAACCGAACTGGAACAGACCGACCAACCGGTGGGGAGCTGGGACGACGTTCGCGACCTCCCCCCGAGTGCGAAGCTGGTGGCGAAGGTGCTGGAGTACAACGACACGCTGACCCAGAGTCAGCTCGCGGAGGAGACACTGCTCCCGCCGCGGACCGTCCGCTACGCTCTCAACCGGCTCGAAGAAGAGGACGCCGTCCACTCCCGGTTCTCGTTCTCCGACGCCCGCAAGCGACTGTACACCCTGAACATCGAGTAGGCGACACACCTGCCGACGACGTCCCGCGTCGTCGGTCCCGACCGGGACCCACACACGTCTACCCATCACGTGGGACTCCGGTCGCGTCGTCCCATAGCACCCTTTTAGCTCTCCTCCGTTCGACGCCACAGGGAGCGGCTCGCTCGTTCACTTTCACTCCACTCGCGGAACGTCTTTACGGCATCGGGCGATAGTGCCTGCCATGACACGAGTGATACACACTGGGGACACCCACCTCGGGTATCGCCAGTACCACTCCCCCGCTCGTCGGGAGGACTTCCTCGACGCGTTCCGACGGGTCGTGGCAGACGCCATCGACGACGAGGTCGACGCCGTGGTGCACGCCGGTGACCTCTTTCACGACCGTCGCCCCGGCCTGCAGGACCTCCAGGGGACGGTCGCCGCGCTCCGAGACCTCGCCGACGCCGACATCCCCTTCCTCGCGGTCGTCGGGAACCACGAGGGGAAACGGGACGGCCAGTGGCTCGACCTCTTCGCGGACATCGGCCTCGCGACCCGCCTCGGCCGCGAGCCGTACGTTCTCGGTGACACCGCCTTCTACGGGCTCGACTTCGTCCCGCGCTCGCGCCGGGACGACCTCGCGTACGACTTCGACCCCCACGACGCCGAGCACGCGATGCTCGTCACCCACGGCCTGTTCGAACCGTTCGCGCACGCCGACTGGGACACCGAACGCCTCATCGAGGAATCGTCGGTCGATTTCGACGCGCTCCTGCTCGGCGACAACCACGCCCCCGGCGTCGAACAGGTCGACGACACCTGGGTCACCTACTGCGGGTCGACCGAGCGCGTGAGCGCGAGCGAGCGCGACGACCGCGGCTACAACATCGTCACGACCGACGACGAGGTGACTATCACCCGCCGCGGCATCCCCGACAACCGACCGTTCCGGTTCGTCGACGTGGCCCTCGCACCGGGCGAGGGCGTCGAGCGCGTCCGTGAGGCGGTTCGCGAACACGACTGTGAGGACGCTGTCGTCGTCGTCTCCGTCACCGGCGACGGGGACCCCGTCTCGCCCGCGGCCGTCGAGGAGTTCGCCATCGACCGCGGCGCACTCGTGGCCCGCGTCACCGACCGCCGCGAGTTCGAGGAGGACGACAGCGTCGAGGTGTCGTTCGCGGACCCCGACGAGGCGGTCCGCGAACGCGTGCGCGAACTCGGCCTCAGTCAGGCCGCACGTGACGTTGACGAGACCGTCCGGGCGAGCAAGGTCGCCGACTCGAACGTCCGCGACGAGGTGAAAGAGCGCGTGCAAGCACTGGTCGACGAGGCGGACCTCGGAGCGTTCGAGGCGGTCGAGTCGGAAGTGACGGACGCAGACGAGAGGGCCGACGCTGACCAGTCGACCACGGACGACGGGGCACCCACCGGAGCCGACACGACAGCCGTCGAGAACGCCGACCCGGCCGAGGCGACGGTCGTCGCAGACGACGCCGGCCAGGCCTCCATGGAGGACTTCGAATGAAGGTCGAACGCGTCTGCCTCTCGAACTTCAAGTGCTACGGGGACGCCGACCTCACGCTCGACCGAGGCGTCACGGTCGTCCACGGCGTCAACGGCAGCGGGAAGTCGAGCCTGCTCGAAGCCTGCTTTTTCGCTCTCTACGGGTCGAAAGCACTCTCGGGCACGCTGGACGACGTGGTCCGGACCGGTGCCGAGGACGCAGAGGTCGAACTCTGGTTCACCCACGCCGGCTCTGACTATCACATCGAACGTCGCATCCGATACACCACCGAACGGGCCCAGACCGCGAAGTGCATCCTCGAAGCCCCCGAGGGCACCTTCGAAGGCGCACGGGCGGTCCGCCGGAAGGTGACGGAACTGCTCCGGATGGACGCCGACGCGTTCGTCAACTGCGCGTACGTCCGTCAGGGCGAGGTGAACAAACTCATCCACGCCTCGCCGTCGGACCGACAGGACATGATAGACGACCTGCTCCAGTTAGGAAAGCTGGAGGAGTACCGCGAGCGCGCCAGCGAGGCCCGACTCGGCGTCAACGACGTGCTCGACAACGTCCGTGGTCGCTACGAGGGGCTTGAGGACCAGATAGCCGAGAAGGAAGCGAAGGACCTCCACGCCACGTTGAACAGTATCGAGACGGAACTCTCGGAGACGAAAGCGGAGATAGAGAACTTCGAACGGCAGGTCGAGACGGCCAAGCAGACGAAACAGGAAGCCGAGGACCTGCTGGCCGAGTACGAACAGAAGCGAGAGACACTCGCGAGCGTCGAGGACGACATCGAGACGCTGCAGTCGAGCATCGCGGAGACCGAACGCGAGCGCGAGAAGCTCAAGGCGGAGCGCCGGGAGTTACGCGAGACGCTGTCGAGCGCGCGAGAGCGCCGCGACGACCTCGTGGCCGATACCGACCTCGATGGCGACCCGGACACCGGCATCGTCGACGAACGCCTCGCCGAGGTGACCGACGACCTGGACGACCTCAAAGAGCGCGTGAACGACCTCGGAAACGAACTGTCGAACCACCGCGAGCGCGCCGACCGGCTGGAAGGCGAGGCGGACGAACTCGACGCGAAGGCCGCACAGAAACGCGAGCAGGCGACCGAACTCGCCGACGAGATAGAGGCGGACGAGGAGGCCATCGCGGACCGCCGCGAGAAACTCGACAGCCTCGAGGACGAGGTTGCGACGGCGAAGGCCACCTTCGAGGACGCCCCGGTCGACTTCGGTGAAGCCGAGGCCCATCGCGACGGCCTCCGGAGCGAGCGTGAGGACCTGCGCGAGGAGCGAAACGACCTCCAGACGCAGGTCGAGTTACTCCGCAGCCGCATCGAGGAAGCCGAAGACCTGCTGGCGGAGGGCAAGTGTCCCGAGTGTGGTCAGCCCGTCGAGGACTCGCCCCACGTCGACACCATCGAGGAGGACCGCGAGGAACTGGAGACGAAGCAGGCCGAACTCGACTCGGTGACGTCGGACCTCGAGGACCTCGAAGCACGCATCGAGGCAGCGAACGAGCTGGTGGATTCGGAAGACGAGGTCGAACGGCTCCGGGACCAGGTCGACAACATGACGCAGTTACTCGACCAGAAAGCGTCGACGCTCTCGGACAGGCGCGACCGCCGGGACACCCTCCTCGAAGAGGCCGAGGAGCTGGCGACCGACGCCGAGACGAAGCGCGAGACGGCAGAGGCCGAACGCGAAGCGCTGGAGGACAGCCGCGAAGCCCTCGGCGAGGCGAACGCCGAGAAGGCCACGGTCGCCCAGCGCAAGGACACCCTCGAATCCCTCGCGGACACGCTCGACGAGATTGCGGAGGCCGATTCGGAACTCGAACGCCTCGGCGAGAAACGCGACTTGCTCGGCGAGAACAACGACGAGCGGCGACAGCGCCTCGCCGACAAGCGCGAACGCAAGGCCGAACTCGAGGAGGCGGTCGACGACGCACAGGTCGAGAACGCTCGCAGCGAGAAGAAACGCGCCGCAACGTACATCGAGCAGGTCGAGGCGAAGCTGGAAGAACTCGCCGAACGCCGTGACGACCTGCAGGACCGGGCGGGCCGCGTGCGTGGTGAGATTTCGGAACTCGAGGACCTCCGCGAGAAACGCGACGCACTCGGCGAGCGACTCGACGCACTCGAATCGCTGTACGCCGAAGCGCAGGACCTCCAGGAGATGTACAAAGAGCTGCGGGCAGACCTGCGTCAGCGCAACGTCGAGACGCTCGAACGCATGCTCAACGAGACGTTCGACCTGGTGTACCAGAACGACTCGTACTCCCACATCGAACTCTCGGGCGAGTACGAGCTAACGGTGTACCAGAAGGACGGCGAGACGCTCGACCCCGAACAGCTCTCGGGCGGCGAGCGCGCCCTGTTCAACCTCAGCCTGCGGTGTGCCATCTACCGCCTGCTCTCGGAGGGCGTCGAGGGGGCCGCACCGATGCCGCCGCTCATCCTCGACGAACCCACTGTCTTCCTCGACTCCGGCCACGTCACGCAGCTCCTGACGCTGGTCGAGACGATGCGGACGGAGTACGGCGTCGAGCAGATCGTCGTCGTCAGCCACGACGAGGAACTGGTCGGGGCCGCGGACTCGCTGGTCCACGTCGAGAAGAACCCGACGACCAACCGGTCGACGGTCAGCCGCGGGGAGCAACCCCTGGCAGAACTGTACTGACTCGGAAACGCTTCTCAGTCCGTCTCTCGCAGCACCGCGACGCCCGCTCTCGCGAGGTCGGTCGCGTCGTACCCCCGTTCACCGGCGATGGTGGCTTCTTCGGCCAGCCCGGCGGCGCGGAACTCGGTGAGCAGCCCGAGCATGTCGCTCTCACAGAGGTCGTAGCTGGCGAGCAGGTCCCGGACCGCGATGGGACCGCCGTCGACCAGTTCGACCAGCAGGCCCAGCGAGCGGTCGTCGTGGGTCGCCGTGAGGATGCGACGGACCGCCGGGGGGACGGCACTCGCCGCGGTCTCCAGTGGGGTTTCCCCATCGACGGACTCCAGCCGGTCGTTTTCGACGTACCGTTCCTCGCCGGTCGCGGGGTCGCGCACGAGGCTGGCGTCGCTCGACCGTTTCACGAGCAGGTAGCGGTCGCCCGAATCGTCGCGCACGGTTCGCATTGGTCAGGATTGGAGAAGCGGGAGTTAGTCGTTGTCGGCTTCGGCGTCCTCGGCGAAGGCGTCGGAGTGGTCGTCTTCGTCCGTCTGGGCCGCCGTCTCGGAGTCGCTGGCTGCGTCGGTTTCGTCCGTCGCAGTCGACGCCTCCTGTCCGAACGTTCGCGTCTGGTAGCGATACAGCCCGTAGAGGAAGAACACGACGCCGCCGAGGAAGATGCGGCCTCCGAGGTCCCAGTTCCCCCGAAAGAGGATGTACATCGCGCCGAGGCTCACGCCGAGGAGTGCGACGTTGAACACGATGACCATCGTCCAGAACTCGTACTTCAGCTCGCTGGGAGCGTCTGCCTCGTCGGGGACCGAGGGTGCCGTCGGTGCTTCGGGAATCCGAACCGAGGGAGCGAGTTCGCCTTCGTAGTCCCGGAGGTCGCCCTCCGGGTCGTACTCCTCCGGTTCGTGCTCGCTACGCTCGTTGAACACTTCCTGTAGATAGTTCGGGGGGCGACAAAAGGATTCTGCGATGTTCCCGCGGACGGTTCGCCCGGGACGAACCGGGCCGCCTACGCCACGTCTCGCAGTGCGAACGTCTTGGTGGCTTCGAGCCACGCAAGCGGGTTCTCGGCGTCGTAGAATACGACGCTATCCTCCGTCTCGTATGTCTCGATGGATTCCGTTCCATCTGCTTCGCTCTGGTCGGGCGTCGATCCGTCACCGTTACTTGCGTGGTCGGACAAGCCCATTCACCTCCCTCCTTGCTAAGGCGTACCATTGTAAAGGTCTTTTTGCCGTGGAAACGACATCATTCGGGGACGGCGTCGACATACGGGGGTGAGATGGGACCGCTACGGGCGCCGACCACGATGAACCATCCTTTTAATCGGTGGCCGCTAACGCGTGTGCAATGACCGGACAACAGGCGTCCTTCGACGACTTCGGGGAGTCGTCCACGGACGCGAGCGTGGAGGGCGACGGTGGCGAGGACTCCTACGACCTCGTGGCAGAGGCCGAGGCCATCACGAACCCGGACTTCGACAACTCGGACATCGTCGAGAGCGACGAGGCGCTGTTTCCCGACCCCGACGGGACGGTCGAACTCGCCGTGATGCAGGTCGACTACACTGTCGAGGGCTCCGGCGACCACGAGGAGCCGGTTATCCACGTCTTCGGCCGCCGACCCGACGGCACCGCCGAGCACGTCATGGTGTTCGGCTTCCAGCCGTACTTCTACGCGCCGACGGACTCCCTCGACGAGGAAGAACTGGCCAACGAGGAGGTCATCACCGGCTGGGAAGAGACGAACGACGAGGGCGAACCCTTCGAGAGCATCCGCGGCGAGCACCTGACGAAGATATTCGGGCGCACGCCCCGGGACGTCGGGAACATCCGTGACCGCTTCGACCACTACGAGGCCGACATCCTGTTCCCGAACCGGTTCCTCATCGACAAGGACATCCAGAGCGGTATCCGCCTGCCCGAGCGCCGCGGGCGCAGTGGCGTCCTCCGGGTCCCCAATCAGGAGGTCGAAGCCGCCGAGGTCACCGCCGAACCGCGCGTGAACACCTTCGACATCGAAGTCGACGACCGCAACGGCTTCCCCGAGGACGGCGAGGAGCCCATCATCTGTCTCACCTCGCACGACTCCGTCGACGACGAGTACGTCGTCTGGCTCAACGTAGCCCACGAGGGCGACGCCCAGATTCCAGAGGAACTGCCGAACTACGAGCCCATCGAGGGTGACCTCGACGTGCGCGTCGAGACGTTCGACGGCGAGTCCCAGCGCGAGGCCGAGATGGCCATGCTCGACGCCTTCGTCGACTACATCGACGAGACCGACCCCGACGTGCTGACCGGGTGGAACTTCGAGGACTTCGACGCGCCGTACTTCCTCGACCGTCTGGAAGTGCTCGACTCCTCGATGCACGAGTACGACCTGAACCCGGACCGGCTCTCGCGCGTGAACGAGGTCTGGCGCTCGGGCTGGGGCGGCCCCGACATCAAGGGCCGCGTCGTCTTCGACCTGCTGTACGCCTACAAGAGCACGCAGTTCTCCGAACTCGAATCGTACCGGCTGGACGCCGTCGGCGAACTCGAACTCGACGTGGGCAAAGAGCGATACACCGGCGACATCGGTGACCTCTGGGAGCAAGACCCCGAGACGCTGCTGGAGTACAACCTTCGGGACGTGGAGATATGCGTCGAACTCGACCGCAAGCAGGACATCGTCGCCTTCTGGGACGAGGTCCGCACCTTCGTCGGCTGTAAGCTGGAGGACGCCCCGACGGCCGGCGATGCGGTCGACATGTACGTCCTGCACAAGGTCCACGGGAGCTGGGCACTGCCCTCGAAGGGCAAACAGGAGTCCGAGGACTACGAGGGTGGGGCCGTCTTCGACCCCATCACCGGCGTCAAGGAGATGGTCACGGTACTCGACCTCAAGTCGCTGTACCCGATGTGCATGGTGACTATCAACGCGAGCCCCGAGACCAAGGTCGACCCCGACAGCTTCGACGGGCCGACGTACAGGGCCCCCAACGGGACGCACTTCCGGAAGGACGAGGACGGCATGATTCGGGAGATGGTCGACGAACTGCTCGGCGAACGCGAGCACAAGAAGTCACTCCGGAACGAGCACGAACCCGGCAGCGAGGATTACGAACGGTACGACCAGCAACAGGCCGCGGTCAAGGTCATCATGAACTCGCTGTATGGGGTCCTGGGCTGGGACCGGTTCCGCCTCTACGACAAGGAGATGGGCGCGGCTGTCACCGCGACGGGGCGTGACGTCATCCAGTTCACGGAGAAGGCCGCGAACGAAATCGGCTACGAGGTCGCGTACGGCGACACCGACTCCGTCATGCTCGAACTCGGGACCGACGTGTCGGTCGAGGAGGCCATCGAGCAGTCGTTCGAGATAGAGGAACACATCAACGCCTCCTACGACCAGTTCGCGCGCGAAGAGCTAAACGTCGATATCGACGGCGGCGAGGAGCACCGCTTCCAGATCGAGTTCGAGAAGCTGTACCGCCGTTTCTTCCAGGCGGGGAAGAAAAAGCGCTACGCCGGCCACATCGTCTGGAAGGAGGGCAAGGACGTCGACGACATCGACATCACCGGGTTCGAGTACAAGCGCTCTGACATCGCGGCCATCACGAAGGAGGTCCAGCACCACGTCATCGACCAGATCGTCCGCGGTGCCAGCGAGGACGACATCACGGAGTACCTCCACGACGTCATCGAGGACTTCCAGGCCGGTGAGATGAGCTACGACGACATCGCCATCCCGGGTGGCATCGGGAAGCGTCTGGACGAATACGATACGGCCACCGCGCACGTGCGGGGGGCAAAGTACGCGAACATGCTGCTGGGGACGAACTTCGACCGCGGGTCGAAGCCCAAGCGACTGTACCTGCAGAAGGTCCATCCGGAGTTCTTCCGGGAGCTCGAGGACGCAGGCGAGTTCGACCCGCAGCGCGACCACCTCTACGGCGAGTTCAAGCGCGACCCGGACGTCATCTGCTTCGAGTACGCCGACCAGGTGCCCGGGGCGTTCGAAGTCGATTACGACAAGATGCTGGAGAAGACGTTGAAAGGACCGATCGAACGCGTCATCGAGGCGATGGGTATCTCGTGGGACGAAGTGAAATCCGGTCAACAGCAGACGGGTCTCGGGAACTTCATGTAGGCGCCACGGGCGGCCGGGTTTCGGCCACCCGAAAACTGTGTCACAGTTTACCAAACGAGAAAAATATTTCTGCATTCGGGAATCGAAAGCGGGGCATTACGCAAGCATTATGGGGCCGACCCCCTTTCGCTAGGACGATAAGAGGTAGCTCAGAATGGCACGACTAGAACTCACAAACCTTCACGCGAAGGTCGCAGAAGACGACGGTGAGAAGATTCTCGATGGCGTCGACCTTGAGGTTCGTTCGGGCGAGATTCACGCCCTGATGGGTCCCAACGGGTCCGGGAAGTCCACGACCGCGAAGGTCATCGCTGGCCACCCGGCCTACGAGGTGACCGACGGAAAGGTCCTCCTCCACCTCGAGGAGGGTGACTTCGGCGAGGACTTCGAGATTCCCGAAGACAAACGCACCTGGAACCTGCTCGACATGGAGCCGAACGAGCGTGCCGCACTCGGCATCTTCCTCGGCTTCCAGTACCCCGCAGAGATCGAGGGCGTCACGATGACGAACTTCCTGCGCACGGCGCTCAACGCCAAGCTCGAAGAGCGCGAGGAGCTCTTCGAGGACGACGACGGCGAGGAGGAAGAGGAAGAAGAGGCGGGCTACGACACCTCCCCGATGGAGGGTCCCGCCGACGACGGCGACATCGGCGTCGCCGAGTTCCAGCAGCTCCTCCAGGAGAAGATGGAGCAGCTGGACATGGACGAGAAGTTCGCCCAGCGCTACCTCAACGCCGGCTTCTCCGGCGGGGAGAAGAAGCAAAACGAGGTCCTCCAGGCCGCCATCCTCGAGCCGAGCATCGCCGTGCTCGACGAGATCGACTCCGGGCTGGACATCGACCGCCTGCAGGACGTCTCCCACGGCATCAACGCCCTGCGCGACGAGGTCGGCACGGGCATCCTGCAGATCACCCACTACCAGCGTATCCTCGACTACGTCGAGCCGGACCACGTCCACATCATGCTCGACGGGCAGGTCGTCATGAGCGAGGGCCCCGAACTCGCCGAGAAGCTCGAGGACAAGGGGTACGACTGGGTCCGCGAGGAGGTCTACGAGACCGCGTAACCGGTTCTGGCTAGCACAGGGTAGATACGTACCCAACCGTAACCAACAACCAATCAAACCATGAGTTCAGATCAAGACCACCTCAAAGAGACAGACACCGAGGCCCGCTTCGAGTTCAAGAAGGAACAGAAGTCGGCGTTCCAGACGGAGAAGGGCCTCACGGAGGAGACCATTCGGCTCATCTCCGAGGACAAGGACGAGCCCGAGTGGATGCGCGAGCGTCGCGTTCGCGCACTGAAACAGTACCAGAAGATGCCGATGCCGACGGACTGGCCCGGCCAGCCGGACCTCTCCGAGCTCGACATCGGCGAGATCGTCCCCTACATCCGCCCCGACGTTGAGACGCGTGGCGGCGCGGACAACTGGGACGACCTCCCGGACGACATCAAGGACACGTTCGAGAAGCTGGGCATCCCGGAGGCAGAGCGCAAGGCGCTCTCCGGCGTCGGCGCCCAGTACGAGTCCGAAATCGTCTACCAGAACATGCAAGAACAGTGGGAGGAGAAGGGCGTCATCTTCTGTGACATGGACAAGGCCGTCCAGGAGCACGAAGACCTCGTCAAGGAGTACTTCATGACGAAGTGCGTCCCCCCGTCAGACAACAAGTTCGCCGCGCTCCACGGCGCCGTCTGGTCCGGTGGGTCGTTCGTGTACGTCCCCGAGGACGTCACGGTCAACATGCCGGTGCAGGCGTACTTCCGCATGAACAGCGAGGGGATGGGCCAGTTCGAGCACACCCTCATCATCGCCGAGGAGGGCTCGGAGGTCCACTACATCGAGGGCTGTTCCGCCCCGAAGTACGGCAGCCACAACCTCCACTCCGGCTGTGTGGAGGTCTTCGTCGGCGAGGACGCGCACGTCCAGTACTCGACGGTCCAGAACTGGTCGAAGAACACCTTCAACCTCAACACGAAGCGTGCCATCGTCGAGAAGAACGGCACGATGGAGTGGGTCTCCGGCAGCATGGGCTCGAAGGCAACCATGCTCTACCCGGCGACCATCCTGAAGGGCCGCGGCGCGACGGACAACCACATCACCATCGCGTTCGCCGGCAAGGGCCAGAACATCGACACCGGCGCGAAGGTCTACCACAACGCGCCGAACACGAAGTCGACCATCGAGTCCAAGTCCATCTCGAAAGACGGCGGCCGCACGAACTACCGCGGCCTCGTCCACATCGCCAACGGCGCGGTCGACTCCTCGACGTCGGTCGAGTGTGACGCGCTGATGTTCGACAACGAGTCCACCTCCGACACCATGCCGTACATGGAGATTCAGGAGTCCAGGGTGGACGTCGCCCACGAGGCAACTGTCGGTAAAATCGGTGACGAGGACGTCTTCTACCTCCAGTCCCGCGGACTGGACGACGACGACGCCAAGCAGATGATCGTCGCCGGGTTCATCGAGCCCATCACGGAGGAACTGCCCATCGAGTACGCGGTCGAACTCAACCGCCTCATCGAACTGGAGATGGAGGGTAGCCTCGGGTAATCCCGAGAATTGATATGAGCACACAGGTACACGCCAACCTCACACGAGACCAGGTGGAACAGATTTCGGCCGAGCTGGGTGAGCCCGAGTGGCTCCTCGAGACGCGTCTCGAGGCACTCGAGGCACTCGAATCGCTCGACATGCCGAGTGTCATCCGGACCCCCGGGCGCGACTGGACGAACCTCGCGAACCTCGACTTCGAGGGCTTCGTCGACCCGCTCAATGCGGCCCAGGACAAAGAGCGCGTCAGCGCCGAGGGCGTCTCCGTCCTCGAGTGGTCCGAGGCCGTCGACGAACACGAGGAACTCATCAAGGAGCACTTCGGCAGCGTCATCGACCCGCAGGAGAACTACCTCACCGCGCTGTCGACCGCGCTCTTCACCGACGGGACCGTCGTCTACGTCCCCGAGAAGGTCGACGCCGAGGACGTGAAGATCCGCACGAGCATGAACAGTCAGTCGCTGTTCAACTACACGCTCGTCGTCACGGAGAAGAACGCCTCCGTCACGATTCTGGAGCGCCAGTCCACCGGTGACTCGGTGGAAGGCGAGCGCTACTACAGCGGCATCGTCGAGGTCGTCGCCGGCGAGAACTCCCACGTCCAGTACGGGAACCTCCAGAACCTCGACGAGGAGACGTACAACTACACGCTCAAGCGCGGCACCGCTGGGACGTACGCCACGGTCAACTGGATCGAGGGCAACATCGGCTCTCGTCTCACGAAGTCCAGCGTCGAGACGACGCTCGACGGTGACAGCTCCGAGACCCACATCGTCGGCGCGTTCTTCGGCCACGACGACCAGCACTTCGACGTCAACAGTCGTGTCTGGCACAAGGCCGAGCACACGACCGCCGACCTCGTCACCCGCGGCGTCCTCGACGACACCGCCCGCTCGGTGTACGAGGGCGTCCAGGACGTCGGCCGCGACGCCTGGGACACGTCGAGCTACCAGCGCGAGAACACGCTGATGCTCTCCGACGAGTCCGAGGCCGACGCCTCGCCGAAGCTCATCATCAACAACCACGACACCGAGGCCTCGCACTCGGCCACCGTCGGCCAGGTGGACGCCGAGGAGATGTTCTACATGACCTCGCGCGGTGTCGACCCGAAGTCCGCCAAGAACATGCTCGTCGAGGGCTTCTTCGTGCCGGTCCTCGAGGAGGTCGCCGTGGACGAACTCCGCGACGACCTCGAAGAGCTCATCTCCGAGCGCCTGCGCGGGTAAGCGCGGACACGTTCTTTCTCTCTTTCCGTTCCAGCGTCTCCCAGCGACTGCTGTCTCCTGGCCGAAGGCTTTTCTCGCGGTCGCGTGAAGGCGGCGACATGACTCTTCCCAAGGCGGTACTGGTCGGCTTCGTCGACGCCCTGCCGTTCGCCCTGTTGCTCGGGGCCGCGACGTACCTCGGCGGGGAGTCATCACTGGGGGCGACGCGGGCGGCCGCGATGTCGGCAATCGTGGCACTCGTCTTGCTTCTGCTGCTGGGGATGGTGAGTTACGTCAAGTACCGGGGGTCGAAGAAACGGTTCTGGCTGGTCCGGCAGACGGTCGATTCCGTCTGGATGCTCGGCTGGTAGCCGGACGGGCTGGCGGTTGTCCGCGCTGGTCAGTCCCAGTGGCTCTTGTCGCCGCGCAGCCAGACGTAGTCACAGGCGTCGAGGAAGAACGTCACGCCGCCGTCCTCGACGTGGTAGTCACCGGGGCCGAGTTCCTGGGTCGTGTCCGCATCGGGGACTTCCCACTGGAGCACCGATTCGCGGGGTTCGTCGGCGAAGCTGTGGGCGAAGATGTACGCGGTATCGTCGGTGTCGAGGCGGTGGACGAACACGTCCTTGTGGCCTGACTCGGCGATGTGGAACGAGCCGTCGGCCAGTTCGAGGTTGTCCTGCCGGGCGTCGACGACGCGCTGGATGCGCGAGAGCAGCGAGTCGGGGTCGTCGCGCTGGTCGGCGACGTTGATGCGCTCGTAGCTGAACTCGCCGTGGGCGATGGGCGGGTTGTAGCAGTCCTCGCGGTCGGCCTCGGAGAAGCCACCGTTCTGGCTGTCGTCCCACTGCATCGGGGTGCGGACGGACTCGCGCTCGTCGAGCCAGAGGTCAGAGCCCATGCCGATCTCGTCGCCCGAGAGGATGACCGGCGTGCCGGGGTACGAGAACAGCAGGCTGTGGGCCATCGCGATGCGGTCGTGGTCGCCGTCGTAGAGGTCGGCGAGTCGGAGACGGTGCCCACGGCCGAAGATCCACGCGGAGTCGTCGTCGGGGCCGAAGTACTCGCGGGCGTGTTCGAGCGTCTCGTGGGGGAGTTTCAGGAGGTTCCACTCGTCGTGGTTGCGCAGGAAGTTCGCCCAGTGGCCCACGTCGGAGATGTCGGGCAGAATATCGTCGGCGCGGTGGAGCGGCCAGGTGTCGCCGACGCCGACCGCGTACGTCATGTGGGCGTTGAGGACGAAGTTGAACAGCAGGTCGAAGGTGTCGCCGTCGCCGAAGTAGTGGTCGAGGTGCTCCGGCTGGTCGTCGGCCTCCGCGAGCAGGATGGCGTGGTCTTTCTCGGCTTTGACGACCTCGCGCATCTCTTTGAACAGCCAGATACCTTCCTCGGTCCCGTTGTGGCCCTTCTGCATCAGCATCGGGTGGGCGGCGTCGACCCGGAAGCCGTCGGCACCCTTGTCGAGCCAGAACCGGAGGATGTCGTGAATCTCGTCGCGTACTTTCGGGTTCGCGACGTTCAGGTCGGGCTGGTGGTGATAGAACTGATGGAAGTAGTGCTTGTCTGCGACCTCGTCGTACGACCAGACGCCGTCTTCGTACTCCGGGAAGATGTTGATGGTGTTGTAGGCGTCCTCGACGTGGCTCGTCCAGAGGTAGTAGTCGTGGTACTCGGATTCTGGGTCCTCGCGGGCCGCCTGGAACCAGCCGTGGTCGATGGAGGTGTGGTTGAACACGACGTCGGTGAGCACCTTGATGCCGCGCTCGTGGGCCTCGTCGGTGAACTCCTCGAAGTCCGAAAGCGAGCCGAGTCGGTCGTCGACGTCCCGGTAGTCCGCCACGTCGTAGCCGTTGTCTCGCAGCGGACTCGGGTAGAACGGTCGGAGCCAGATGCAGTCCACACCGAGGTCCTCGAGGTAGTCCAGTCGCTCGATGAGGCCACGGAAGTCACCCCAGCCGTCGCCGTTCGAGTCGTTGAACGTCTTCACGTCGAGCGTGTAGACGACAGCGTCCTCGTACCAGTCCTGTGTAGTCATTGTCGGTATTGACCGGTGCCGGCGGGTTGAGAGTTACGCTCCTGACAGTGTGGCTGTCTCACAGGCCCCATACCGGCTGTGAACCACGGAATTACCCACCGTTTCGACAGTCAGCAAGAGTTAGGTAGCCCCGTCCCCGCCTTTTCGATATGAGTCTGGGTCAGCGTGTCTCGACCGACCACCAGCTCGCGCGCCTCCTCCAGATCGGCGCGGTGCTCGAAGAGGTCGTCGAGTCGCGTGCCTACCACCACCTCGACTCCTTCGGGGACGAGTCCACACAGGTCGACGAGGAGATTCGTGACCTGCTGGAGCACGCCGCCGAGGAGTCCGCCGAGCACCGCGACCGCCTCGAAGCACTCATCGAGGACCTCGACGCCGAAACCGTCCCCTACGAGGAGATAAACACCCTCGTCGAGGCGAAGTACGCACAGACGAAACCCGAGGACTTCGACGGCCTGCTGTACGACCAGCTCTGTAACGAGGAGACGGCGTACAAGTTCTACGACGACCTCATCGAGGCCATCGAGGCGAGCGACACCGACTTCAGCATCGACCGCGACCGCGTCCTCGACACCCTCCGGAGCATCCGCGAGGAGGAGGCCGACGGCGTGGAGGAAGTCGCGACCATCATGGAGGACCGCGAATGACGGGGGCAGACCGATGAACACGGCAGACCAATACCTCAAGGCGATATACCTGGTGCAACGGATGAACGATGGGCCGGCAGCGACTGGCGCACTCGCCGACATGCTCGACGTCTCACCCGCCAGTGTCAACGAGATGATTGGAAAACTCGAAGGCCGTGGCCTCGTCGACCACGAGAAGTACAAGGGTGCGAAACTCACCGACGACGGTATCCTCCGCGCGGAGGACGCCTTGCAGACGTACTGCATCATCGAGCGATTCCTCGCGAACGTCCTCGAGGTCGAGAACTTCCGTGAGGAGGCCCACGCGCTCGAGGCCGTCATCGACGACACCGTCGCCGACCGACTCGACACCATCATCGACCGCCGCCCGGAGTGCCCGGACTGCTTCGACGCCGAGGCCGACAAGTGCTGTCACCTCGAACTCGAAGTCAGCGAGACTGCCGACTGAGCCCGCCTGCCCCGACCGTTCTGTCCCCGCTCGTTCGTGGCATGTCTCCGCGCACCCGAGTGCAAACCGTCCGAGAATAATAACTCATAAGCCAGTACGATTGCTACCTGCTACTGCGTAGTCCCGTGGTGTAGTGGCCAATCATAATGGCCTTTGGAGCCATTGACAGCGGTTCGAATCCGCTCGGGACTACTGTACTATATCGTATATTATTGCCGGCCAGCGGCATCTTCGAAGCCAACAGAACTAATGACGACGGGTAAATCGATTCACGGGTGAACCGTCGGGAACTCTTGACTGTGCTGGGGACCGGGTTAGCCGGGTGTTCATCGTCGACCAACCCAACAGGAACGAGTAGACGAACCACCCGGACGGCGCAGTCCACGACGAGGACGAACACTGGTATCACCGAACCGAGGTCCGATGGAACGGAGGTGCAGACGACGACAGCCGACTCCCCCGACGACACCGTAGACGTCGGTGTCGTCTACATCCCCTTCGCCGGGGACAAGTTCGGGAAGTGCACGACCGTCTCGTATCCCGAGGGTGGAACGTACGGCGACCCGATTCCACAGGGCGTCTCCAGCCAGCACGCGGCATGGCTCGCCGACGCTGGCGTCTCCACCGTCATGTTCAACTTCGGGGAGTCGAGGAACGACTACGACCGGCTTCGAACGTTCCTGCAGGCTGACCTCGGCCCGCTGTCGGTCGAACCGTTCTACGTCATCAGCCAGGCGCTCCGGCGCGACCGTGACATCGAGGCCGACTTCGCGTTCCTCCGGGAGACGTTGCTCTCGACGGACCGATGCCACAGGCGGGACGGTCGGCCAGTCGTCACCTTCTGGGACTTCGATTTCCTCGCGTGGGGTGGCAGTGAGGACTCGAAGGAGGCGAAAGCACTGGTCGAAGAGTACGGTGGCCCCGGGAGCTTCGTCGAGTACCTTCGTGAACAGCTCACCGTCGGTGGGACGGAGCCGTTCCTCGCCGGCGACTTCTTCGACCACGCCGTCGGTGGATTCCCGGATGACTACGCCGAACTGAACCGACACCTCGACGGAGCGACGAACTGGATAACCGCATTCGGGGAAGACGGAACCGCGGACTGGCCAGCGGCGCGGGACCGGGTCGAAGAGAGCTTCGCGGCGACCCGGACGTTCTGTGACGAACACGACATGGCGTACCACCCGATGGCGTTCCCGGGGTTCGACGACCGACACAACTCGTGCTGGGGGTCGGGTCGCCACATCCCGCGGTCGCCATCACACCTGCGAGAGCTCATGGCCCTCGCACGGGAGTACAGCACAGGGCGCGTGAACGTCGCGAGCTTCAACGACTGGACGGAAGGGCACCAGATCGAGCCGGGGCGCTTCCGTGGGACGGAGTACGGCACGGCCTACCTGGACGTCGTCGCCGAGTTCACTGGCCGGTGACTGACTCGGTGACCGGGCCGGTGGCCGGGTGGTAGCGCCCCCCAAAACGGCCGGTAAGCGGACTACTTTTCCGTGGCTGCCCGGAACTAGCGGGTATGGGTTTCGGTAGCTACGACGAGTCCGAGCAACAGGAACAGGACAACGACATCGACGAAGACGATGCAGTCAGCGTCCACGAACACGACCACGACGGGACGGTCGAGTTCGAACCCGACATGTCCAACGAGGAGCTGGTCGACCAGCTCCAGGACATGAAAGACTGAACCAGCAGGAATCACCGGCCCGTCCCAGCACTAGTTCTCGTAGAAGCTGCCTGCACCGTGGTCGTCCTGCCACGCGAACGCGAAGAGCCGACGAGCGGGGAGTCTGTCGAGTCTGCGGCCGTCGTCGCTCTCGCCGGTCGCACCGTTCCAGGTCGTTCGGTCGGCCTCGAACTGTCCGTCGCCGACCGGTTCGAACACGTGGCCGGGGTCGACGAACGCGTGGATTCCCTCCGGAGTCGCAAAGACGACGACCGTGAGGTCGTCGACGGTCGCCTGCACGACGCCACCTGCGTTCTCGACGCGAGGCAACGGGAAGCCGAGCGCGTCGTCGCCGGCCGCCACGCCGAGAACGACCGTCTTGGCTTCGATGTCGTCGTCACGGTCCCACTCGCGTCCGCCCGTTCCGCGGTGGGCTCCGAGGCCGAACCCGTCCATCTCGAAGTAGTGGTCGTAGGGGTCTACGTCGTACTCCGCCGGGGCGGCATCGCCGCCTTTCTGTCCTGCCTCGGTCTGACCGCCCGGCCGCGCCAGAACCTCGCCCTCGGGGTGAGACTCACGGAACCGTGTCATCGACACCATCGCCGCGGGGACGACGACGAGGTCGGTCCCCTCGTACTCGCCCGCGATGGCCGTGCCGAGGCTCTGTTTCCACTCGGATTCGGTCTCGCGGTCGTACATGACGAGGTCGTCGTCCGCGAGTTTCCCGGAGACGCCGAAGGTGAGGGGACGACCGCCGACGACCCTGTCGTACACCACGGCGCTACCACAGAGCGGGCACCACGTGACGGCGATGGGGTGGCCATCGCGGTCCGTGTTCACGATTTCGTGGTAGTGCAGGTATCGAATCGGGTACGCCCGTGGTGTGTCACCGTCGACGACCACCACTTCGTCGTCGTCGCCGCCGTCGTACTCGCCGACGGAGACGAATTCGGGTTCGTCGACGCTCGGGATGGCGTCCGGCGGGAGGACCTGCCTGACGTTCATGCGGATCGGTGCGCGGGCGCTGTTGAAAAGGACTCCGGGGGCGTGCGGGGGTCGCGCCACCCCGCAGGGATGTGTGGTCGGTCCTCGCCCGTCAGCCCGAGAGTTCGAAGTAGATGCGCTCCTCGCCGCTCCCGCGGGTCTCCCGGCCGGTCACCGTGACAGTGTCGATGTCGCCCGTGTTCGAGACGTGGGTCCCTGCACAGGCGGTCCGGTCGAAGGGGTCGTCGTCGGGGGTTTCCCCGGCGATTTCGACGATGCGTAACTCGGTGATGGAGTCGGGGAGCAGGTCGATGCGGGTTCGCTGGGTGTCGAGCCGCTCTTCGGCCTCCGCGCGGTCGAGTTCGTACCACTCGACCACTCGCTCGTCCGCAACGAGTTCGTTCATTCGAGTCTCGATGGCGTCGAGGTCAGCTTCCTCGAACCGGTCGTAGGCACAGTCGAGTCGCGCCCGGTCCGCGTAGAGTTGGTTACCAGTCGTCTCGGCGCCGTACTCCTCGAGCAGCAGTGCAGAGAGGAGGTGCTGGGCGGTGTGGTACCGCATGTGGGCGTGGCGGCGCTCCCAGTCGAGTTCGGCCGTGACGGTCGTTCCGGGCTCCGGTGGGGTCCCCTCGACCGTGTGGTAAATCGTGTCTTTCTTCTCGACGGCCGTGACCTGCCAGGTCTCGCCGTCGGCCGTGAGGAGTCCGGTGTCGTGGGGCTGGCCCCCGCCGGTCGGATAGAACGCGGTCCGGTCGAGGACCACCCGGTCCTCGAGCACCCGCTCGACCGTCGCGTCGAACTGTTGGATAGTCGAATCGTCGAGATACAGCGGCGTCGTCATCGTTCGGTCCGAAGCGACCGAGAAACTTAATTAGCAGTGTCGTAACGCCTAAGAGTCGAACAGACGTTTGTACGGGTAACAATGACTACGGAACGCTTTTCGCGGGGTGATTCTCTGTGGGTGTCGAAATAAAAGAATCCCGCGTCACCGACCAGGAGTTCGAGGCGATGAAAGAGTTCGTCTACGACTACCTCCTCGCCAGCGTCGAGAACGAGGACGAGGGCGGCCGGATGCGCTGGTACCCGTGGCACTCTGCTGAATATCGCCACAACCACATCCTCAACGTCGTCGACCTCGCGACCAAGATCGCACGCCGTGAAGGGGCCGACGTGGACGTCACGCGGGTCGCAGCCCTGTTCCACGACATCGCAAAGCTCGATGCTGACCAGGAGGTCCACGCCGAGGAGGGTGCCCGGGTCGCCCGGACGTATCTCGAATCCCAGGGTGAGTTCCCGGCCTCGTTCGTCGACCAGGTGTGTCGCGCCGTCGAAGACCACTCTTACCAGGGTGACCTCTCCGACCTCCCGCTGGAGACACAGTGCCTCATCGAGGCGGACATCCTCGACAAGGTCGGGGCCAACGGGACCGCCCTCATGCTGTTGCGGATGGGCTACGAGGCCCGGACGCACATGGACGCCTCGGAGATGGTCGACCGCGTGCTCGAACGCGGCAAGGACGCCGCCACGCGCATCGAGTCCGACGCCGCCGAGAGCATCGCCCACCAGCGCCTCAAGCGGGTGAAGTGGTTCCGCGAGTGGCTCGAAGAGGAGGTCTCGGAGATGGAGCGCGACGAGCACGACTTCGACTTCTGAGGCGGTCGAACACGGTTCTCGTGACGAGTCAGAAGAGCGCGACGAGCGTCCCGCTCGCGTCCACGAGGAAGTAGAGCCCGAACCCGGCCAGGACCACGGCACTCGCGCCAGCCACCGCTGGTGCGAACCGGTCGACGCGACGGCCGATGGAGACGAGGGTCGCCGGGAACCCCGCGACCCACACGAGGATGCCGAGGAAGAACCCGACGATGAGCGCCGGGCTCCCCGCCTGTACGACGAGCGTTCCGGCCAGTTCCTGCCCGATGTAGGGGACGTTCGCGAACACGTCGATGGCTTCGTCGTCGAGCATGTGGACGCCGACGGTGAGCCAGAAGACGATCTGGTAGGGGTTCGTGAGCGCGAGCACGAACGCCTTCTGGAATCCTTTCTGGTCGTCGTCCAGTTCCGTCTCGACGAACGAACTCGCCGAGCGCGCGTCTTCGAGTGCGCCGTGGGCGAAGTAGAGCATGAGGACGCCGCCCGCGGCGACCATCACACCACGCAGCGCGGGTGAGCGGTCCACGACCGAGACGACGCCGAGGTAGGCGAGAACGAAAAAGCAGGCGTCGGCGGTGAACGCACCGAGCCCCGCGCGGACGCCTGCGAGCCACCCGCGGACGACGCTCTCTTCGGCGATGATGGCGTTCATCGGTCCTGGCGGGGACGCGAGCGCGAGCCCGAAAACCAGTCCGATGAGCCCGGTCGTCAGGAGGGACATAGAGAATCTTGCGACAGGCTGACTGAAAAACACACCGTCTGCGGGGCACCCTGCCGATGGTCGAGGGGTCAGACCAGGGCCACGGCGGCGTCCACGACCCCGGTGAGCTGGTTCGCCACGATACCGACCAGCGTCTCCCAGACCGAGAACCCGGTGACGATACTCTGGAGCGTGTCGATACCGAAGAACGCGAACAGCCCCGCCGAGACCCCGTGGGCGATCCGGGCGTCGAAGGCGTGCGAGAACCGGTAGAACAACAGTGCGTTCGCGATGCTGACCGGGATGATGGCGAGCATCTCACCGGCCCAGATCGCAGACGTCGCCCCGTACTCGATGGCCAGCCCGATGGTGACGAGCTGTGTCTTGTCACCGAACTCACCCGCGGCCATCATCCCGAAGATAGGGAGCCAGCCGCCGAGGTACTGGGGGACCTCGTGGCCGAAGACGTCGAACGTCTCGTCGTCGTTCAGCCCGGCGAACCCGCCGTCTGTCTCGACCCTGTCAGCCTCGGTACCCCCGGAACCAGTGACACCGTCGGCCTCGGGCATCGACCGGTAGAGCAGGACGGCGAACAGACAGAACAGCAGCCCGCTGATGACGCTCAACACGACCGGTGGGAGCGCCTGCTTCACGGCGTTCCCGAACGCTATCTCGAGCGCGGTCCAGCCAGCGAACGCGGTCCCGGCAGCAGAGACGACGACTGCGGGGTGATAGCGCGTCGACAGGCCGGCGATGATGAACTGCACCTTCTCCCCGGGCAGGACGGCGAGCTGTGCGACGAACGCGATAGCGACGATTTCGAAGTATTCCATAGTTCAGACCGACAGTCAGGCACCCCCTGCAGCACGCTCGGTCTCCTGTCCGACCGGTTTGACCCGGATCGAACTGGCGACGGTGTCGGGCAGGCTCTGTTCGTGGCCGCCGACCGCGACCGTTATCATCCCGAAGGGGGCGACGTCGACGACCTCGACGACGGTCCCCGGCACGATGCCCGCGTCTTTGAGGTAGCGCAGTTCCTCCTCGTCGCGGTCGCTGACGCGTGCGATCTCCACGCGAGCACCCTCGTCGTGCTCAGAGAGGGCGGTGAGGCCGCCCTCCTCGGGCGGCGAGAGGTCGGCACTCGGAATCGGGTCGCCGTGCGGGTCGACGGTCGGGTTTCCGAGCGCCTCGGCGACCCGTCGCTCGAACTCTTCGGAGATGTGGTGTTCGAGGACGTCGGCTTCCTCGTGGACCTCGGACCAGTCGTAGTCCAGGTGTTCCGTGAGGTATGCTTCGAGCAAGCGGTGGTGACGGAGGACTTCCAGCGCGACGGTGACGCCCTCCTCGGTCAACTCGACACCCTTGTACTTCTCGCGGTCGACCAGTCCGCGGTCGTCGAGTTTCTCTATCATACTCGTGACCGTTGGCGGCGTGACGCCGAGGTACTCCGCTATCTGCGATGTCGTAACCGGCGTCCCCTCGTGTTCCTGGAGGTAGTAGATGGCCTTCAGGTAGTCCTCCATGACGTCACTGAGCATTCTACGTTGGATTAGACTCGTCTAAACCTAAAGTTCTGTGGTTAGAGTTTCGACCGGCTCGATGAGAGAGACTACTGGACCATTCGTTCGAGTCGGGAGGCGATGGTGGAACCATCACGTCGGGAGCATCGTGCTGGTGGCCGCTCGCGGTCGACCGACCCTCGCGACCGGGATTCTCACACC